>JANMQX010000173.1:0-12610 GCA_031370745.1 Ilumatobacteraceae bacterium
TGGTTGACGCTGCCTTTCGGACGACGCTTGTAGATGAACGCCAGGTCTGCGCCCAGGTCGCCGAGGTGCTCGGCCATGCGCGCCGCGACCTTGATGCGCCCAGCATCGGGCGAGACGATCACTGGCTCCCGCGCGTGCTGGCGAATGTAGTTCTCGAGCACGGGGGTGGCGGTGAGGTGATCGACGGGACCTTCGAAGAAGCCCTGGATCTGGCCACTGTGCAGGTCGATCGACACCATGCGCTTCGCCCCGGCGGCCTTGAACAAGTCGGCCACAAGCCTGGCGGTGATGGGCTCACGACCTTCTGCCTTGTGATCCTGGCGCGCATATCCGAAGAATGGGCACACCGCGGTGATCCGCTTGGCGGAAGCGCGATACGCCGTGTCGATCATGATGAGCTGCTCCATGATCGAGTCGTTGATGCTGTGTTCGTCGACCCCGCAGTGCGTCTGCATGATGAACACATCGCTGCCGCGGATGCTCTCGGTGAATCGGGGGCGGATCTCACCGTTGGCGAACTGCACCAGGTTGGGATCGCCCAGCTCGACTCCGAGCTCCGTCGCCACCTCCTCGGCCAGCGCCGGATGCGTGCGCCCAGAGAAGAACGACATGCGCTTGGTCGTGAATTTTTCCATGTGGGGGCTCCGCAGCTGCATCTAGTCGGCGGGTGCAGTGTAGAACGCGCCCGTCGACGCCGAAGAAGGCACCGATGTACCCGGCGCCAGATGGGCGTATGGCCCGACGTGCGCATCGTCGCCGATCTCACTGTCGCGGCCAACGCTGTTTTCGACCGTCGCCCCTGCTCCGACCACACAATCGACCAGACGCGTATCGGGCCCGATTTCGCAGCTGTCGCCGATGACGGTGTTGCCCTGCAGGATCGTGCCGGGATACAACGTGACGTCGCGGCCGAGCCGCACCGTGACATCGATGAAGGTCTGGCGCGGGTCGAGCATCGTCACGCCGTTCAGCAGCCAGTGACGATTTGTGCGGTGTCGCAGCTCGCGCTCGGCAAGTGCCAGCTGCCAGCGATCGTTGACGCCGCGGGTCTCTTCTTCGGGTGCTTGCACGGTGCCGATCTGGTGACCCATCCCGGCCAATACTTCGACGACGTCGGTCAAGTAGTACTCGCCTTGGGCGTTGTCGGGGCTGAGCCGGCGGAGTGCGGGGCCCAGCAGGTCGCGGCGGAAGGCGCACATGCTGGTCCAGATCTCGCGGATCGCCAGCGTTTCGAGGCTGGCATCGCGCTGTTCGACGACCTGCAGGACGCGTCCATCGCCCAGCTTCGACGGCGCCCGCAGCACCCGTCCATATCCGGTGGGATCTTCGACGACAGAGGTGATGGCCGTTGCTGCGTTGCCGCTGCTGAGGTGGGTTGCCACCAGGCGCTGAAGCGTCTCGTCGCGCAACAGCGGTGTATCGCCCGGGAGCACGATGATCGTCGAGGTGTCGTCGAGATCGTCGCCAGGAATCGCGGTCATCCCGACCATGGCCGCGTCGCCGGTCCCGCGCTGCACGGTCTGCTCGACAAAGGTGACGTGCGCCCATCCGGGAGCCTGCTCCTGCACCTTCTTGGTGACGCGTTCAGCGCCGTGGCCGACGACGACGACAGTCCGATCGACATCGACGTCGGCCAGAGCATGAATCACGTGCATGACCATCGGACGGCCACAGATCTGGTGCAACGGCTTCGGGCGGGCCGAGCGCATTCGGGCTCCCTCGCCCGCCGCCAGCACGATCGCCGAGACTGTCATGCGTCCGTTCTAGCGCGTTGCGGCACGAAAGTGGTGTAGCTCGGTCTGAACCTTTGTTTCAAGCGGCTCACAAGAGTCTTTCAAGAGTCTCTGACAAACGTGCAGCTGTGTTCCGGGGAGAGGATTCGAACCCCTATAGACGGCACCAAAAACCGATGTCCTACCATTGAACGACCCCGGAAGGTCGTGGCCAGAGGCTAGCGGCGGGCCGCACGGGCTACCACGGGGTTACCCCTGCCCTAGCTGATCGTGGCCTGTGAACAGTACCGCGGTTGACGAAACCGACGTTTAGGGTTGAAGCGTGGTCTCGGGCGTCGTCAAGCCATTCAGGTTCGCGCTGCAAGGTCGAAATCTCGGCGATCACGAGGGTTTGGCTGTGGCGGCTCGGCAGGCCGAATCGCTTGGCTACGACGAGTTCTTCTCGTTCGACCACATCGGCACCGTTGACCCCTTCCTCCCGCTGATGGTCGCAGCCGAGGCGACGACTCGCCTGCGCGTGGGCCCGCTGGTGCTGAACAACGAGTTTCACCATCCGGCGTTGCTCGCTCGCACAGCGGCAACGTTCGATCGGCTGACCGGCGGTCGCTTGGTGATGGGCCTCGGCACGGGATACATGCAGTCGGAGCACGATGCGATCGGCCTGTTGTTGCGCAAGCCCGGTGCCCGTGTGACCCGCCTCGAGGAATCCGTGATCGCCCTTCGGTCGCTGCTCGACACCGGCGCCGTAGAGATCGACGGTGAACATCACCACCTCGTTATCGATGACTTGGGCGTACGGCCAATTCAGCAGCATGTGCCCCTGTTGGTCGGTGGTCACGGAAAGCGTGTCGTCGGCATCGCCGCGCGCCACGCCGACATCTTTCAATTCACCGGCCTGGCCCATGGTGAGGGCGGTGAACCATCCGCCCGGGGATTTGGGATCGATGATGTCAGGCAGCGGTCGCGGTGGTTGGAGGAAGCGGCGGGTGACCGATTCGCTGAGATCGAGATGTCGTCGCTGGTGCAACTCATCGACCTCGGCGCCGATGCCGGCGATCAGATCGCCGCGACCGCTGAGCGGTTCGAGATTGCCACTGAACAGGTCGAGCACACCCCCTTCCTGTTGATCGGCTCCGTTGCGCAGATCGTGGACAAACTCGAACGACTGCGCAACGACGTCGGTATCAGTCACTACGTCGTCCGCGATGCAGAGGGCTTTGCGCCCGTCGTCGCTGCCTTGGCCGGGCGCTGAACTGCCGGATCGCGCGGCGCGCGGGCCTGGTATGTGCGTAGTTTCGACGCATCGGCGATCGACTTCGCCTCGACAAAACGCTTCCGTGATCGCGGATCACTGACGTCGCCGCGGTGCATCATCCGGCACGCGCCGAAGGTGGACCGGTTGTCATGATCGTTCCATCGGGATGGGTGACTGTGAGATTGCGCCGTTCGTCGAGGGCGAGCTGCCACCCACCCTCGTGAACGAGATGGTGGTGCTTGTTGCACACGGGTAGGAGATTGGAGATGTCTGTCTTGCCGAGGTTGCGGAACCATCGCAGGTGGTGAATCTGGCAATGGTCGAATCCGACCCCGCAGCCCGGGATGGCGCAGCATCGGTACATTGCGCGCAGGGCGCGGCGTTGTTCACGGTTGGCGGTTCGCGAGTCGCGTCCGAGATAGAGCGAGACACCGTCAGCACCGACGATGATGGGGGTGATTTCGGCGATGCATGCCCATCGTCGCAATGTCTCGACTGGCAGATCGAAGGGAAGACCGCAGTCGATCACTGTCTGGGGGTGTTCGCCGCACAGGAGCGTTTCGGCGTCGATCAACACCGACATGTCGATTCGCCCCGACGACCGTGCACGGCCGCCGGTGGTCAAAGCGACCAATGCCAACGCGCGAAGGTGATCCTGCTTGGCCAGTGGGTCAGCGGGACAAGTGTCGGGTTGGTGATCGTGGAACAGCGACTCGATCGCGTTGCGGAGCCGACCTTCGAACAGAGCGCCGGTTTCTGGATCGAACTCGCCACGGATGCACCACATGCCGCTATCGCGATCGAGCCACGTACGCAGCCTGGTGTTGCGGCGTTGTTGTCGAAGGCGGTCGAGGCCGTCGTCGGTTTGAATACGCCGTAGCTCGGAGCGAACAACGCGGGCGAATTCGTCGCGCGACAACTGTGAAGCAGCCAACGCCAACTCGTCGCCGCGGTCGGCGAGTTGGCTGCGTTGCAAGGCGGTGAGCTGACGCATCGCCCGTGTGACGACATCGACATGGCCGCCCGACGCCTCGCCCCGTGCGAGCACAGAATCCATCTGCGGAATCGCCGTGGTGGTCTGGGCACGATCGAAACCCTTCGATGCCTCAGCGAGCGACACGCGACCGGCGTCGGCGGCGACGCGTTCAGGAAACATCGCAGGTGATGTCACCGCGAGATCGGCCAACCGCCGCGCCGCGGCGACTTCGATCGAGTCGAGCCAGCCACGGAGTCGTCGTACGTTGGTCAAAGCACGGGCGACGGCCTGCTCGTCGGCGGTCGCCCAATCAAGCGCGGCAATCGTTTCGACCAACACGATCACGCTCACAACCTCACCCCTTCCAACGTAGAGAACACTCGAATACGGCGGGGAAGTCGTTGATGCACACTCTACCGAATGGGTGTTACACGGTTGACGGGTGGCCGAGGGGATGATCCCAATTCACAATTCGGACCTTCCGAGACGGGCGAAAAGGGAGAATGGATAGGTGGAACGACTGCCCGACACCATTGCCTCGCCTCGGTTGACCTTGCGGCGCTGGGTCGCGGCCGATGCTGCAGATCTGTCGGCCGCGATCACAGCGAATCTCGAACATCTGCGTCCGTGGATGCCGTGGATATCGGCAGAGCCGATGAGCCTCGTCCAACGACTGGCGCTGATCGAACAATGGAAGACCGAGTGGGAAGGAGGCGGCGACGTCGTCATCGGAGCGTTCCTCGACGGGGTCGTCGTTGGTTCGACCGGCTTTCATCGACGCCGAGGTCCCGGTGCGCTCGAGATCGGGTACTGGGTACACGTCGATCACACGCGGCAGGGTCATGCAACGGAGATCGCGGCCTCGCTGACCAACGTTGCGTTCACGGTGCCCGGCATCGAGCGTGTCGAGATCCATCACGACAAGGCCAACATCGCCAGCGCCGGCGTGCCGCGAACCTTGGGGTACACGTATGCCGGAGAGGCCCTCGACGCCGTCAGTTCACCCGGCGAGGTCGGAATCGATTGTCGCTGGGTGATGCACCGCCAGAGATGGATCGCGAACGTTGGTGGACCGTTCGGCGAATCACGCGTTGGGTCCGACCCCGCTGGCCGGTAGCGTCTCACGAGCTATGGGTTCGCTGATCAAGAAACGCCGCAAGAGAATGCGCAAGAAGAAGCACAAGAAGATGCTTCGACGTACACGTCACCAACGCCAACGCGGTAAGTGACCTGCTCGATCTCGTAAACGGCCGTCCGCATCACAGCGGGCGGCCGTTTCGCGTCTACGGCTCGCTTCGCGTCGAAGCGACGGTCGTCGTGCGAATCACAACTGCCTCGGGCAGCGCGGCGTCGAGATCGTGATGCCCGCGAAGGAACCACGTCGCGCCGCTGCCGGCCAGTGTCGGGGCGATTCCGGCCGCCTCGTGAATCCGGTCGCGCCAGGTGGCCAGTTCTGGGAACGCGTTGATTGCCGCAGGCTCGAGGTCGTTGTCTCCAACGCTGCGCGGACCGTCGAGATGATCCCACGCCGCGTACACACGCTGGCTGCTGACCGACATCGGTGGAACGACCAACGTGACATCGATCGGCTCGAAGGGCAGCGGCTCGACCAGCTCCCCGATGCCACGAACGCGGGCCCGACCGCCGACGAGACAAAAGGCGACGTCGGCACCGAGGCGCGCCGCGCCACCGAGGTCTGCATAGCCTCCCCACCGCAGAACAGCAGCGGCATCGGCAGATCCACCGCCGAGCCCGCCTCCCGGTGGAAGTGCCTTGTGGATGTGGACGGCCGCCGTGCGGCCGAGCAGCTGGAGCGCCTTGCTGACGAGGTTCGTCCGGCCCAACGGCAAACCAGTGGCGTACGGCCCTGCAGCAGAGAGTCCCGTCGACGACGGATCGATCGTCAACGTGTCGTGCCAGTCGAGTGCGACCATCTCGGCGTCGATGAGGTGATACCCATCGGCGCGCAGTCCGAGGATGCGCAGGCTCAACGTGAGCTTGGCTGGCGCTTCCACCACGATGTCGCTCACTCGGCCGCCAGCCACGCGCTGGTCAGCGCACCCCACTCGACGATGTCGAGCTCCTCGGGCCGTCGTTGAGCATCGATGCCCGCTGCCGCGAAGACCTCGGGCCCGACGATCGTGGTCAACGAGCGGCGCAACATCTTGCGGCGCTGTCCGAACGCGGTTCGAACCAACTGAAAGAGCGGTTCAGGCGCGACATCGACTGCGGGTGAAGGTCGGCGGCGAATGTCGGCCAACGCAGACTCCACTTTCGGCCTCGGAAGGAAAACGCTTGCCGGCACAGTGCCGGCAATTCGCGAAGTCGCCCAGTATGCAACCTTCACGCTGACTGCGCCGTAGGCGTCGGAGCCCGCAGCAGCACACAGTCGATCGGCGACTTCGCGCTGCACCATCACCAGCATTCGTTCGACGGCGGGAACGAAATCCAACAGATCGCACACCAACGGTGTCGCCACGTTGTACGGAAGGTTGGCGACGAGCACCCATCGAGGCGCAGCGGCGAGCGTCGACTTCCAATCGATCCGCAGTGCGTCGTCTTCCACCACAGTGACATTCGACAGATCGGCCACGACGGTTCGCAAAGCGCCCGCCACTCCGTGATCAACTTCGATCGCCGTGATCGTCGCGCCGGTCTCGGCCAGCGCCATCGTCAACGAGCCGAGGCCCGCGCCGATCTCGACGACAAAATCGCCTGGGCCGACGTCGGCGAGGCGGGCGATCTTGCGGACAATGTTGGCATCGACGACGAAGTTCTGTCCGAGGTCTCGCCGCGGGGCAAGACCGTGTTCATTGAGCAGCGCCCCGATGTCGCTGCGCGAATGCACGCCTACCAGCTGATGCGCACAGGCACGGGTGCGTCGGCGAGATCGCTGATCAAGGCGAAGATGTCGGTGTGCAACACAATGTCGACGCCGGCCGGAAGCGGCGTGCTGATGCTGTTCAAACAGGTGGTGGTCTGGCCGTTATCTGTGTTGGTCACCGTGAGCGTCGAGCCCCACGGTGCCAAGCCGGTTGTGCACGGCCTCTTGCTGGGGTCTGCGTAGCGCCGGAAGCTAGCCCTGCCCGTCGCCTCCGTCGAGGTCGGGCCCGGCGGGATGATGATGTCGACCACGGCGGGGTCAGCACCCGAAGGTGGCCCATCGAGAAAGATCGGCGCGTCGGGCGTGTACGTCGATGTCGACGGAGCCTGGTTGGCGCCGACTTGCGGTACACCCGCCGCACCCAATGGTGGCGCCGCTGAACCGGCATCGTTGCGGTTGATGATCCACAGCGCCGGGAGCGCTGCCACCGTGAAGATGGAGGCAAGTACGAGGCGACGTCGGTCGTAGGAGTTCATTATCGGGTTTCCCGTCCGTGGGACGTGGAAAAGGCTACGGACGAATGCCGGGGAACGCAAGGCATGCGTTGGCCACGGTAGCGGCGCGAACCTCGTCGAGGGGTGCACCTCGCAGGTCGGCGAGCGTCTGCACCACGTGGGTGACGTACGCCGGCCGGTTTGTTGTGCCGCGGTGCGGGACCGGGGCGAGGTACGGGCTGTCGGTTTCGGCCAACATTCGCTCGATCGGGCACAAGCGCGCCGCGTCGTGCAAGTCGGTCGCACTTTTGAACGTCACAATGCCACTGAACGACAGGTAGGCACCGCGCCGCAGGCACTGCCGGGCCTCGTCGGGTCCACCCGTGAAGCAGTGGAAGATCGTCCGTTCTGGTGTGCCTTCTGCCTCGAGGATGTCGAAGGTCTCATCCCATGCGTCGCGCGTATGAATGACCAGCGGCAGTGATCGTTCGTGGGCGAGCTGGATCTGTGCGGCGAAGGCCAGGCGTTGCTCGGGCCGCGTCGAGTGGTCGTAGAAGTAGTCGAGCCCGCATTCGCCGATTGCGACGACGTTGGGATCGTCGAGGTACGCCAGGATCGTGTCGACGCCGTGTTTGGCTTCGTGCGGGTGCAACCCTGCGGTGGCGAAGATGTCGTCGTGTGTGGCGGCCACGGCAATGGCCTGCTCGGTCGTGGCCGCGTCGCAACCGACGTTGACCATCGTGGTGACCCCCGCGGCGCGTGCTGCGGCGATCACCTCGTCGACGGACACACCACGCGTGTCGTAGAGGTGGCAGTGACTGTCGGTGTAGTCCATGCGGTTCAGACCACCTTGCGGGGAAACAGCGATTCACCTTTGGTCACCGTGAGGCCACCGGGGTAACCGCCCCATTCGACCGCAGTGGGGAGGCGTTGGTCTTCGACCCGACCGCTGAGGCCGAGCCGCTCCCAGACCGTCTGCGACGTGTCGGGAATCGCCGGCGCGGCCAGGATGGCGACGATTCGCAATGCCTCGAGGGCGTCTCCCATGATCGCATCGACTTGCGGGCCGGGCTCGGCTTTCCACGGCTCGTTGGCCTCGAGATGCGAGTTGGTTGCGCGGATCAGACTCCACGTTGCGTCGAGGGCGCGACTTGGCGCAGATTCTGCCCACGCAGCCGCGGTGGCCGCATACGCCGAAACAGCCGTTGCGGCCAACGGCGAATCTGCTCGCGGTGGCGGTCCGACTCCGTCGCACTTCTTGGTGACGACCGTGGCCACCCTCGCCAGCAGGTTGCCGAGGTTGTTGGCGAGATCGGAGTTGTAGCGCCCGATCAGACCCTCGTACGTGAAATCGCCGTCGTTGCCGTAAGGCGTCTCGGCGAGGATGTAGTAACGAAAGCCGTCGACGCCGACGTCGGCCACAAGGTCGAGCGGATTGACGACGTTACCCGTGGTCTTGCTCATCTTCTCGCCACCGACCAGTAGCCAGCCGCCGACGGACCATCGCGCGGGCGGCTCGATGCCCGCGCTGATCAGCATCGCCGGCCAATACACGCAGTGATGGCGGACGATGTCCTTACCGATCAGGTGATGGGCCGGCCACCACTCGTTGAATCGCTGGGGGTCGCTGCCGTAACCGACCGCAGTGAGGTAGTTGGCGAGGGCGTCGAACCAGACATAGGCCACGTGCTTGTCGTCCCACGGAAGGGGGATCCCCCAGGTGATGCTGGTGCGGCTGACCGAGAAGTCGCGCAAGCCGCCGCGAATCAGACCGAGGGCCTCGTTGCCGCGGAACTCCGGCACGATCGCGCCCGGATGAGCTGCGTACCAATCGAGCAGCCGGTCCTGGAAACGACTGAGGCGGAAGAAGTAGTTCTCCTCCTCGACGTTCTCGACCGGCAGGTGGTGGATGCGGCACAAGTCGCCAGGGTCGAGCTCGTCGTCGGTGTAGTACTCCTCGCAGGCGATGCAGTACTTGCCCTTGTAGAGGTCGAGCTCGATGTCGCCGGCGTCGTAGCAACGCTGCAACAACTCGGCGACACCGATCTTGTGGCGTTGCTCTGTCGTTCGGATGAAGTCGTCGTTGGAGATGTTGAGCTGCTGCCACGCCTGCTGGTAGAGCGGGGCGATCGAGTCAGTGAAATCCTGTGGCGACTGGCCAGCGGCTTGCGCAGCTTGTTGCACCTTCTGACCATGCTCGTCGGTGCCGGTCAGGAAGTGCACGTTGTCGCCCAACAAACGGTGCCAGCGGGCGATGGCGTCGCCGACGATGGTGGTGTAGGCATGGCCGAGATGCGGCTTGGCCGTGACGTAGTAAATAGGTGTGGTGAGGAAGTAGTTGCTCACGACTGATCCTTTCGAAGAATGGCGAACGGCGGCTGGTTTAGAAGCCGGTGCGCATTCGTCGGGTTCGAGTCGGTGTGCTCACGTCGTCAAGGATACGCCCGATGCCAGCGGTCGAGGCAAGCGACTTTCCTGAGCGGATCGCCGATACGTCAACGCCAAAGACCGAAAACGCGCCCGCGTGCATACCGGCCGGCGTATCGCGTGCCGGCTGCGAATCCGGCGGCTGCCACGCCGACGGTGCCGAGCGTCTTGGTCGTGCGCCGCACGACTGCTTTCGTGCGTTTGCTGAACACGACGATTGGCCAACCGTTGTGATGGGCGATGCGCTCGAGCTTGGCGTCGGGGTTGACGGCGACGGGATGCCCCACGGCTTCCATCATCGGCAGGTCGCTGGCAGAATCGCTGTAGGCGTAACACTGACCGAGATCGAAGTTCTCCCATTTCGCCAGATCGACGATCGCTTCGACCTTGCCCGGGCCATAGCAGAAAGGGCCGGCCAGCTCGCCCGTGTACACACCGTCGAGGATCTCGCTGACCGTGCCGATCCCTGCTGTCATGCCCAGAGCTTTGGCCAGAGGTTCGACAAGTTCAACCGGCGATGCCGACACGATGTACGTGGCTCGCCCGGCGTGACGGTGACGGTCGACGAGCGCCTGTGCCTCGGGGCGGACCTTGGCAAGCAGCTTGGGCACGATCTCGGCGTTGAGCGCAACGAGATCGTCGACACGGATGCCCTTCACGGCACCGAGAATCCGGTCTCGAACGCCGTTGGAGGTGTCGTCGCTGGCGCCGCTGAATCGAAACGCGACCGCGCCGACCGCATCTCTGCCGAACTGGCCGGGCGGCACGAGCCCGGCACGCCATGCGGCGACGCCCAAGACGAACGCGCTGGACCCACTGATGAGGGTGCGGTCGAGATCGAAGAACGCGGCACTGGGCCCGGTCGAAACGTAGGGCCGCAGCTCGGGCGGTGTTGGTTCGGTTTGTGTCGCTTCAGACATGGCGCCCCTCTGCAAGTGCAAGGTCGTAGACGCGGCGTTTGGGAACATCCAGTTGGCCAACCACAGCTTCAACCGCGTCCTTGCGACTGTGCCCTGCGAGAGCCAGATGGAGAGCAGACCGTATCTCGGCATCAGTGACTTCGTCGCGTGGCGGTGCACCTTGCAGCACGATCACGTATTCGCCACGCGGTGGCGTTGCCCGCAGATGTTTGACGGCGTCGCCGAGCGAACCTCGCCACACCGATTCGTAGATCTTGGTCAGCTCTCGTGCCACGGCGACCGGGCGGCTGTCACGGCAGGCCGCAGCGAGATCGACGACGGTGCGCTCGACGCGATGCGGCGCCTCGTACATCACGGTCGTGCGCGGTTCAATGGCGATGGCGGCGAGTCGCGTTGCGCGCTCGCGACCTGAGCGAGGCAGGAACCCTTCGAACACAAAGCGCGCGGTATCGAATCCACTGATGACCAAGGCCATGACGAAAGCAGCGGGGCCTGGCACGGCCGACACTGCGTGACCTGCATCGAGCACGACGCGCACCAGCCGCGACCCCGGATCGGAGATCCCGGGCGTGCCGGCGTCGGTGATCAACGTGACCGTTTCTCCGGCTTCGAGCAGTGCCAAGACCTCGCGTCCTCGGTCGGGCTCGGTGTGCTCGTTGCAGACGGCCAGACGCACTCCGCTGATGCCGGCATGAGACAGCAGCTTGCCCGAATGGCGAGTGTCCTCGCACAGGATCAGCGACGACTGTTGCAACGTCGCGACCGCCCGCGACGCGAGATCGCCGAGGTTTCCGATAGGTGTCGCAACGAGTACGAGCGTGCCGGTCATTCACGCAACTCCACGACATCGCCGACTCGCAATCCCCAGCGCCCGAAGGCGCCTTCCTGGGCCTCGATGACCCACCGTGCCCGCCACACGGGCGCGCCAACCCGGTGGCGGCGCATGTGCACGGTCTTGACAACGACTCCGTTCTCGTCGACATACGCCACGTCGAGAGCGAAGCGCATCCCAACGGTGTGCACCCATCTGCATCCGGTCAGGATCAGCGCACCTTCGATTTCATCGCGACCGAGAAGTCCGCGACTCTTGCCACGTCGCTGCGACACCGACTCGCAGGAGGCCAGCACTCGACCCTCTGTGACCAACCACGCCATGACCTTCAGCCTTGCACGTTTGAGGCAGGTACGATCATCGTCCCGTGTCGAATCCAGCAGGCGTGACGCATCCACCTCAGCGGACGTTCAAGCCTCGTCGCCGCGGCTTGTCGCAGTCGCGAATCGCGGCCTACGCCAACGCCATGGCGCGGTGGGGGATCGACGTTGATGGCGCGCCATTGGCGTTCGAGGAGGTGTTCGGCGTAGAGGGTGACGTGGTGCTCGATATCGGGTTCGGCGGCGGCGAGGCATTGATCGAAACTGCCGAGACGTGTCCGCGTGAGCATGTCATCGGTGTCGACGTGCACACCCCGGGTGTAGCCGCGGTGCTCGAGGCAATAGAGAGCCGCGCCCTGCGCAACGTGCGTGTCGTCGACGGTGATGTGCTCGATTTCATGGGTCGGATCCCTCTTCACTCGATTTGCGCGATTCGCATCTTCTTCCCCGACCCGTGGCCGAAGCATCGCCAGCACAGCCGTCGGCTGATCCGACCACACGTCCTCGCTCGATTGGTGCCATTGCTTCGCGCCGGCGGGACGTTGCACCTCGCGACCGATGCCGTCGACTACGCAGCGCAGATGCGCCAGGTGTGCGACGCTGATTCCGTTCTGAACGGCGGACAGATCGAGCGGCCGTCATGGCGGCCCTTCACACGCTTCGAACAACGAGCCGTCGACGAAGGCCGCACGGCCGTGGACCTGTTCTATATCGCCTCGGAGAGCTCACCCAGCGAGTCGTCGAGCGCGTTGAGGTAGTGATCGAGATCCCATTCGGTGATTGCCAAGCCAAGGTTCAGGCTGCCGCGCGGAGCCGTGTAGACGCCGCG
>JANMQX010000260.1:0-2297 GCA_031370745.1 Ilumatobacteraceae bacterium
GGCACCCGCCGGGTGAGGTGACGGTCGGGCCCTGTGCGACGGGCGCCCGGGAATCAGGTCAGGACCGGGAGGTAGCAGCCTTCAACGGCAGCGCTTGTGTGCCGCAGGTAGCCTGGCCGTCACCTCACTCGGCGGGTGTCAGTTTTTGTGCGAGGCGTTGGGCCCTCTCGGCGAGGTGCGGTGCACCAAGCTGCTTGGCAAGGGCCGTGAAACCGGTTGTCGGGCCCTTCCACTGCCAGTCATCGACCCCACCGACAGGGACGTCGACCTCTATCGTGGCGATCCTGCGGAACAGCAATGCAAGCTCGAACTGATCGCGGAGCGTGACGGCCAACTTCTCTGCGCCGCGCAGTGCCGGCAGTCCCCAGTCACGCGATGATGCCGGAATCTCGGTGATGGAGCCGAATTTGGCCAGCACGGTGGCCGCGCTCTTCGCGCCCCAACCGGCAAGCCCGGGATAGCCATCGGCAGTGTCGCCGACGAGTGCCAAGTAGTCGGCGATCGACGCCGGACCGACACCGAACTTGAGGGTCACGGCGTCTTCGTCGACGACCTCACCCTTGCGTCGGTCGAACTGGACAACTCGGGTGCCGCGAACACACTGCCCGAGGTCTTTATCGGGCGTCACGATCATCACCTGAGTGACCCGCTGGTCGGCGTCGGCAACCGCTGCCGCGGCACCCAGCGCATCATCAGCCTCGAACTCGACCATCGCCCAGGTTGTGAAACCGGCGCTGACGAGCGCCTCCTCCATCAGCGGAATCTGCGCCAACAGCTGCGGATCCATCCCGGCACTGGTCTTGTAGCCGGCCCACATGTCGTTTCGAAAGCTCTCGATCACGTGGTCACTGGCGATGCCGAGGTGGGTCGCGCCGTCGCTGACGAGTTGCAATGTCGAAGCGACAACCCCGATCGTGGCGGCGAATGGCACAGCCTTCTCGTGGTGGGCTGCCTGGCCGAAATGTTGGCGGAACAGCTCATAGGTTCCGTCGATCAAATGGACGCGCACGAAGCCACCGTAGTCGGCAAAGATGTCTCAAGATTGGGGCAAGTTCAGCCGATGAATTGACCGTGGCGAACGAACTTCCGACGACTCCGGCATGGGTGCCGGCGGCACCGACCGAACCTCCTCCGCCCGTGCAGGCGACAGCGACGCCGTCGACGACAGAGATTCTGGCAGCGACCATTGCGGGCGCGGTCGAACGGCAACTCACCCAATACATGTCGGTGATGTCGCGGCAGGTCGAGACGACACGGCAGGCGGCAGAGACCGCTCGACTGGCGATGCATGCTGAGTTCGTCGAGCAGTTGGAGTCCTTGACCACCCGTCTCGACGCCAACCAACAGGCGAACGATCGGTACCAGAGCGCGCTGCAAGCTGCCCTGGAAGAACGCCTTGCCGAGTTCGCCAACCACCAGCATCAGACGCTGACGACCATCAACAGCAAGCTGGCCAGCCTGCCCTCGTTGGTCCAGGCCGAGCTGCCCACCCAGTTCGCAGTGGTCAGTCGAGGGCTACGCGACTACCTCGAGCACAAGACCTCAGCGATCGAGACGCAGATCGACGATCTGCACAAGAGCAGCCGTCGCTTCGACGAGCAGGCTGCTTCGATCGTGGCACACATCAACGAAACCGTCGTCGCCCTCTACCGGCGCATGGACGACGGCGATCAGGCAGTGTCGCTGACCACCGAACAGCGGCTCGGAGATTTGCGCGCAGTGGTCGACCAGACCGGCGCAGACGTGGCCCGGCAATTGGCTGAGCATGGTCAGATCCTTTCGCAACGCGTCGACGCCATCGACATGAAGATGGTCGACCGGGCGATGGCGATGGAGGATCGGATCAACGAACACAACGGTGTGAAGATCGCCAATCTCGATGCAGCGATCGGCCGAGTCGGCGCCGGTTTCGATGACGCCATCGGCGCCTTGTCGAAGCGGATGGTCGATCTCGAGGCCGGGTTGCTGGACGCTGGCGACCGCATGGATCTCCTGGCAGCGGACGTCTCGAAGGTCGACGAAGAAGCGATCAACGCAGTGAAGGAACAGCTGTCCAGCGCCGTCGGCGAGTAGTTCCCTACGTCGCGCTACGACGTCGGTTTGGGCCGCTGCCTCCACGCGCGGATCGCGCGTGGCTACGAGGAGCTCAAGGCTTCCCGCACCTTGCGCGCCAGGGTGTCGAACGAGAACGGCTTCTCGATAAAGTGGATTCCGGGATCCAACACGCCACGGTGTGCGATCGTGTCGGCTGCGTACCCGGACGCAAAGAGAATTCGGATGGCGGGTCTCATCTGCTG
>JANMQX010000283.1:0-2405 GCA_031370745.1 Ilumatobacteraceae bacterium
GTCGATGCAGCAATGTTCACTGCAGCGCCGGTCTGAGGATTACGGCCAGTGCGCGCCTGGGACCTCGAGGTGCTGAACGAGCCGAAGCCCGGCCAAGCGACCTTGTCGCCTGTCTTGGCGGCGCTCGTGACGATGTCGAAGAAGGCACCCACAGTTTTTTCTGCGTCGGCCTTGCTGACATCGGCACTCTTCGCAACCGCATCGATCAGCTCTGCTTTGGTCATGTTGAGTTGATACCTCCGGGTATCGGGTTGTAGTAACGGAGCGTTACGCATACGAATCGTGCGTGTTTCGCGCGCCAATTACAAGCATCAATGTTGTTGCATTTGCAATCACAGACATCGCGGTCCAAATCACGACGAAGAGAGTGACCACTAATGGGTGACATCAAACGTGCGGTCGGAATCGATGGATGCGCGACAGGTTGGATCATGGCGAGCATCGATCGCGTCGTCGTGGTTTCGGAATTGCATCTCGACGGGTTCGACCTCGTTGGTATCGACATGCCGATCGGACTCGTCGATGGAGCACCGCGGGCGTGCGACATCGCTGCGCGAAGGTTTCTCGGACGCGCCGGTAGCTCTGTCTTCCCGGCACCACCTCGCGCCGCGCTCATGCACACCGACTACCACGCGGCACTGGCCGCGGCGCGGTCGGCAACCGGTCGAGGAATCTCCAAGCAAACCTTCAACATCATGCCGAAGGTTGCTGAACTCGATCGGCTGATCGAGGCGTCCAGCCAGCACATGATCGTCGAAGTGCATCCCGAATGTGCCTTCAAGATGCTCAACGATGGTGAGAGTCTCCCCTCGAAGAAAACCATTGCTGGCCAGGACTTACGCCGACGATTGCTTGCCGATCAGTTCGACGTTCCTGCCGCGCCACCACGCGGCTCGGCGATGGACGACCTGCTCGATGCCTACGCAGTTCTCTGGAGCGCACAGCGATACGGGAGGGGCGTGCACCGACAGTTCGGTGACGGTCAGCGCGACGACCGCGGCATCGAGATGCGCATCGTCTGCTGAATGCCGCCGCGTGGTCTCACCTGGCCAGAGCCAGCCTCAGGCGTAGCGCGTAGTCATCGGCTTCAGCGTCTGACTCGTAGCGAACGCGCGGCCAGAAGAAGCCGCGCAGTCCGTCCTTGCGACGACGCGGCACGACGTGCACGTGGAGGTGAGCGACGCTCTGACTGACGACATTGTTGATGGCAACGAACGTGCCGTCGCAGTCGAGCGCGCCAGGCATACGAGCCGCGACCCGCTGCACACGTTCGAAGAAGGGCCCGACGAGATCAAGATCGAGGTCGACAAGAGTCACACTGTGTCGCAACGGCGCGATGAGAACGTGACCCTTGAAAACGGGTGATCTGTCGAGAAAGGCAATCACGATGTCGTCGCGCAACACTTCACGCACAGCGAGGTCGCCATTGACTGCATCGCAAAATTGACAGGGTGGTTCGATCACAATCGCATTCTGCCGTCGCGACAAGATGGCGCGATGGACACCCCTCGACTAGCGCCGATCACCAACCCCAGCGACGAGGTCATCGAGTTGTTCGACAGAGCCGGCCTGAGGGCCGCCGACGGATCGCCACTGAACATCTTCGGTACTCTCGCTCACCACCCCGCGCTAATGCGCCGTTGGTTGGTGTTCGCGACTCATGTGCTGGCCAAGAACTCTCTGCCGCCACGCGACCGGGAGCTGCTGATCCTGCGAGCCGGTTGGCGGTGCCACTCGCAGTACGAGTTCAGTCAGCACGCCTTGATTGCCCTTCGCAGCGACATCGACGCCGACGAGGTCCGGCGAACCAAGTTGGCGGTTGACGACGGCGGATGGAGCGATCATGATGCTGCGCTGCTGAGGGCCGCCGACGAGTTGCACGACGACGCCTGCATCGGCGAGGCGACATGGAACACGCTGGCGTCGAGGTTGACCGAGCAGCAGATGCTCGACGTGATTTTCACCGTGGGAACTATCACGTGGTGTCGTTCGCCCTCAACAGCTGCGGCGTCCAACTGGACGAGGGCGTGGCACCGGCGATGTAGCGGCGATGCGGTCGGGCAGCCACCAGGTAACGGCCAATATCCACCAACGCTCGCACGCCCTCGGCTACAACTGTCTCGTTGCCAAGTTTGCTCGTCAGCCCGAACAGACGATTGGAGTTGCGTTGACCGATCTCGTCCCTACCCACGCTCGTCGTAACGATGTCAAGGGGGGTGTGCGAACTCGGATCGTGCTCGACACCTCGGTTCTCGTCGCCGACCCGTCGTGTCTCGCCAGCTTCGTCGGTGCCGACGTGGTGATACCGCTGACGGTCATCGAAGAGCTCGACGGATTGAAGAGCCGGGTCGACGATGTCGGACGGGCCGCACGCACGGCGCTACGAACTCTCGAAGAGCTGCGGG
>JANMQX010000303.1:0-9184 GCA_031370745.1 Ilumatobacteraceae bacterium
CGAACCACCGTGATGGCTGCGGCGTGACGCCGGGGTACGGTCGACGGGGTCGAACGGGGGTTTGCAATGGCCGACATCGAAGCGGTTGACACGAAATCCTTCAACGCCGCGCAGGCGGAGCCGTTCAGGTTTTTCGACAACCGCGAGAAGTATCTGTTGTTCGTCATGACGACCAGCGAGAAAGCCGAAGTTGCTGCACGAATCGGGCGCGAGATCGCCCACATCGTGCCTCGTCCTCCGGCGTTGCGCGTGTTCGATGCCGGGACCGGCAACGGGATGGTGCTGAGCCAAGTGTTGCGCGAACTGCATCGCCGATTGCCGACGGTGCCTTTCTTCGTCGTCGGCAAGGAGGTCAGCATGGAGGACACCCGTCTGACGCTGGCCACTCTTCCCGACCGGCTCGCCGAGCATCCCCAGTCCGTGGTCGTGTTGACCAACATGTTCTATGCGGAGGCGCCGCACCTGTTCCCGAAGGCGCCGCAGTTTCACGACAAGGTTCGTTGGATCGACGTGCCGCTGAAGGGCAACAGCTCGCATGAGTTCTTCCAGCAGATCCACGAGCTCGACGACCATCTGACACAAGGTTGGCAAACGGCATCCAGCGCGAAGACCGGTAACCCCGTCTACCTCACACCGTCGGTCATGGTGCTGTATCGCGACGATCAGGCATTTGCGTTGCACGATCTCATCCCACGACTGACCGGTGGTCCGCAGCCGTTCGAATACGATCTCGTGCTCGCGGCCCAGCCCTATCGCAGCCGCACATCGGCCGAGACGAAGGTCAAGAACGTGTTGGCGCCGCTGGCGAAAGCGCTCGCGCCGGCGGGCCGATTGGTTGTCGTGCAGTCGACCGGCCACGATCCCGGGATGGAGATCATCCGTCGGATCTGGCAGGCGGAGGATCCATTTGCGACACCCCGTCACAAGCTGATCAAGGAGCTCGATGCCCAGCTGAACGGTGACAGCGCTCCCGACTTCGGATTCGAGGGCACGAGCGACGCGGCGTCGCTGTTCACGTACCACCTGCACGCGATGCCCAACGAGGTGTCGAATCGCATCAGTACCTCGACCACTCTGGCGGCGTGGAACGCGGCCGTGTACGTGGCTCAGATCGAGGACGAGCGCTCAGCCGACGTGTTGATGGAGGGCAAGTACCTCGACGCAACCGCCGAAGTCGTGTTGAAGCACGGGGGACTCTGGTTTCAGGACGAGTCGTTCGTCGTGGTACGCCATGCTTCGTGAATCCGCAGGAGCAGGTCGTGGCCCATCTTCAGCGGCTCGATGCCGAGTACGAGATCGTCAGATGCGATCCCACCCTCGCTGACACGGCGGCCTTCTGCGAGGCGTATGGCTATTCGCCCGACGACTCGGCGAACACCATCATCGTCGTCGGCAAGGGCCAGACGCCGCGGCCGGTCGCATGCGTGGTGCTGGCGTCGACCCGCCTGGATGTCAACGGTGTCGTTCGTAAGAGACTCGAGGTTCGCAAGGCCTCGTTCGCCTCGGCCGACGAGACGATGGAGCTGACCGGAATGGAGATCGGAGGCGTCACCGCGTTCGCCCTGCCCGCCGGGCTACCGATCTGGCTCGACTCTGCGGTGATGTCTCGCGAACGGATCATTCTCGGCGGCGGCAGCCGGTCGATCAAGATCCTGACCCCGCCGTCGACGCTGATCAAGCTCAACGCGCTGACGGTGATCGACGGCTTGGCCCGCCCTCGCGAATGACCGACCGGTTGATGGTGACGGCGGACGACAGCACCGGCGCGACCGAAGCGGCGGCGGCGTGTGCCGATGCCAGCCTCACCGTGCACGTCGTCCCGTTCGGTGTCGTCGCGGGCGCGCGCCTCTCGATGGACGGTTGCCTCGTTGTCGACCTGCGGTCACGCCACGTCAGTGCGGCGGAGGCACGGCGACGGATCACGGCGACGACCACGCCGCGACATCGCGTGCACAAGATCGATTCGACGTTGCGAGGCAACTGGGCCGTCGAGCTGGCTGCGCTTGTCGAAACGGGACGGCGGGTCGTCCTCGTTCCGTCGCACCCGCTCGCCGGCCGGATCTGCACAGGCGGCGTCGTGTACGTCGACGGTGTGCCCGTAGCCGACAGCGAGCACGGCAACGATCCGCGACTACCGGTGCGCAGCAGCAGACCCGGCGATTTCTTGACCGGCACCGAACTGGCGGCGCCCGAGGCGTTGGAGGACTGGCTGAGGCGATCGGATTCCGGTGTTGCGATCGTGGATGCGGCGACGCTCGAAGCCATCGACCGCCTCGTGGCAATCGCGCTCGATACCGCCGACGTGGTCGTCTCGGGACCGGCCTCGGTAGTTGGTGCCGTTGCCCGAGTCTGGTCGACCGGTGGATCAGCCGTGAGCCTTCCCACCCCGTTGCTCCCAAAGCCGGTCGTCGTCGTGTGCGCCAGTCTGCACCCGGTGAGCCGCGCTCAGATCATCCGGGTCGCCGCATCCGGCACCGAGGTGGTCACCTCTTCCCAGATTCGCTCCGGCGATCCGGAGGCGATTGCCGACGAAGTGGCCGAGCGCGCTCACGACCTCATTGCGACCCTGAATGCTCGCAGCGTCATCCTGGTCGGCGGGGACACGGCCGAAGCATTCATCGGCGCGAACGTCGTGCGGATCTTCGGTTCGATCGATGTCGGTGTCAGTCTCGGCGATGTCGAGGTGCGGGGCCGGCAACTGCGGGTGGCCAGTAAGCCCGGCGGCTTCGGTACACCCAATACGCTGGTGGATCTGGTGACGAGATGACAGGGGACACGAAGGCGATCGTGCCGATGGCGATCACGATGGGCGATGCCTCTGGCGTGGGTCCCGAGATCGTGCTGCGCCGGGCCGCCGATGGGGCGTTCGGCGACGAAGCGGTCGTGATCTATGGCGACGCGGCGATCTTGCGGCACGGTGCCGAGGTCTTGGGTGTCGATGTCGAGATCGCGGCGATCGACGATCCCGGCCAGTGGATTCCTGGCCGCACGTTGCACGTTGTCGATCTCGCATTGCTGCGCGCTGACGATCATCGTCCGGGACGGATCGACGCAGCCTCTGGTGCTGCGGCTCGGCAATACGTGGTCGCGGCAACCAACGACGCGTTGGCCGGGCGGGTTGGGGGCATCGTGACGATGCCGATGAACAAGGAGGCGACACAACTCAGCGATCCGGCCTTCGTCGGTCATACAGAGTTGATCGCCGCGGCGTGCGGGGTGCAGCGATTCACGATGATGCTGACAGCGGGCGATCTGGCGGTGACCCATGTCAGCACTCATGTCTCGTTGCGCGAGGCGATCCGCCGCGTGACGACAGCACGAGTCACCGAAGTGATCGAGCTGACCTACGAGACGTTGCACCGCTTCCTCGCCCAACCGAGGATCGCGGTGTGCGGCGTCAACCCGCACGCTGGCGAACACGGGTTGTTCGGATCCGAGGACGCCGAACAGATCGTGCCCGCCATTGAAGCAACGCGGGCCGCAGGGATCGACGCAACCGGTCCGCACCCGGCCGACACGGTCTTCCATCAGGCCGTTCATCGCAAGCGGTTCGATGCCATCGTCTGCATGTATCACGACCAAGGGCACACACCGATGAAGCTGTTGGCCTTCGAGAGCGGGGTCAACGTCACCGTTGGGCTGCCCATCGTGCGCACCTCGGTCGATCACGGGACAGCGTTCGACATCGCGTGGCAGGGGGTCGCCTTCACCGGCTCATTGGACCATGCCTTGGCCTGGGCCCGGCGGTTGACCGGTGATCCGCGCCCGGCAGGTCAATGAGGATCGACGAGGTCGAGGAACTGCCAGGTCTTCCCCTCGGCAACGCCCATTAGTTCTCGACCGCACGTCTGCCACACGTGCGGTGATGACGTGACGTGCTGAGTGCCGGCATGCACGTCGCGGTACATGCGCTGAATCGTGCCGCGCCGCAGCGCCGTTGTGCCTCCGGAAAGGTAGACGGTGTTGGAGATCTCGTGGAGCGTCTTGGTGATGTGAGCCAGCGCCAGACGCACCAAGGTGTGCTGGCGCACCGAGATCCCGTCGCCTGCGTACAGGCTCTTCGACAGGTCGGTCCACGACTCCATGACCCACGCCCGGGCGGCGCGGAACTTTGCCTCGGCCTCCGCGTAACCCTGTTGGAAGGCGGCGCTGTCGGCCTGTGCTCCGGGCCGACCGGCCTTGCCCTGCACCAGCCCGGCGAGCTCAGCGCGGAGCCGCCGGCCGACGCCCATCGCCCAGCCGCTGTGGCAGGTGACCGCAAAGCCGATGATGCCGAGGCCGTACAGGCTGCCGCCACGTTCCGGCGATGTCGTGACTGCAAAGTGGCTCCAACCATTGGGCACGAACACCGACTCCATCGTGTAGTCGATGCTGCCGGTACCGCGTAGCCCCATCACATCCCAGTTGTCGATGAGATTCACAGCCTCGATCGGCGTAACGAAGATGCGCGGTTCACCGGTCTCTGCGACGATGCCGAGCGAGTGGACGTGGCTGGAGTGCTTGAGGCCGGATCCGAAGCTCCACGACCCGCTGAGCAACAAACCACCGTCGACCATCGTCGCGGTGCCCGGTCGGGTGCCCTGGCCGGCGATGACGGGCTGCTTGCCGTCGGCCCACAATTCAGCGACGGCGTGGTCCGACAGATATGCGCCGGCCGTGCCGATCGACAGGTTGGCAGCCATCGTCACCCAGCCCGCCGAAGCGTCGGCGTAGGAGAGGTTCTCGAGCACCTCGAGCGAATGAACTGGGTCGAGCTCGGCGCCGCCAAGCTTGTCGGGAACCCACAACTTCAGCAGACCGTCGCGGTGCAGCGCGGCGATGGCAGCAGGTGACAGCTCGCCCTCTCGATCGGCGAACTCTGCTTCGGCGTCGAGCAACGGAACGAGCGCCTTGGCTCGCTCGGTGAGGATCGTGTCGTCACTGAGTGATTCGCCGAGCCGCATGAAGTGATCCCCCTGGTCGCATTGCCAAACTCAGCGTGAGCTTAGGCAGCGACGGTGCCTCTGGCCGCTTCGAGCTTGGCCGTGGTCAACTTGCTGCGACCGATCACGAACAGGCAGGCGTAGATGAATGCGTCGAAGAAGAACGCTGATCGCAAGGCGATCCGCCGGTTGGCGATGTGGCTGACGACCGTGACCGTGATGCCGCCCAGCGCGGCGCCGATTGGCATCATTCCCCACGCGAAGAATCGGTACACGCTGTTGACCCGTCCGAGTAGATGCGGTGGGATGATCGACTGACGAAGGCTGACCGTGATCACGTTCCAGGTTGCGCCAACTGTCGCGACGCACCCGAAGATCACCATCACGAGCGGCCACCACGACGACAGGCCGACCAGCAAGGAGCTCGCCGCGCTGGTGCCGAGCGTCATCGCCAGACAGGTGCCGCTTCCCAGGCGTTTCGACAGCCAGGGGGCCAGGTTGCTGCCGATCGCGCCACCGGCGGCGAAACCGAAGCCCATGATCGTGAAGACGAGCGGACCGACATTCAGGATCTCTTGCGCAAAGAGCACGATGACAGAACCACTGAGCGCCGATGCAAGGTTCATGAGCCCGAGGATGATCGCCATCGACCGCAGGAGCTGGTTCGACCACAGCCAGCGGAAGCCTTCGGCAAGCTCCGCTTTCCAGGGCGCCTGAACGTGATCGTCGGGTCGTTGGGCGCGGAAGCTGCCGGGAATCGACCACACGAGCGCCGCAGAGGCGAAGAACGACGCGGCATCGACGAAGAACGGCAGGGAGAAGGCAGCGAGCAACAGCAGTGATCCGAGTGGTGGCCCGATGAAGGTGTTGGCGATGCCCTCTGCGCTCCACATTCGTCCGTTGGCTTTTTCCAGCTGATCGACCTCGACGATGGACGGCATGAATGTCTGCCCGCAGTTGTCGCGGAGCACTTCCCCGGTGCCGAGCATCAACGTCGCAACGAGCAGCAGCACGTACAGCCCGGTGGAGGTGCCGGTGACCTTCGACAACTGGTCGGCGCCGGGCAGCGCTCCTTGACGGCTGAGGACGGCGACAGCGACGACCAGGGTCAGTCCGAAGCGGGCGAAGTCGGCGATCACCATCGCCTTCTTGCGGTCCACGCGATCGGTGATCACGCCGGCCGGCAGCGTGAAGATCAACCACGGCAACCGCTGCACGAGCGCGACACCGGCAATGAGGAGCGGGTTGCGGGTGAGCGCGGAGGCAAGCCACGGATAGGCGATGAGCGACATCCCGTCGCCGACATTGGAAATGGCTGTCGAGATGAACAGCTTGTGATAGCTGGAGCCGAGCTTCTTCTTGGTAGTGGTGGCAGTCATTGCGGATCCTTGGGCGCAACAGGGCGAATGGTCGGAAAGACCCCGGCGAGGAACGCGTATTCACGAGTGCCGCCGCGTGGCAAGCGGGTGAACTCTGTCGCCAGAGCCATGACCCGTTCGGTGAACTCCGTGGCCAGCTCGGTTGGAATCCTGGCGTGGCGCAGCGTGAATCCTCCGTGTCCACGGGCGTCCGACAGGTCGGCCTCAGCGCGGGCATCGGCGACGAACGGAAGATCACCGTCCATGGCCTCGTCTGGGAAGACGATGGTGTGCGCGGTGCGACCGTAGAAACGCTCGTCGATGGCGCGTACTCGCCGGGTCCGCGTGATCTGCAACAATCCGGCGTCGACGAGCACGTCGACGTGATGAGCGACTGTGCCGCGTGGCTTGCGAACTCGCTCGGCCAGTTCGGTCACCGTCATTGGACGCTCGCGTTCGCGAACGCTGATCAACGATCGCACCGGAGCGACGTCAGCCTCCTGACGGGCAGGGGAGTCGGCGACGATCTTCTCTTCGAGGTCGTAGCCGAGGTCGTAGACAGTGCCGTTTCCAGACACGTCGCCGGTTGCTGCGCCGTGCTGGTCGCCTCCGACAGCTTTGACCTTCGTTTTGTTCCGTTTGTCCGACATATCCCGAATAATAGGAAAGTTCGGGACGTTTCGTCAAACCGGCCGTCGTTTTCTTGAACCGTCGGTGATACTGACGCAATGCGCACTCGGTCGGTGGTCGTCGTCTTCGGCACGCTGACGGCGCTGTTCGCCTCTGGCTACGGCGTGATGTTCACCGTGCTCGACGAGTTCCGCGACCAGTACGGGATCAGCGAGGGTGCGCTCGGGCTGATCGTGGCAATGGGCTTCCTGTCGTCGTTCGTTGCCCAAGTGACGATCGCTCCGCTCGCTGATCGGGGTCATGCCAGGCTGATGATCGTCCTCGGGATGGTGTTCAACGTCGTTGGGCTCCTGGGGATGGCCTACGGCACCACGGTGATCGTGTTGCTGGTGGCGCGGTTCGTGATGGGCACTGGCGTCGGCCTGGCGTACCCGGCGGCGCGTCGCATCGTGATCCTGGCTGATCCCGACCACCTGGGCCAGAACCTCGGACGAATGTTGGCCGCCGACGTCACAGGGTTTGCGGCCGGCCCTGCCATTTCGGCGGTGCTGGTCGGCCCGTTCGGGATTGCCGCACCGTTCTTGTTGATCGCCGGTTTGACGGTCGCGATCTATCCGTTGATTGCCCGGATGCGGGTCGCCGAAATCGACGTCGACACCGAGATCCCACCTAGGTTCGCGTTCGATCTGCTGCGCGTTCGTCCATACCTCGCTGCACTCGCGATGGGCGCTGCGGTGTTCATGATGATCGGCTCGTTCGATGCGCTCTGGGCACTCGTGCTCGACGATCTGCACGCCAGCGATTTGATCTCCAACTTGGGCATCACGTTGTTCGCCGTGCCGATGGTGCTCTTCGCCTCGATCGGTGGAAGGTGGGCGCAGTCGGTCGGGCCGTTCCGGCTCGGAACCTTCGGATTGTTGATGGGTGCCGCAGCGATGTTCGCGTACGGGCACGCGCCCTCTGGCGGAATCATGTTGGCCATCTCGCTCGTCCACGCGACCAACGACGGCTTCACAGTCAGCAGTTGTGGTGTGGCCGTCGGGTTGGTCGTTCCCGGCGAACGACAAGCGAGCGCCCAGGGCCTGCTTGGAGGCGTCCAGACGTTGGTGGCCGGCATCGCCGCAACCGCCATCGGTCAGATCTATCAACACTTCGGTCGCACCTTTGCCTATACCAGTTGCGCAGTGGCGATGGTTGCCTTGGTTGCCTGTGCAGCGTTGCTCTCCGGCACGTCGTGGCGGCTGCGCGACACCTCCTCCCAACAAGCCACGGTCTCCGTCTGAGCCGATTCGCCCCCGGTCGGGCTGTGTGGGCGCGATTTCAGCTCTCCGGGGCGCGTTTTCGCGCCCAGGGTCGGGATCAGCCGATCTTGTCGTCGAACAAGCGGAAGGTGCGCGCTTGGGCGATCGCGGCGGGCACCGCGCTGAACGAGGCGCGTTGATCGCAGTTGAATCCGTGCTCGGCGTCGTAGAGGTTGACGGTGACGTCCGGCCATGCCGCGGCGACTTTGTCGACATCCTCGAGCGGTATCCCGTGGTCACGCTCGCCGAAGTGCATGATCATCGGCACGACCGGCGTTTCATCGACGAGGCCGACGATCCCGCCGCCGTAGTACGACGATGCTGCGTCGAAGACGTCGGCGAAATGGATTGCACACGCGGCGGTGACTCGCCCGCCGAAGCAATAGCCGACGACGCCGACCTTGCCGGCCTCGCGCCCTACTTTGCCTGCCGCCGCGACATCTTCGAGGACCTTTTGGAAGTCGAGTTCGCCACCCATGGCTATGCCGCGGCCGGCTTCGATGTCTTCTGGGGTGTAGCCAAGCTCGATGCCAGGACGAACACGGTCGAAGATCGCCGGGGCAATGGCCAGATACCCGGCTGCGGCATACCGATCGGTAACCGAACGGATGTGACTGTTGATGCCGAAGATCTCTTGGACCACGACGATGCCGCCGCGCACCGGTCCCTCGGCTTCAGCCCGGTATGCGGACAGCTCGAAGCCGTCCGAAGATGTCAGTGAGATTGTTGTACCCATTCCGCCGACTGTATTTCGCGGGCGTGCTCAATCCAGTGCCGCGGCGACCTTGCGCCGGCCGGCGATTGGCCGCTGCGTGTACGCGCCGAGAGCACACGCGGCGGGCACGATCAACAGTGCCCATCGAAGGCCGATGGAATCCGCCAGCACACCCATCCCCAGTGGTCCCAAAGTGACCGCTGTTCCGGAGGCGAGGATGCAAATGGCACCGAGAGAGATCGAGTCGATCTTGTGCTC
>JANMQX010000351.1:0-4605 GCA_031370745.1 Ilumatobacteraceae bacterium
GCGCGGGCTGTTCACAACGGTCTCATCGACAAGCGGCCTGCGCTGATCGCTCGGTGCGCTAACACCGCCGACATCGCCGACGCGGTGCGCTTCGCCCGTGCCGAAGGGCTCGAAATCTCGACTCGCGGGGGCGGGCACAACGTCGCCGGGAAAGCCGTCACCGAGGGCGGCGTGATGATCGATCTGGCGAACATGCGCGGCAGCTACGTCGACCCGGCCCGAGGCAGAGCACGCGTCCAGGGCGGCGCCACATGGAACGACTACAACCGAGCGACCCACCAGCACGGGCTGGCGACGACCGGCGGCGTGGTCTCGACCACCGGCGTCGCCGGGTTGACGCTCGGGGGTGGAATTGGGTGGCTGATGGGTCGTTTCGGGATGGCCGTCGACAACCTCACGTCGGTCGAGCTCGTCACGGCCGAGGGAAAGGTGCTCCAGGTCAGCGCAGACACCGATCCCGAGCTGTTCTGGGGGCTGCGCGGCGGCGGAGGCAATTTCGGGATCGCCGCATCGCTCGAGTTCGAGACCCATCCGCTCGACACGATCCTCGGCGGAATCGTCGCCTACCCGTTGTCCGAGGCTCTGCCGGTTTTCGCGGCCTACCAAGAAGCCACCGCCGAACCCCCCGACGAGTTCGTCAGCTTCTTTGGGCTCGTTCACGCCCCCGATGGCTCGGGTCACAAGATCGTCGCCGTGCCGGTGTGCCACTGCGGCGACATCGCTACCGGTGAGGCGCTCGTCGCACCGCTGCGCTCCGTGGGAACTCCGGCGGTCGATCTGATCGGCCCGATGCCGTATCCGGTGATGAACACCCTCCTCGACGCGGCGTTCCCGAAGGGCGCCCGCAACTACTGGCGGTCAGCGTTTTTCAAGGAGCTTTCTGACGACGTGATCGGTCTGCTCGTCGATGCGTTCGAGGGGGTGCCGTCACCGATGAGCGGCATGGTCATCGAGCACTTCCACGGAGCAGTCACCCGCATTGACCCGACGGCAACGGCCTACCCTCACCGCGAACCCGGCTACAACCTCGTGCTCACGGGCGAGTGGCTCGACCCGGCCGAGGACGAGTCGAACATCGCCTGGATCCGATCGACGTTCGACGCTCTGGCGCCCCACATGACCGACGCGGTGTACGCCAACTACCTCGCGGCCGATGAGCCCGAGCGGATACGTGCCGCGTACGGACCGAACTGGGAGCGGCTCGTCGCACTCAAGCGGACGTGGGACCCAGACAACATCTTCCACCTCAATCAGAACATCGACCCCGCCGGCTGACGAGCCGCAACGGCTCAGACTTTCCGGTCCCTCGCGTGGCGCACAGGCGTGATGCCCTTTGTGAGGGCTCAAGACCTCTTCGTTAACGCCCGTACGGTCTATTGCGGAATCGCGAACCGCGACGACGATCATGCCTCGACGGGCGGCGCCGCTACCCACTCGGCAGCCATCGCGGCGAGGTGCCCGACGGCGGCGGCACCCCACATTTGGGCGGCGTCGCGCTCCGCCGGGTCGGTGCCGTCGGCGAGTTCGAGGCGGAGGTGCTCACCGGGCCCACCTGTTGTGAGCCGGGGTGGGCTCGCGTTGGCTGCCGGGTTGAGCCAGATCCACTCCCAAACGAACGGCCTGGGCCAAGGCTCGATGCCACACGACGTGGACGCGGTGCACCGTGCCCGGCGTCAGCGGCCGGCCGTCACGCCCGCGGCATCGCGACAACGAGCGGTACATGTCGTCGATGTCGATCGTGGTCAGCGTGTTGACCCTGATATCGCGGAGAATCGGTTTGAGATGGTGCTCGACGATGCTGCGGGTCTGCGCCAGTGTGGTCGACGACCACGCCGATGATGCCTGTGTCATCCACCGATCAAGAAGATCAGCCACTGTCCCGACGCGCTGTCGGGCATATCCGGCGTCTTCGACGAATTCGCCAAGTCGGCGGTGGCGTGGCGTCGCGAGCCGTGAACGGTCTTGGTCGCCCACCGTTCACGACCGCTGTCGCAATCCACACCGAGATAGACACGCAACTCCCACGTGTCGGGGCCGCGCTGTCGCAATGATCCATCACCGAACGGTACGGCGACCATGGGCAAACCATGGGCAGACCATGGGGACAGCCGGGAGACCGCAGGCCCCCATGCCGCCACCAAAAAGGCAGCTGACCAGCTTGTTTACAGAGAGCGGACGACGGGATTCGATCCCGCGACCCTCACCTTGGCAAAACGTGAAGAGAACCGTCCGTCGAGTCCGTCCAGCCCCGTGACGTGGTCGCCTGTCCGCCTATTCGTCCGCCCAGCCCGTCCAGTCCGCCTATGCGTATACCGCTCTACCATCGCCGCCGCCAACGAAGGCCGCTGCTCGACGGCACCTCGATGGCCTCGCCGATGACCTCGCCATTGGCGCCGTGGCAGTGACCACCGACGAACGCATCCGCGTCAGACGACTGCCACTCCCCCCGACGAATGACTACGTACACGCCACAAGCCGGCAGGGGTTCGAGGGCGCAGATCGCCGGCTCGGTGCGCTGTTCTCGCGGATCTTCACCCTGTCGATTCTCTGTGTGAGCAGATAGAGCCTCCGCGCTTCCGTTCGCTCGCGCAGAGTCCCGACAGATACAGAACGGCGCCTCGGCGTCGCTCGGAGATGCTGCTCGTCCGTGGCAGCACGGTTAACCGGAGACGACTCAGGGCCGGGGCTGGGAACTGCGGGGCTGGGTGAAGTTCAGGGCGATACCAACCCGGTGCGGCCCCGGTAGAGTCGCACGTTCACTGCGCGCGGCTCAGTGATCGTCGAGAGTTGGTGTGTCTGTGATCGACTGACGTTCACGAGGAGTGCCGATGTGATGAGCAATTCCAGGATCCTGTTCACCTGCCGCCCCTTGTCGGGTCATTTCGATCCGCTGCTCCCCCTTGCCGCGGCGGCGCGAGCGTCAGGGCACACGGTCGCGTTCGCGTCAGGTGATCCGGTGGTCGGTCAGGCACGCGGCGCGGGCTTCACGGCTTTCGAGGCTGGTCCGGCGGACACATTTCGCGCCGAATGGGCACCACGGTTCCCCGGCTTCACCACACTGGTTGGCGACGCTCAGCGCAGCTTCTTCTTCACCGAGATATTCGCCAACTTGGAGTTGGCACCGCGAGCCGTCGATCTCGAGTCGATCATGTCGGTATGGCGACCACACCTGGTCGTGCACGAGATGGCCGAGCTGGCTGCGCCGTTGGTGAGTACCGCGCTAGGCATCCCCTACGTCGATGTCGGATACGGATCGCTGATCCCCCGAGCATTACTCGAGGCGGCCGGTGCCGCTGCCGCCGCGCACTGGCGAACCCGCGGACTCGAACCCCATCCGCTCGCCGGAGCATTCCGATACCTCTACGTCGACCCGTGTCCCCCGGCGTTGCAGAACCCAGAGATCGCCGACGTCGCCGCCGTGCAGCCAATCCGGCCGGCCGCCGGCGAGGCGCAGGTCGCGGAGCGATCGGCGTGGATCGATGACCTTCCGCACCGGCCCACCGTGTATGTCACGCTGGGGACGATCTGGAACACCGATCTAGACGTCTTCCGCCTCGTGATCGAGGCACTACACGATCACATCAATCTCGTCGTCACCATCGGTCGACAAAACGACCCGGCGATGCTCGGACCCCAGCCGAAGGGTGTGATCATCCGCAGCTACATCCCCCAGCACGAAGTCCTGCCGTGGTGTGACGCCGTGGTCGCTCACGGCGGGTCGGGTACGGTGCTTGGCGCTCTGGCCCACGGAGTGCCCCTGCTGGTGGTTCCCCAAGGGGCCGATCAGTGGAGCAACGCCCAGCAGATAGTCGCCGCCGGTGCAGGTAAGCGGCTGCTGCGGTACGAGCTTTCCGCCGCTGCGGTGCGCGATTGCGTGATGGCACTGTTGAACGAACCCTCCTATCGCCAAGCCGCATCGAACATCAAGGACGAGATCCGCGCTATGCCATCCGCCACGGACGCAATCGTCGGCCTCGAGGCACTGCTATGAGCTCGGGGCAACGATTCCCTTTCGTTTGTCCCGGCTCGGGCACGCAGCCCATCGTGAGCACGAGCACGCTCCCGAGAAGCTGGACTCTGGCACGCAGAACACGCCACCCATATAGACGGGATCCGGAGGAAGGCAGTCTGCGACAGATCGAAGCCTCTTTGTGTCAAGAGCCAATGTTCGGGTGTTCGTGGGCGCGTTGGATGATGCCGCTGTCGATGGCGGGTTGATGCGGGAGTATCGTTTGGTGTGGGTCCGGGACTGACTGATCCGAAGTGCCGGTGTTCAGGGTTCAGCCGGCCGCGCTGGATGTAAGAGTCGCCCTTGATTGTCGTCCCGGGCCCGCTATCAACTTGTGGCGCGGGAGTCGATTTGCAGTTGTCGCCAGACGGCGTCGGAGATCCTGCGCTTGAGCGCGCGGAGTGCTTCTTTGCGGGTCTTGCCTTCGGCTTGGCGGCGAAGGTAGTACGCGCGCCCGGGAGTGTCGTGGGCGACTTGGGTGACAGCGATCATGTGGATCGCGTGGTTCAAGTGGCGGTTGCCGCGAGGGTTCAACCGGTGCCGTTCACGGTTGGCGCTGGACGCTTCGATCGGTGCGGTTCCGTTGTAGCTGGCGA
>JANMQX010000354.1:0-16704 GCA_031370745.1 Ilumatobacteraceae bacterium
CTCGATGGATTGGACGACGGCCGCGTCCGAGCGGTCACGGTCGACCGTCGCACGCTTGCCCTTTGCCGCGTCGGCGAGCGGTTCGGAGCGCTCGACAACCGTTGTCCGCATCAGGGCGGCCCGTTAGGAGAGGGCAGCATCGAAAACGGGTGGCTACGTTGTCCGTGGCACGGCTACGACTTCGACCCACTGACCGGCCACCCACCTGAGGGACTCGACGACGCCGTCGTGACGTATCCCGTGGAACTGCGCGATGACGGGGTGTACGTCGAACTTCCCGTTCGGTCCGCCGAGACGCGGACTGTCTCGGACGCGATTGTCGAGACCCTCGTTGCCTGGGGAATCACCCACGTGTTCGGCATGGTCGGGCATTCCAATCTGGGCCTCGCCGATGCTCTTCGCCGGGCTGAGGTCCGTGGTGACCTCACGTACATCGGAATCCGCCACGAGGGTGCCGCATCGTTCGCTGCATCCGCTTTCGCAAAGCTCACCGGCCGGCCGGCCGTGTGCATCGCCATCGCCGGTCCCGGTTCGACCAACTTGCTGACCGGTCTGTACGACGCCAAGGTTGACCGAGCTCCGGTGGTCTCGTTATCTGGTCAAGTGCCCTCCAAGGTGCTCGGACGCGGCGCGTTCCAAGATCTCGACCTGAGCGCCGCGTTCGCCGACGTCGCCCAGTTCAACCGCACGATCCTGTCGGGCTCGGACCATTCGGAGTTGACCGCGCTTGCTGTGAAGCACGCGCTCGACGACCGCACAGTCACCCACCTGATCGTCCCGGACGAGGTACAGGTACAGCCCGCCGCGTCGGCGACCGTCAACGGCCCGGCCGGACGCATTGCCGATCGCCGCGTTGCTCCGCCAGTCCGGGCCCTCTCCGAGGCCGTCGACGCAATCCGTGTCGCAAGTCGTCCCGTCGTCATCGTCGGCCACGGGGCGCGTGATGCCATCGCCGAAGTCATCGAGTTGGCGACGCTTCTCGACGCACCGGTCACGACGACGTTCAAGGCGAAGGGACTCGTGCCCGACTCGCATCCGCTCGGCGCCGGGGTGCTCGGTCGCAGCGGCACTCCTGTCGCGTCGTGGCTGATGAACGAAGCCGACCTGTTGATCGTGGTCGGGGCATCGTTCTCCAATCACACTGGCATCGCCCCGTACAAGAAGATCGTGCAGATCGACGATGACCATGCCGCGATCGGAAGGTTTCACAGTGTCGACGTCGGCGTGCTCGGCGACGCCGGAGTGACGCTCCGCGCGATGGTGGGTCAGCTTCGATCGACGCAGTCCGAAAGGCGCGTCGATCAGCGCCCGGATCTGGCTGATCGCTGGTCGCTGTGGCGGGCCGAGAAGGCTCGACGTGTGACGGACACCTCGTCAGCGGGCGTCGGGTCAGCAGCGATCTTCGAAGCGCTCAGCAGGCACTGCCCGTCCGACGCGGTGATCTGCGTCGACGTCGGCAACAACACGTACTCATTCGGGCGGTACTTCGAAACCCGAGGTCAAGACGTGCTGATGTCGGGCTACCTCGGCTCGATCGGTTTCGGTTACCCGGCAGCGCTCGGAGCGTGGGCCGCCGCTCCGACGCGCCCCATCGTCGCGGTGACCGGCGACGGTGGCTTCGGCCAGTACCTCGCCGAGGTGACTACTGCGGTCAAGTACCACATACCGGTGCGGCACGTGCTGCTCGACAATGCGGTTCTCGGCAAGATCAGCAAAGAGCAACGCGCCGCCGAATATGACGTGTGGCAGACCAGTCTCCACAATCCCGACTTCGCCGCCTACGCAACACTGTGCGGCGCAACGGGCATCACCGTCCACCACGCCGCCGAGCTCGACGACGCCTTCGGTCGGCTCTTCGCAGCCAGCGGACCCTCAACCGTTGCAATTCGTAGCGATCCGGAGCTGATCTGAGGACCGTTTCGCCGTGTGGATGCGTCGTCCAATCACGACTGCAGCGACCAGCCAGACCACAGCGATGACGATGGTGAGGTTTCTCCCGTAGTTCAACGGGAGCGTCGAAGAGTTCGTCGCACGTCGCCCCCATCGGCGCACGAGCGGATACGCGATCGCGATGTACAGCACGGTCGCCGCCGCCGCGGTGCGGACAGGTCCACTCGCAACAGCAGGCACGGCCTTGCCGATTGCCCATGCACCGAGGAAGAGGACCGGGGCGATGACGAGATCATGGACGAGGTCGAAGGAGACGATGTGAACAGCGAGTGCGAAGGGATGTGCATCGCGGGCGTCACCCAACGCGCTGTGCACTCCGAACGCGATGATCGCCCACCCGACCACGAGTGTCGGTATGAACACCCAAACACTTGGGCGCTCGTTGTGCGCGTTTGCACTCATCGGACCACCAGCTTGTCGACCCACTTCGTCTGAAGCACCCCCGGCCGGTTCGGTGCGATCAGTCGCAGCGGATATCCATGATCGACGTGCAGCGGCTCGCCGTCAACTTCGTAGGCCAGCAACGTGTCGGCATCACCGATCTGGTCCGCCGTCAGCGTCGACCGGCGATACCTGCCACCGCGTTGCAACGATTCGACCGATATCGATCGTCCCGGCGCAGCGTGTGCCTGCTGCAGAACCTCTCGCACCGAAATCCCCCGCCAGCTGCGATTGGCACTCCAGCCCTCGACACAAGCAATCGGCAGCGTGGCAGTTCTCGATGGCATGGCTCGCAGCTCAACGAGGCTGAACGAGCGAAGAACGCCACCTTGCGCTTCAACTGTCAACGCGAAGTCGGACTTGGCCGCTGCTTGGGTGACGCCAGCTTCACGAGCTGTTTTGTTGACGGGGAACCCCTGAGTCCCGATGTCGGGGTGCCGCGGCGCAAGCAAGGCGAGACGACGCATCGGCGACACGGTCTGTCCGACAGTGACGACGACCGCTCCCGCGCAAACCGCCGCGACTGCTCCGAGAAATCGCCGTCGACCCGCGGCAACAGCGACGACTTCTGATTCCGATCGATCGCTTGGCGACAGCACCCGACGCGTGGTGGCGAACTTGGCTACAAGGTGAATGAGGAGGGCGCCCATGACCACGAACGAGACCGCGTAGTGCCCGGCGGGAAAGAAGAACACCCATGGGTACCAGAGCTCGATGTTCGCCACTCCTGTCACGAGCATGAACAGCGAACCGCCAACCAGCGGCAACAGACTGAGCCGTTCGATGGCGTTGAGTGCTCCGGTGGCGATCGGCCATTGGAAAAGACGCGGGAACACCGACCACAGCTTGGCGAACAGCAACGGGATCGTGGCGATGCCGGTTGCGACGTGCAGGCCTTGTGTCAGGCGGTACAGACCGGCAGGTCTGGTCTTCCACGAGAACCAGTCGGGCGGATGTTGGATGAGGTGCGACAACAGTCCGGTCGAGAAACAGACGAGGAAGCTGATTCCTAACGCGATCCCGAGAATTGCCGCGACACGATCACTGTGTCGTCCCTCGGCAAGACGTGCGTCTCGCCACATGCGTACTCGCCCGCCGGCGGCGGCAATTGGGTTCATCGACGCCAGCCGCGACAGCATCAGAGAACCACAGTCCGGCCTCGACCGAGATCGAACACGCAGTGCTGGTTCGCGAGCCGGCCGAGCAGCACGGCGAAGACTCGAAACGGTGCCGGCACCACACGCACCATATCCAGCCAGACCGTGCCCGACGAAGGATCGATCCAGCCCCCGATGGAGGTCGAACGCCACAGCGACTGTGTCGCCGCCGACATCACCCATTGGTCGACGAGGAGGTCGCTCCACTCGTCGCGAGCAAATGACACAGAGTGCGATGGTCGGGTTCCCACGGAGATTCCGGACGCGATCGGCTGTCCGGATCGGACGCATACGGTGAAGCCGCCGTGGTTGTCCAAAAGCTCACGGAGCCGGTGCGGGTGATTCTGCGGCGGCGAAGTGAAATAGCGGGCAAGGGCGGGCCACATGCAAACCAAGGTATTCAGCCAATTCAAAACATCGGCCGACGGGCTACGAAACTCTTGCGAAACTCTTACCAGGAGGCTGCCATGGCGATCGTGCCAGCTCAGTTGCGCCGCACGTCAGTTTCTGCATCCGCCGCGACCACGTGACCGTCGACCTGACCTGCGTACATTCGGAGACCGGATAAACTGCGCCGAGTCACGAGTGGGGTGGAGGGTCCGTGATGGTCTGGGCACGGAGCAGAAATCGCCGCAGGGCCGCTGCAGCCGCGCTTGCGGGCGTTGCAATCCTCGCGGGATGTGCAGCGTCGCCGGTCGCAACTACCAAGGCCCGGGTGGCACCGACGGGAAATCCGTTTCGGATCGGTCGTCCGCTGGTCATTCCTCACGGGGGCGGCGATGCGTTGTTTCCCGAGGACACCTTGTATGCCTACGAACACAGCATGGCGATGGGCGGCGACGTCATCGATGCAGACGTCTCGCTGACCGCTGATGATGTGCCGATCGCCTTTCACGACAGCACGCTCGAACGGACGACGAACGGAACCGGCCGCGTCGAAGACAAGACCTATGCCCAGCTAGCCGGTCTTGACGCTGGGTGGAAATTCGCGATCGACGGGAAGCATCCCTTCCGCGGCATGGGCATCGGAATCCCGACCATCGAGGCAATTCTTCGGACGTTTCCACACACGCTCGTGACGCTCGACTTGAAGGATCTGCGAACGGATGCGGTCCGGCCGATGTGCACGCTCCTGCGAACGTTGGGACGCACGAGCGACGTCTACATCGGAGTAGACGCCGCCGAGCAGGTGATGCTGTTTCGCCAGCAGTGCCCGGAGGTACGTACCTCGGGCACCGATGCGGAACGACGTGCCATGCGTGCCGCCCGGGCCGCCGGAAATACAACGTTCGTGACCCACCAACTCGTCGGCCAGCCCGAATTTCGATCTGCTGACGGCACGACGCGCATCACGTCCGACTACCTGGCGTACTCCCACAGCAAGAACATCGCCGTTCTCACCTGGGTCGTCGACGACCCCAACGACATGGCTGGTCTGATCAAGATGGGCATCGATGGCATCTACACACGACGGCCAGACGTGATGGTCAAACTTCTTCGCGACATGGGCGAGTTGTAACGCGATGCGATCACCTCGAACGCGTGTGATCGCGTACGCCACCGCGATTGTCATTCTCGCACTCGGCATAGGGATCACGCACTCGATCGTGACGCGTCCGAAGGTCGGCGGTGCCACCAGCGGCGCCAGCCTCGATCCGACGAATCCGTTTCGAATCGGGCGCACGTTGGTGATCCCCCATGGCGGCGGCGACGGCTTGTTCCCGGAGAACACCTTGCTGGCGTTCGAGCGAACGATGGCCATGGGCGCCGATGTCGTCGATGTCGACCTCAGTCTCACCCGCGACGGAGTCGTGATTGCGTTTCACGATCCCACCGTGGATCGCATCACGGGCACCAAGGGCACCGTGCGTCAGATGACATACGGCCAGCTCAGTCAACTCGATGCAGGCTGGGCGTTTACGCCGGCGGGCGCTGGCGCGACCGGGGCACCTCAGCACCCCTTCCGCGGGCTCGGAGTCTCGATACCCACGCTCAAGTCCATTCTTGAAAAGTTTCCGACCTCGCTTCTCTCGCTCGATCTCAAGGACGAATCGACGGCGATGGTCCAACCGGTATGTGCCCTGCTTCGCCAACACCATCGATCCAACGATGTCTTCGTCGGTTCCAACAGCGACGCACAGATCATCGAGTTCCGAAAGGAATGCCCCAACGTTCGCACCAGCGCCATCATGAAAGATGTGTACGCGTCGCAAGATGCCAAGGCGCGCGGTGACAGGAATTTTGTGCCGGCGGTGACCGTCGACCAGCCACCTTTCCGGGTCGACGGCCATGAGATCGTCGATCAGGATTCGTTGACGTGGGCCCACGATCACGGCGTTGCCATCTTGACCTGGGTGGTCAACGACGAGACCGACATGCGTCTGCTGGTCGGGCTCGGGGTCGACGGCATTTACACGTCGTACCCGAACCGCTTGCTCAAGATCCTCGGTCGTTGCACGTCGCCGACGGCGTGCAACGCCACCGGCGCGTAGGTGACGAAGGTTCCCGACGTCAGCGCGGTCGACTGGTCAACAACCGTGGAAGCTCATCTTCACGACTCCAACACTTCCTCCGCGACGGCCGGCAGCATCCCGCCCCGACCGGATTTCGCCACGGCCCTCAAATCATCGACGGTGTCGAGGTCTCGGGCGGTCGGCAGCAGATGAACTCGACAACCCAGTGCGTGCATGCGACCGAGCTGGCTGGCTCCAGTGTTCGAGGCGCTCATTTCCACGTTCTGGAAAAGATCGTGAGCGATCTCGCTGCTCCTTGCGCTCAGCCCGATCATCCAATAACCACCGTCGAGAGCCAGGCCGATCGAGTCAATGCCGCGGCGGGCAAACTCGAGCGCATCAGCCAGAGCGGGCACCACGTGGGGCGTCTCCATTCCAACGATCACCCCCGGCCCGAGATCGAGGAACCCGTTGCACAACCGCTCCGCAAGACCGTCGCCGCGCTGGTTGACTATCTCGAACGCGGCGGGCATCCACTCCTGACGGGCACCATCCAACAGCACTACTCGCCTGGCCCCAGTGGCGGCAGCCACCTCCTCGGCTGCAGTGAACGTGTCGGCCAGCGATGCCGCTGCCACCCGGGCCGCTTGTTCGAACGTGCACGGCGGGCACAGCCTGGTCTTGACCAGACCGGCCACAGGCGCCTTGGCGATGATCGTGACATGCATCGGTCAACGATCACCCTGATCGCGCAACAAGCGACCCATGTCGCTGATGGCCTGAACTGTGCCTCGAACGGTGCCGGTGACCTTCGATCGGCCTTCGCGCTCGCGGTACTCGACCGGCACATTGCGCACTTGCCATCCTGCCTCACGGGCGCGAAGCACCATTTCGAGCGGCCAGCCAGATCGGCGATCGCGCAGGTTGAGTCCCAACAGGCCCTGCCGACGAGCAGCCCGCATCGGCCCGAAGTCGACCAGCCCGAGGCCGGTACGCCTGCGAACCTCGAGGGCGAGCAGCCGATTGGCCAGGCGGGCGTGCGTCGGCCACGCGCCACGCTCGGCAACTCGTGCACCCATCACGAGATCTGCCTCGCCACGTTCGACATATCCGACCAGCATGGGCAGGGCGACAGGATCGAGCGAAGCGTCACAGTCCATGAAACACACGATGTCCGCGGTGGCCGCCTGCAATCCCGCCCAGCATGCGGAACCGAAACCGCGTATCGGTTCGTGCACCACGGTTGCCCCCAGGGATCCGGCGATTTCCGCCGTACGATCGGACGACCCGTTGTCGACGACAATTGGTCGATACCCATCGGGCATGCGGCGCAGCACCCACTCGACGGCGGCGGATTCGTTGAGTGCAGGAAGGATGACATCAGGCATGTTTGTTCACCGGATCGTTGAGAGGGTTGCAGAATGAGGGTGCTCGTAACCGGAGGTGCCGGGTTCATCGGCTCGCACGTCGTCGACGAGATGGTCGGCCTTGGTCACGAGGTAGTCGTGATCGACGACCTCGACCCAGCGGCCCACGACGGACTTCCATCGGGTCTGCACCCCGACGTGCAATACGCGTGGGGTGACGTACGTGATGACACCATCTGGGCGAGTTTGTTGGGAGGGGTCGACGTCGTCTGCCACCAGGCAGCCAAGGTCGGGTTGGGTGTCAACTTTGCCGATGTCGTGGATTATGTGAGCCGCAACGATGTTGGAACGGCGTGCATGCTGCGAGCGCTGCACGACGGTGACTTCACCGGAAGAATCGTGGTGGCGTCGAGCATGGTCGTGTATGGGGAGGGACGCTATCGATGCAACGAACATGGCGTCGTTCGCCCGCGCGCCCGCACTGTTGCCGCCTTGGAGGCCGGCGATTTCGATCCACCATGCCCGTTCTGCGACGCAGGGTTGATCAGTGAAGCAGTGCCCGAGGATCACTGGCTCGACCCGCGCAACGTCTACGCCACCACGAAGCTCGCACAAGAGGGACTCTGCAATGCCTACGAGCGTGAGCATCCAGGGTCCAGCGTGACGTTGCTGCGATATCACAACGTCTACGGGCCACGCATGCCGCGCGACACTCCCTACGCAGGCGTCGCCAGTCTGTTCCGCAGCGCGTACGAACGCGGCGAGTCGCCGCGGCTGTTCGAGGACGGAGCTCAGCTCCGAGACTTCGTTCATGTCGCCGACGTGGCGCACGCCAACGTGCTCGCGATGACGATGGACACGCCGGAGTCCGGGGCGTTCAACATCTGTTCGGGTACTCCAAAAACTGTTCTCGACATGGCGGTTGCATTGCGACCCGTCGGTGCGCCGCCGCCTCAGGTCGTCGGTGGCTATCGGCTCGGAGACATCCGTCATGTGTTTGCCAGCCCCGAACGAGCAGCGCAGCGCCTCAACTTTCAGGCCCGCGTCGGCTTCGAGGATGGAATGAGCGAGTTCGCCAGCGTCGCACTGCGCACATCGGTCGGGCCCCGACCAGCGGTGCTGATCTAAAAGTCGATTCACCACTTCGTCACCAACGCAGCTTGCAGTACTACGGCGCATGCCGCCTGAGCACCTACGAGCGCCGGGGTCAGCCATCGTCGAGACCGTGTCATCATCGCGGCGCCGGCGATGACCAACCATGGGTAGAACAGCAACCAGATGCGCTCGACCTCGGCCTTGGTGTACTGCGACAGGTGCGACACCAGCAAGCCCGCGCCGGCCGCACCCACGAGCAACCACATCCGTCGATTTCGCAGCGTGCCGAAGCCAGCAACCGTGAGCGGTCCGATGGCGAACATTGCTGCGCCGATGTTGCCGTACTTGAAGTAGCCCCATTCTCTGAACTGGGCGGTGCCCACGGCGTATTGACGTTTGGTCGCGGTCACTCCGTCGAGCCACCAGAACCCGGCGACGCGGAATGCTGCGATCACGGCGCCGGCGGCGACAGCGGCGATCCCGGCGGTCAGCAGGCTGGTCGCTGCCCCGCGCTTGAGCTGAACAAGTGCCGCGATCACGATGACGGCGGGGAGGATCACGAGGAGCGCGCCGAGATACGTGAGGAAAAGCAAGGAACCGAGCAGCAACCCCGCGGCAAGACCGAACCAGACGCTCTGCCGTCGGGGCCGCGTCACGCCCTCGGCGAGTGCAGCGACACCCGTTGCTGCGACGGCGGTGTAGAACGCGTCGGCCGATGTCACCATCCAAATTGCGTACGGCGCAACGATCAACAACGGCGCGCAGCGGCGCATCCACTCGTCGCCGGCGATCGCCCGAACAGTCACCAACACGGCGGCAGCAACGACGCCCGCCGAGATCACCGACAGCAGTACCACTGGCCAGACACCGCCAAGCCCGACTACATGCAGAAACTTGAGCACCAGGACAAATCCGGGGGGATGCCCACGGACGTGCACCGAGTAGTTGTCGAGCCGGGCGAGAAAGGTCCGAACGAACTCGCCGGCCGGCGGTTTCGTCGAGAGTGTGGCGAGATACTCGGTCTTGTGTTGTGCTCCGTAGCGAAGCCCGTCGAGACCGTCAGTGAGAGCCAGCAACGTTGCGAACGCAGATGCCCCAACTGCCGCAGCGGCGATCACCCATCGTTGCCGAATTCTCCAAAACCAACCGCTCCAACAACCAAAGCACACCAGCGCAGCAACTGCAATGGCACCGACCAAGCCCCATCCGAAGCGCCAGTCCCAGCCGTCAGTGGGATTGCGGCCAACAAGAGGTGCCGCACCGAGGAACACACTGACTTGCTTGCGCTGCAGAACGCGGCCACGGACCACGCTCCACCATGTGATCCACATTGCCGCAGCCAACAAGGCAGCCGGCAGCAAACGTCGCGGCCAACGGCTCGTGTGTCCGCCAAGCACCATGACGACCCAGCCTCGCAGCGCATCACTCGATCGCCGCGCAGTTTCGCGAAATTTTCCTACTGCACTACTGGGGTGCGGACATCGCCTCCCAGTCGTGCGCCACAGCATCGACGATCACATCCTTCACGCGCGACACATTGGATGTGATCATGGCGAAAACCTCCTCCATCGTCACCGGCGCATGGCCGTCAACGCCTGCGTCATAGTCCGTGACCAGTGCGACCGACGCATATCGCAGACCGAGTTCGGCAGCCAAGACGGCCTCGGGATACCCAGTCATGTTGACCACATGCCATCCCATCGCGCGGAACCACGCACTCTCGGCACGCGTCGAAAATCGAGGTCCGTTGATGACAACCATGGTCCCACCATCCACCATGTCGGCACCCGTGCGACGCCCCGCGTCGAGCAGGGAGCGACGAATCGTTGCGTCGAAGGGCTCGCCAAAGGTCTGATGTACCACAGACTCCCGGGAGCCAGGTTCGAGGTGTGGCCCGCCTACATCGTGGAACGTATCGGGCCGCCCCCAGGTGCGATCCACCAACTGGTCGATGACCACGAGTTGCCCAGGATGAATGTGGGGCTGCAGCGAGCCAACCGAGCACGGGGCGATGATCGACCGCACACCCATCGAATGCAAGGCCCACACGTTCGCCCGGTACGGCACGCGATGCGCGACGTAGCCGTGCTCACGACCATGGCGAGCGATGAAAGCGACGGCCTGTCCTGCGATAAGACCCACCGACACCGGAGACGATGTCGGCCCGAATGGGGTGTCGACGGCGACATCCTGCGCGTGTTCCAGAAACTCATAGAACCCCGACCCGCCGAAGACACCAACGACCGGAGCATCAACGGCAGTCATGGCACGTTCCTAGCACGACCGGCGCCCGGAGGTCGCGGTACGTTCGCTGTCAGGGGGGCGGTTGGCCAGTCGGAACCAGCGCGAACCAGGCCGCTCGCGGCGCGTCCGCGGCGCGAATGATCGCCTGGGCGTTTCGGAGCACCGAGCCGGTGATCGTCGAACGGTAGAACCACGATTCGGCTTGTCGTGCCGCTGGCACATGTTCGACGAGCGCGAGCGCTGCCTCCTCGTAGTAGGCGCGGATGTCGAGCGCCGCCTGACCGAGTTCGGCCGGGTCCAGGCCCACATCGTCCCATGCTGCACCTTCAACGATGGCGACGAACGATGCAATCAATTCTGGGACACGATCGGGCCCACCGAACCGTTTGACATTTGTTTGGCCCGACGCCAAGTAGTGCCGTTCGTAGGCCGCACGCAACCCAAGCGCCTCGTCGACCGCGGGTTGGAGCGACGGATCGTGACGCAGAGGCAACACACACGCCAGCGGCTGATCTGCCTCATCGACGATCGACTCTTCGAAATCCACCAGGACCGGCACGTCGTCTCGCGCCAGCAGGCCGAACGCCGCCGCCAACACCCCATGTTGGAACACCGGGTCCCTCGGGCGACCCAGCGGACGCCCGAGCGGGAAGTCACAGTGAAGCATCCGCGGCGGGCGCGATCGCTCGGCCTGTCCGCGGACGAGACTGATCCCGACCGTCGACAGACCCGCCGCTTCGAACACATGTGCGAGCGCACTCACGGTGCGCGTGCACAGCGGTCAAACAGGCGTCAACAAGACCACGTCGACACCGTCGTCGATCAACAGCTTGGCGGCCGCCGGTCCACTGTCGAGTCGCAACGTGGTCAAGTTGTGGTCTGGCTGCGCTCCCATGAACGCCAGGTGACGATTCGCGACCGAACCGATCGTCCCCATTGCAGCAAGCTCCGCGAGACGGTCCACTGGGAACACCACGTTGAGGTCGATCGCCACTCCGGTACGGTCGAAGTTCGGTGAAGTGTGAGCAAGTGTCAGATTCCGTTCGGCACCGTCGAGCACGACAAAACCCTGCCCATCGGACCACGTCGCCACTCCGTCCGAGCGGAGACCGGCAGTGGTCACGATCGCGACACGTGCATCAGCGAGCGTTGGCGCTGGCGTGCACGCTGTCTCAGCAAAATCGAACACGTCAACTCCATCAACGTTGCCCCTGACGACCGGGTCGCTGCTCACCCGCGTTCGGCTGTCGAGTCACACGCACGCACGATCATCTCGCAGACCGTAGACCGAATCCCCTCACCGACCTTCTGTCGAAGCTCGGGCCTTCTCTGGGCGCGCCAAAGATGTAACCGCCCGACGCTCTGTCGAGGCATGCGGCATGGGTATGGTCAGTTTGTGGTCGCTCGCCTCGATCTGCAACCGGGGAACGGCCGGACGGTACTCATCGTTGTGGCACACGCGGATGACGTGGCGCTTTTCATCGGCGGGACAGTGGCGGCGTGGTGCGACGCGGGGTACCGGATCGTGGTCGTTCGGGTGACCGATGATCGCTGGGATTCGGTGGATCTCGCCGAGGAGGAGACCATTGCCGTCAATCTCATCGAGTTCCAGAAGTCGTGCGCCATTTTGGGTGTGGCGGAGGCTGTCGATCTCGGCGAACCAACGGATGTTCTCGCCGATCTCAGCGAAGTGCGCCTGCGGGAAATGATCATCCGCCAGATTCGACTTCACCGGCCGTACGCCTTGGTGACGTTCGATCCGTACGCGATGTACGGAGAGGACAACCAGGACCACCACAAAGTGGCCGCCGCAACCGACGAGGCGTTCTGGACAGCACAGTTCGACAAGCACCACCCAGAGCACTTCAGCGAGGGTTTACGGCCGCATGGTTGCTTCGAACGCTGGTACTTCGGTCGCTCGGTCCAACAGGTGACCGATGTCATCGACATCACGACCACGATCGACCGCAAAGTCGCTGCAGCGTGCGCTCATGCGACCATGATGCGCAACTACTTTCGGCAGATACAAATGCAGGCCCTGACGGGTGGATGGCGGATCGACGCCGTCGAGAGCGCCCTGGCGAGCCAGGACATCGAACCATTGCTGGCCCAGATGGTGCGCGGCAGTTCAGCACAGGTAGGTGCACGTCACGGGCTCGACGTCGCCGAGGAGTTCCGAGTCGTCAGATTCGGTGGCTTGCAACCTCTCCTCGATGCACTGGGAACACGACTGTGATCGAGCATGCGCACGGCTTCCCCACGACGTATGGGCGCGATCTGTTCGCCACGTTGAGCACGCGACTGACGAACTACGCGGTCATCACCCATCCTGAACCGTGGGCCCTGCTTCAACCTCGGCTCGCCAATCAGCCAATGGTCGTCGTTGCCGCGGGCGATCTCTCCGCGCAGCACCTCGACTACCTCGTGGCGACGTTGCCCGAGGTCGAGGCGGTGGTGGGTATTGGCGGTGGCTCAGCAATGGACACCGCAAAGTGGCTGCACTGGAAACGCGCAATCCCTCTCTATCAAGTGCCCTCGCTGCCGTCTGTCGACGCGTGCTTCACACGCATGACCGCTGTGCGCGATCTGGGCGGCATCCGCTACGAGGGCGATGCGGTTCCCGAGCGGGTTCTCGTCGACTTCGACTTGATGGCCGCTGCTCCTGCCGAGTTGGTTCGCAGCGGGATCGGAGACGTGTTGTCGTGTCACACCGCTCGGTTCGACTGGCTGATCGGCGCCGACGCGGGCCGGGAGCCGGCGTGGGATGACGAGGCGGCAGCGATGTCACAGATGTACGTCGATGAACTCGAATCATTGGCACCCTTGCTGGCCGCAGGCGACGACGAGGGTCTGCGACGGTTGATGGAATGCCACCGCGACATCGGTTGGCGCTGCCATCATCTGGGTCACGCCCGGTTCGAGGAAGGCAGCGAGCATTTCTTCGCCTACAGCTTTGAAGCGGTCACAGGACGAACGATCATGCACGGCGAGCTCGTCACATTGGGGGTGCTGATCATGTCGGCAATCCAAGACAACGACCCCGCTCGACCTCGCCGGATCGCCGACGCGGCACAGATACGCACCGGCCTGACCGACCTCGGCATCACCTGGGACGAGGTCGAGGCGTCGTTGCGGCGCATGCCATCATTCGTCGAGGAACACAACCTGTGGTATTCCTCCGCAAACGGATTGGTTGTCGACGACTCTGTGGTCGCGGTGGCCCGGCGAGCGCTCCGGGAGTGCTGAGGAATGGAAACTGGTCGCGATGCACCTGCAATTCTCGGCGGCACTCCGATACGTCGTGCCGACTATCCGAGCTGGCCTATCTGGGACGACACCGAGCGGAGTGGTCTGCTCGATGTGTTGGAAAGCGGCGGCTGGTGGCAGGGCGACGGCAGCACCGCAGCGACATTCGCCAGCGAATTCGCTACCTACCACGGTGCTCGGTATGGGATGGCGCTCACCAACGGCACCCATGCTCTAGAGGCGGCGTTGGTTGCATGCGGCATCGGCGAAGGCGACGAAGTGATCGTTCCAGGCATGACGTTCATCGCCTCGGCGACAGCGGTGTTCGCCGTCAACGCCACACCCGTGCTCGTTGACATCGACGCCGACACGTTGTGCATCGACCCCGACGCCGCAGCGGCGGCAATCACACCTCGAACCAAGGCGATCATCGCCGTGCACGTAGCAGGAGCCGCGTGCGACCTCGACGCCCTCGTGGATCTGTGCAGACGACGTGGGCTACGACTGATCGAGGATTGTTCCCACGCCCACGGCACCGTGTGGCGCGGCCGCGGTGTCGGCTCGTGGGGCGACGCCGGCGCCTTCTCGATGCAGCACTCCAAGTTGATGACCGCGGGCGAAGGTGGCGCACTGATCTGCGACGATCAGGAAGTGCGCGATCGTGCGTGGGCGTATGCCGATTGCGGGCGCGTCACCGGCGAGTGGTTCTACCACCACGCCACCGTCGGATCGAACCTTCGCATGACGGAATGGCAAGGCGGCGTTCTACTCGCCCAGCTGCATCGCTTTCCCGAGCAGAACCGGATTCGCAACGAGAACGCCATCGCCCTCAACGCTGCACTCGACGAAATTCCCGGGATCCGAACGCCTCATCGTGATAGTCGAATGGGTTCACAAGGCAACTACTGCTTTGTCTTCCACTACGACAACCAACACTTCGCCGGTCTCCCGTTGAGGGCGTTCGAGTCCGCGCTTGCCGCAGAAGGCATCCCCATGGCCGTGTCGTACCCGTCACTCAGCGATCTCGCCGTCTTCCGATCGGCGAACTTCGGCCCCCGCCGACGCTCGACCATCCATACGATCGACTACACAACGCTCCATCTTCCCCGTGCCGAAGCGGCTGCTGCGTCGACAGTGTGGCTCCAGCACCGCCTACTGCTCGCCGACCGCGAAGCCGTGCTCGACGTAGCCAGAGCTGTGGCGCGCATCCAAGCACACGCCCACCGTCTGCAGACGGCGCCAGAACGGCTGTAAGCGCTGTTCGGGTGACCGCGGCTCACCGGTCGCTTTCCGAGGTGTCAGTTGATGCGGCCCAGCAAGTCGGTGATGGCGGAAGCCACGAGATCGGGGGCCTGGAGGAGGGCTCCGTGGCCTTGCCCGTTCAGCAGGGTTGTGTCGGCGGCGGGAAGAACTCGCTGTAACGCACGGATGGCGTCGGTGTGATGGGGTGCGGTCTGCGAGCCAAGGACAAGTTGGACAGGAACTTCGATCGTGGAATATCTGGCGAGATCCTGAGGCAGTGATGCCAACGCCTCAGCCTCTCGCCGCATCGTCCAGATGAGTGATACCCGCTTCGCCCAGATCGGCGACGAGCGGTACGTTCGGATCTCATCGGCGCTGAGACCGACCATGTCCCCAAGGAAGCTCTCGAGGGCGTCTTCGTCTCTGCCTTCGTCGAGCGCTTCGATCATGGCGGCCGGCGCCGGCGGTGTCATGCCAGGCAAGGGCGGTTCATACAGCAATGCGGCGATGATCAATCCATTGCTACGACGGAGTGCCTGCAATGCAATGGTCGCCCCAATCGAATGTGCGGCAACCACGACCTCGCCACCGAGAGCGGCGGCGAGGCCGAGCACGTCATCGGCCTCGACTTCCAAGGAGTGATGCTTGTCGCCACGGCCGCTTGTGCCGCGACCTCGCCGGTCCATCGCCGCAACGCGCAGTCCGGCCGGCAGCAACGCGCGAACCAAAGTCCACGCGCTCGAGTCTGTCGCGCCGCCATGAATCAACAACAACGGCAAGCCTGAACCAGCCACGTCGCATCCGACGACCGTTCCGTCCTGCATCCTTGCCTTCACCCCACCAGGGTCCCACATTGCATCGACAACTCAGTGAGACCTGCCTGTTCGAACGATTTTGCCCCGCGGTTGCGGCGACGACAGTGGTTTGCGAGGCGGTAGGATCTGTGTCGTTCGTCACTCTGGTCCTCGGTGGCGCTGTTCGCAGTGGAGGGCATTGAAGAATATGACGGCCGGCCGAGTCACGAAACGTTGTCTTGTCAGCTGGCGTGGTTGACATGACCGAGACTGAACCGGCGACAGTTGCTCACGCTGCGACGATCGAGTCGACCACCACGAAGCGGACGCTGGCGGCCTTGTCATTCGCGATCGAGCGCGTCGCGCTGGAGGGCGGGTCGGCCGCGATAGTGATCGCGTTGTTCCAACGCGCCGAGTACTTCGCGCCGATGGCGGTGACCTACAAGGCGCTGGCCGATCTAGGTTTGCCCGTCGTTGTGATGTTCGCCGGTGACGGCGACACGCCGTCCGGCATCACACGAGTGCGGCTCGAGGACGACGACTCCCGAGCGCAGGAGTGGAGCGTGATCGTCCTCGCGCCGACCGTCGGGGCATACGTCATTGGTACAGATCTCGACGAGCTCGACCTGGACGGCCGCACCATGGAAGACCGGCGACGGTTTCGCGCCAGCTGGGGCTTTGATCGCAGGGGTGCAGCGGGTCACGCGCGACGAGT
>JANMQX010000398.1:0-1840 GCA_031370745.1 Ilumatobacteraceae bacterium
CTCGATATCGCCGGGTGTCTCGACGTGGACCTTCATGCACCGCGTCGCCATGGCGATCACCGTGTCACGTACCGGCGAAACATTGCGCGTCGTGAACACCCACCTGGCCTCACATGATCCCGATGAACGGATCGCGCAGGCCAGGCGGGTCGTCCCACTGATCGGGAGCCGGCGACCAGCCGTCGTCGCCGGCGACTTCAATGCCGTCGACGAGCTCGAGGTGATCCGCGAGTTCGGCTCGGCGGACTTGGTCGATCCGGGAGGCGGCTACTCGAATCCCTCGATCGCACCGCGTCAACGGTTGGACTACATCTTGATCCCCGAATCGGCGACCGTAGCCGCGCGGCTGACGCCTGAAGGCGGCGCATCGTGGAGCCAACTCAGCGATCACCTGCCGGTGCTCGTGGAATTCAGAGTGTGACGCGTCGAGGGGATCAGCCCGGCTCGAAGCTCTGCATCGCGCTTGCCCTCGCCGGGTCGAGCAACTCCATCGGACTGCGACCGCCGTCGATGTAGCCGAGGGCGTACGCGCCGACCTCGTAACCCAGCAACCGCTGTACACGCTCGGGAAACCCACGTACCTCGTCGAGGGTGTACGACAAGTATTGGTTCTCCTCCTGACGCAGCCATCCGAGCACGTAGTCGACGTTGATGCCGACACGTACCTGATCGGTGTCGTTGGCACCCCCGCCGTGAAACGTGGAACCGAGGTACAGCACAACCGACCCGCGCGGCATCTCAGCAGGCGCCGAGTCTTCCGCCGCGAAGCGAACCTCGTTGGGCAGGCGATGGCTGTCGGGCACGACGCGGGTGGCCCCGTTGAGCTCTGTGAAGTCGGAGAGCGCCCATATGCTGCTGAGCTCGACGTCGACGTCGGCGGGAAACGGGAAGAAGTCGAAGCACCACTGATCCCGATGGATCGCCTGCGCCGGCGAACCCGGTCCGATCGCGATCGACTGGGTGAGATGCAATTGGAACGTCGTCTTCTTCGGCCACAGGGTTTGCTCCACGACGCCGAGGATCAACGGGTGAGCGACCATCGCCACACTCGACGGGCACCGTGTCAAGAGGGCTCCGGTTCGGCGAGTGTTGCGGCCGCTGAAGTCGTCGGCGCCGGAGGGCGTCTCGGCCAGCCACGGTTGCAACTCGCCCAACAACCGGTCGCAGAGCTCGGCATCGGCGAGACGCTCGATGATCACCACACCGTGATCACGCAGCCCAGCGCTGACTTCTTCGGCCGTGACATCGGCGGAATAACGCGGGATGGGCGGCGCAGTCATGACCCGATACTAGAGATATCGGCCCAAACGACCCGGTTAGGGCCTGACGAGGTACCCAGGCTGACCGACGGGCTCGGTGCCTACAACGGGAGTGGTGTCTTCGTGGAGCACCGAATCGACAACAGCCGGAGAGTTGCCTGAGTTGTTCGACGGGGTCACGTTGTTGTCGCCGCAACTGGTCACGATGGTGCAACCAGACAAGGCAAGCGCAGCAACAACGAGTCGATCGATGCGCATGGTGGAGATCCCTTCGTTGTCGTCCCGCGAGCAATAGTTCCCTTCGTGACCAGGCATCAAACCAGCCTTTGCTCAGCGTTTGCTGCGATGCAAACGCCCGTCATCGGGGCGACGGTAGTCACACCGAGCGGTTACGCGCTCAGCAATTGGCATCCTGGAGTCGTTGCCCAGTAGTGCGCTAGACCTATTTGGGACCAAAGGCCTTGATCGAATGCAAACATTTACCGATACTCAAATAACGGGAACCTCTCGGACGTCGACACCCCCCGTCGGCGCCTGAGAGAGCGGGAGTTCAAAATGGATACGAAAACTCGACTGAATGA
>JANMQX010000428.1:0-17743 GCA_031370745.1 Ilumatobacteraceae bacterium
CTCGACGACCCCAACACTTGTCCGAGCTGCGGCAAGCATGGCACGTTCACCGAGCCGCGCCAGTTCAACCTGATGTTCAAGACGCATGCTGGGCCGATCGAGGACGCGGGGGCGGTGGCCTACCTGCGGCCCGAGACAGCGCAGGGGATGTTCATCAACTTCAGCAACGTGCTGAACTCGACGCGCCGCAAGCCTCCATTCGGGATCGCCCAGGTCGGCAAGAGCTTTCGCAACGAGATCACCCCGCAGAACTGGATCTTCCGCACGCGCGAGTTCGAGCAGATGGAAATGGAGTACTTCGTGCCACCGGCCGACAGTGCCAAGTGGTACGAGTACTGGTGCAACGAGCGGATGAACTGGTATCACGATCTTGGCGTGCCAAACGAGTTGCTGCGACTGCGCGCTCACGATGCCGACGAGTTGTCGCACTACTCGACCGGCACCAGCGACGTCGAGTTTCTCTTTCCGTGGGGCTGGGACGAGGCTGAGGGCATCGCCCAGCGCACCGACTACGACCTCATTCAACATTCGAATCATTCTGGGGAGAAGCTCGACTACTTCGACCAGTCGACCAACGAGCGCTACAAGCCATATGTCATCGAGCCCGCTGTCGGAGTAACCCGACTTTTCGCGATCTTCCTGCTCGCCGCCTACGACGAGGACGTGATCAACGACGAGAAACGAACCGTGCTGCGGCTGCACCCACGGCTCGCGCCATACAAGGTGGCGGTCCTCCCGCTGTCGAAGAAGGAGACCTTGACGCCCCTGGCTCACCAGGTCTGCAAGACGCTGAGCGAGCGTTACATGGTTGACTACGACGAGACCCAGGCCATCGGTCGTCGCTACCGGCGCCAAGACGAGGTGGGTACTCCGCTGTGCGTGACCGTCGACTTCGAATCGCTCGAAGACGGCGCCGTGACCATTCGCGATCGCGACACCACCGAGCAGGTTCGGGTGCCGATCGACTCGCTGCCGGGTGAAGTTGCTTCGCGGCTCGGCTTCTAGCGGACGGCCGATCGTGACCACCTACCTCGACAGCATCCTCGAACACCATCGGCTGGTTGCCGAGGCGGACGACCGCCCGCTCGATGCCCTGATCGCCGAGGCAATGCAGATGCCGGCCACACGAGGTTTCGCAGCCGCGCTGCGCGGCCGATCCAACTTGGGGGTGATCGCCGAGATCAAACGTCGCTCGCCCTCGAAAGGTGATTTGTTCGCCGATCTCGATCCAGTCGTCCTCGCCAAGGCCTACGAGTTCGGTGGAGCGACCTGCCTGTCGGTATTGACCGACAGCCCTCATTTCGGTGGCTCGGTCAGGGACCTGCAACAGGCGCGCCTAGCGTGCTCGCTGCCAGTCGTCCGTAAGGACTTCACCGTCAGCGAACGCGACGTGTTGGACACCCGAATCATGGGAGCAGACTGTGTGTTGCTGATCGCGGCTGCTCTCGACAAAGCCGAATTGGTGGCTCTCCACGAACTTGCGGTCAGTGTCGGCCTCGACGTGGTCGTTGAGATTCACGACGAAGCCGAGTTGACTGCAGCGCTGACGGCCAAAGCCACGATCATCGGTGTCAACCAGCGCGATCTGGTGACGTTTCAAGTCGATCACGAACGAGCCGTTCGGATGGCCGCGCTGATTCCGGCCCACGTCGTGAGGATCGCCGAGAGCGGGGTGCGCAACCGCAACGATGCCCAGAGCCTGCGCGATGCTGGCTACGACGCGGTCTTGGTCGGTGAGTCATTGGTCACTTCATCCGACCCTGCCGCCGCAATCGCCGAGCTGCGCGTCGGATAGCACGAAATCGATCACGTCTCACCCCACCCTGGGCCAGTACGTTGGAGCCGGATGTTCGTCAAGATCTGCGGTATCACGAATGAGGACGATGCGCTGCTTGCCGTCGCCATGGGTGCAGATGCCGTGGGCTTCATCTTCGCTCCGTCGCCGCGCCAGATCGCCGCGCAACAGGCGTTCAACATCACCCGCCGGCTGCCCCCCGAGATCCTTACCGTCGGGGTTTTCCGCGACGAGCTGCCCAGCAGAGTCATCGAGACCGTCAACCGCGCCGGGCTGAAGGCCGCACAGTTGCACGGTCACGAGTCACCCTCGATGGTGGCGGAGGTCGCCGCCCAGATTCGTTGGGTGATCAAGGCCGTCGTTGCCGGTTCGCCCGATGCTCGAAGGATCAAGGACTTCGGCACCGACCTGATCATGGTCGACGCGCCATCGCCGGGCTCGGGAGAGCTGTTCGACTGGTCGTTGCTCGGTGAAGTACCGGAGGGACCGCGCATCATCTTGGCTGGTGGTCTCGATCCCGACAACGTGGCCATGGCGGTACGCAAGGTGCAGCCGTGGGGTGTCGACGTTGCATCCGGTGTCGAGAAGTCGCCAGGCCACAAGGATCCGATGAAGGTCAAGTTGTTCATCGAACGGGCCCGCGCCGCTGCTCCGCTGCAGCACCTCGGGCCGGATTCGATGCCCTATGACTGGGACGACGACGAGGAGTAGATGATGTCGCTGATGGCAGAACCATCGGCCACCGGACGTTTCGGCGAATTCGGTGGTCGTTTCGTACCCGAGACGCTGGTACCCGCGTGTCAGGAGTTGGAGGAGGCGTTCCGCGAGGCGTGGGCCGACGACGGCTTTCGTGCCGACCTCGACTACCAGCTCCGCCAGTACGCCGGCCGTCCGTCGATCCTCACGGAATGCGCCAACCTCAGCGAGCAACTGGGCATCCGTCTGGTTCTCAAACGTGAGGATCTCAACCACACCGGCTCGCACAAGATCAACAACGTCCTCGGCCAGGCGCTTCTCGCCAAACGGATGGGCAAGACTCGTCTCGTCGCCGAGACGGGTGCGGGCCAACACGGCGTCGCCAGCGCCACGGCCGCGGCACTGTTGGGGATGGAGTGCAAGGTGTACATGGGGGCCGTCGACGTCGAGCGCCAGGCGCTGAACGTCTTCCGGATGAAGCTGCTCGGGTCCGAAGTCGAGGCCGTGCAGAGTGGCAGCCGCACGTTGAAGGATGCCGTCAACGAAGCGATGCGCGACTGGGTCGCGTCGGTCGAGACCACGCACTACTGCCTCGGCTCGGTCATGGGGCCGCATCCGTACCCATGGATGGTGCGCGAGTTTCATCGCGTTGTCGGCGATGAGGCCAAACAGCAGTGTCACGAGCTCCTCGGCGACGTGCCCGACGTCGTGGTCGCCTGTGTCGGAGGTGGCTCCAACGCAATCGGGATCTTCTCGGGTTTTGTCGACGATCGCACCCGCCTGGTCGGCGTTGAGCCGGCGGGCGGCGCTGCTGTGGGCCGCGGCCAACCCGGCGTGGTTCACGGAATGCGCAGTTACCTGATGCAGGACGAATATGGCCAGGTCTTGGAAGCCCAGTCGATCTCGGCGGGTCTCGATTATCCCGGGGTCGGGCCCGAACACAGCTACCTTGCATCGATCGGGCGCGCCGAGTATCCATCCGTCACCGACTCCGAGGTGATCGACGCCTTCCAGTTGCTCGCGCGAGCCGAGGGAATCATTCCGGCGCTCGAGTGTGCCCATGCACTTGCCTGGATCGTTCGTGAGGCCCCGGCGCTGCAGGGCGACACGGTGTTGATGAACCTGTCGGGCCGCGGCGACAAAGACGTTGCCCAGATGATGGACATCCTGGCTCGATGACCGTGGTGTCGAGTTCCGGTGTGCTGGAGACAGCTCTGCGTCGCCAGCGCGCTGCCGGGCACAAGCTGCTGGTGCCGTACATCACTGGCGGGCTGGACGGCTGGCAGGCCGCGGCACGCGCCGTGGCAGCTGCGGGCGCCGACGCGATCGAGATCGGCCTCCCATTCTCGGATCCGGTGATGGATGGTCCGGTCATTCAACAGGCGTCGCAAATGGCGCTCGATGGTGGGGCGACACCGGTCTCGATACTCCATGAAGCCCGCGAACTCGACGTCGGCATCCCGTTGGCCGTGATGACCTATTACAACACCGTGCATCATGCGGGGCACGAGCGATTTGCTCATCAACTCCTGGCCGCAGGCATCAGCGCGGCGCTGGTGCCCGATCTTCCACTCGAAGAGTCCGGGCCGTGGTGCGCGGCTGCCGACGATGCCGGCATCGAAACCGTGATGTTCGCCGCGCCGACAGCTCCAGACGATCGTTTGCCCCTGATCGCGGCTCGGGCTCGAGGCTTTGTCTACTCTGTCGGTTTGCTGGGTGTCACCGGAGAACGTGCCCAGCTGGCTGCGACGGCGGCGTCACTGGCCCGTCGACTGAAGGCCATCACCGACGTGCCGGTCTTGATCGGCGTCGGCGTGTCGAACGCCGCCCAGGCCCGTCAAGCGGTCGAGGTTGCCGACGGCGTTGTGATGGGTGCGTCGGTGATCAGGCGGATCCTCGACGACGGACCGGATGCGGCCGGCGACTACATCGCCGAAGTCCGGGCAGCTATCGATGCCTGAGGCGTGCGAGCTGTGTGAAGCGGCTCGCATGACGGAGTGGTTCTACGAGGATGAGTTGTGCTGGATCGCCGAGTGCGAACAGTGCTACGTGCCGATGGTCGTGTGGCGCCAGCACGATCCGTCACCGCCCGCTGAGATTCGCGATCTGATGGTGAAGCATCTTGAGGACGTCGTGCGCGCGTCGTACCGTTTCGACGGCTTCTACGTCGACGACAACATGCGGTCGATCCCGACTCATTATCATGCCCACGCTCGACCGCGCGGTGGCTTCTTCGGCCACGGAATGCGTCGAACGACCTAGTTTGTGTGGTACCTGTCAGGGAACCGCAAATAAACCGCTGAGTGCGGCTCATTCACGATTTCGTCATGACCCCCCGCAGGTGATGACCGCGGAGGATGTGAATTAGCTGTAAGTCAGAAGGGCTTGACGATTGGACCACGCATCGGTTGTTCCTTTAGGTTTCGTCGGCTGCGGCTCCGCCGAGTGGTGATCAACATATCACAGTGCGTGGCGAGAATTGCAACTTGCTTGATGAGAAGTTGCGGAAGTCTTTCGCGCGCCGTCAGTGGCGATTGGCGTCTCATTGCCTCGCTAGCATCGCTTCATGCTCACGTCCGGTCGACCCGCACCCGAGTTCTCGTTGACGAATCAAGACGGCGAAACCCAGGACTTGATGGCATTGCGTGGCCACCCGGTGCTGGTGTACTTCTACCCGCGGGCCGACACGCCAGGATGCACTCAGCAGGCTTGCGGTCTACGCGACATCGCCGATCAGGTCGGAGACACGGTGATTCTTGGTATTAGTCCCGACAAGCCGGCGGCGTTGGCAAAGTTTCGCGACAAGTACGCCCTCACCTTCGATTTGCTCGCTGATGTTGATCATTCCGTGGCCGAGGCCTATGGGGTGTGGGCGGAGAAGAAGAACTACGGCAAGACGTACATGGGGATCCTGCGGTCCGCTTTCCTGATCGATCCCGACGGTTCGATTCGCAACGCGTGGTACAAGATCAGCCCCAAGGACACCCCAATCAAGTTGTTGGAAGCGGTCTCGGAATGACGGCGCTGCCATCACCGGCGGATGTGTTGCCGCACCGGCCGCCCTTCTTGTTCGTCGATGAGCTCGTCGCGCTCGAGCCGGGCGTCAGTGCCGTCGGCAGCTGGCAACTAACCGGTGACGAATGGTTCTTTCCCGGCCACTTCCCGGGTCGGCCGACACTGCCCGGCGTGCTGATGTGTGAAGCCATCGCTCAAGTCGGCGCAATCGCAGTGTTGACGGACGCACGATTTGCGGGCAGGTTGCCACTGTTCGGCGGTCTCGACGGTGCTCGCTTTCGTCGGCAGGTCGAGCCGGGCGACACGCTGGAGCTTCACGTCGAGTTGCAGCGGATGTCGGCTCGCGCCGGCAAGGGCCGCGGGCACGCACTGTTACGTGGTGAGATTGCCTGCGAGTGCGAGTTGATGTTCGTGCTCGTCGACCGCTGAGCTCACGCGGCGGCGCGCCACAGGGGTGCTGCGACCAGCGTGCAGTGCTCGCACGGTGTGCCGCGTTCGACGAGATCGGCATCGGCGATCAATCCATGGCGGAAGGCAACCTCTTCGACGACATCGGGATCATCGCACGGCCCGCCGTACCACTGGTCGACGACGTCGACCAGACCGACATGTTCACCGCAGTCGAGGCGGGTGTGCACCAGATTCGGTCGGTCGATGTCGAAGATCACGAATCGAGCCGGACGACGGGCTGGGCCGGTTGGCGAACTGGCGAGTTGGGTGGGCGTGTCAGGTCGCTGTTTCATGCCGTGATCATGACAAAGGGGTGTTGCGCGGTTGTCTGAGCAGGTGACAGACCTATGCGGGGCCCAGGATGATGCTCCCGTTGTGCCCACCGAAACCGAGGCTGTTCGATATCGACGGCGCCGGCTCCCATGGTCGCGGCGACCCGATGACGAGATCGATCGTGAATTCCGGATCGACAACCGTGGTGCCGGCTGTGGCCGGGATCAAACGGTGTTCCATCGCCAGCAGCATCGCTACAGCTTCGAGGGCGCCTGCTGCGCCCAGCGCATGACCTGTGACCCCCTTTGTCGATGTCATCGGCACGCCTCGTGGACCAAAGATCTCGGTGATGGCGGCGGCCTCGGCAGCGTCGTTGAGTGGCGTCGAGGTTCCGTGAGCATTGATGTGGCCGATGTCGCCCGGCTCGAGGCCGGCGTCGGCGAGCGCCAAACGCATGCAGGCGATCGCGCCGACACCACCGGGTGCCGGTGCGGTGATGTGGTGGGCGTCTGCGTTGCTTCCAGCGCCCAGCACTTCGCCAACGATGGTGGCCCCGCGTTTCTCGGCCGCTGACCACTCTTCGAGCATCAACGCGCCAGCGCCCTCACCCAGCACAAACCCGTCACGCTCGACATCGAAGGGACGACTGGAGCCAGAGGTCGACAGCGCAGTCATGTTGCCGAAGCTGGCAACGCCGATCGCACACCCTGCCGACTCGGCGCCACCGGTGACGACGGCGTCGCACATGTCCCACGCAATCAGTCGGGCCGCGTACCCGATCGCGTGGGTCGACGCGGCGCACGCGGTCGTGATGGTCTCGTTGGGTCCGCGCAGCCCATAGCGCATCGAGATTGCTGCCCCAGGGGCGTTCGGCATCATCATCGGAACGAGGAAGGGCGACACCCGCCGCTCGCCTTTGGTGAGGAGGACCTCGATCTGACCCTCCGTCGATCGCAGGCCACCGACGCCCGTCGCATAGATCGTGCCGAAGCGGTGCGACTCGGCTGACGGCCGCCCGGCGTGCTCGAAGGCCTCGGCCGCAGCAGCCACCGCGAACTGCTCGACGCGATCAGCGCGACGTGCTTCCTTCGGATTGTCGAAGTAGGGGAGCGGATCCCAATCTGCGATTTCGATACTCCGGTGGCCGGTGATGCCCGGCCCGTTGAGTCCGTCCCAAAACGCCTTTCTGCCGATCCCGCAGGGTGCAACGACGCCGTAACCGGTGATTGCGACGCGCCGCCCGGCGCCCTTCATCCCAAACCTCGCATCACAGCTTGCCGACAACCAGGTCGTAGGCCTGGCCGACAGTTTCGATGCCTTCGAGATCTTCTTCGGGCACTTCGACGCCGAACTCTTCTTCCAACGCCATGACCAGTTCGACCAGATCGAGACTGTCGGCATCGAGATCGTCGCCGAACTTGGCCTCGGGCACGACTTGGTCTTCCGAGACCGAGAGCACCTCGACGGCGCACTTGCGGAAGCGGGCGAACATTGCTTGATCCACGACTATCTCCTTGTGATGGTGATGCGACGATGTTAGTGACTGCGTGTGCCTCGAGAACCTGCTCAGCTAGTGACCCATGCCCAGACCGCCGTCCACTGGGATGACTGCGCCGGTGATGTAGGCGGCGTCGGGCGATGCCAGAAAGACGACGACGCCGGCGATCTCGTCGGCTGAGGCCATGCGTCCCAGTGGAACAGCCGCGGTCAGTTCGGCCAGGCGTTTGTCGCCGAGGGCCGCCGTCATGTCGGTCTCGACCGGCCCAGGGGCAACGACGTTGACCGTGATGCTCCGCGAGCCCAACTCGCGCGCCAATGAGCGAGCGAGGCCAACCAATCCCGCCTTTGAAGCCGCGTAGTTTGCCTGGCCGGCGGAACCGAGAAGGGCTACGACCGACGACATGAAGATGATTCGACCCGTGCGGGCGCGGAGCATGCCCTGCGTCGCCCGCTTGGCGACGCGATAGGCAGCCGTGAGATTGGCATCGACGACCGAGCCGAAATCGGCTTCGCTCATCCGCAACAGCAGGCCATCCTTGGTGATGCCGGCGTTGGAGACCAACACCTCCACCGGACCGAACTCGGCTTCGACCGCCTTGAACGCGGCGTCGACCGAATCGAGGTCGGTGACGTCGCACTTGACCGCGAACAGCCCTTCCGGCGGCGGTGACGAGTTGTACGTGACGGCAACGCGGTCGCCCGCGGCGAGAAACCGTTGCGCGCAAGCCAACCCGATGCCTCGCGATCCCCCAGTTATCAGAACGACTTTGCTCACGCAGGCCCACCGGCAGGCGCGCCGCCACCCCAACGCAATACGGCACTGGCAGCGGTCATCCCACCTCCGAACCCGACGAGCAGCAACAGATCGCCTTCCGCGACGCGGCCCGTGTCGAGCGCGTCTGCGAGGGCAAGTGGTATGGATGCCGATGACGTGTTGCCGGTTCGATCGAGCACGGTGACCGCTCGCTCCATCTCGATACCCAGGCGATCGCAGGCCGCCTGGATGATGCGGATGTTGGCCTGATGAGGTATCACCAGCGTGACGTCATCGGCCGTCAGACCGGCATGTGTCAAGGACTTGGTGGCGGAGTCGACCATGATGCGTACGGCGCGTCGGAAGACCTCTTTGCCTTCCATGTGGATGAATCCACCGACCTCGGCCCACAGCAGGCGGCCAAGCGATCCGTCGGCGTCGAGATCCCATGCCAGCAGTTGACCGGGGCCCTCGACCGCTTCCAGCACGACTGCACCGGAGCCATCGCCGAACAGCACTGCGGTGTTGCGGTCTTCCCAATCGGTGATGCGCGACAGCGAGTCGGTGCCGATCAGCAACACCTTGCGAGCGCCCATTGCAATCATCCCGTGGGCGGTGACGAGCCCGTACACGAAGCCGCTGCAGGCAGCGTTGACGTCGAACGCGCCACATCGCAGACCGAGTTCGTTCTGCACCGTCGCTGCGGTGCCCCACTGCGTATCGGGCGTGGTCGTGGCGAGGACGAGTCCGTCGATCTCGCCGAGATCGACCCCAGACATGTCGAGCGCGGCACGACCCGATTCGGTCGACAGGCCGATGGTGGTGCCGCCGACCCGACGCTCTTTGATACCAGTTCGTTCGACGATCCACTCATCGGACGTCTCGACCATCTGCTCGAGATCTTTGTTGGTGAGCGTCTTGGGACCGAGGGCTGTTCCCCAACCTGTGATCACTGCACCACGTACCCCGGAAGGAAGTGCTGGCATATCAAACCGTCCTCAACCATGCGATGGGTTGTCTCATTGTGACTCGTTCGCCGTCGACCGCGATGTAACTCTGCAGGACTCCGGCGAAAGGTGACCGTACCTCGGTGTCGCCGACTCGACCGAGTATGTCGCCAACGGTGAGGTGGCTACCGTCGGCCAGACCGTTGATGGGCGTGAACAGCCCGGCAGCCGGACTGACCACGAGCCGTTCGTGGGCGAAGAGGTGCTCGCCCTCGAGTTGCGCGCCACTGTGCTGCGAGCCGGCATTGACCCATTCGAGCAGCTTCTCGAGATCCTCCGGCGTCGACACTGCGATCGTGCGTGCTGACTCAACGGTGCGTTTGGCCATGCCGGTCAGGACACCGCCCGGCCCGAGCTCGACGAATTCGGTAACACCTTCGTCCTCCAACGCGAGCAGGCAGTGCTTCCACCGGACGGGGCTGCTCAGCTGAGCCGACAACAGGCTCGACCAATCGGCGCCGGTGTTGTGCGCCAGAGCGTCGACGTTGGAGATCACCGGAACCTCGGTGTCGCGAGGGTTGGCCTCGGCGATGGCTTTGCGCAGCCGATCGCGGGCGGCAGTCATGAACGGCGTGTGAAACGCGCCTGACACCTGCAGGGGCATGACCTTCTTTGCCCCGAGCTCTTTGGCGACGAACCCCGCGGCACTCACACCTTCCGAGGAGCCGGCGATCACGACTTGCCCCGGGGCGTTGAAGTTGGCCACCCACACGTCGCTGTCGGCGCGACGGCACGCCACTTCGACTTGGTCGTCGTCGAGCCCGAGGACGGCGGCCATCGTGCCGGGGTTCTCGATGCCCGCCTGGTGCATTGCATCTGCGCGTTCACACACCAGGCGCACGCCCTCGTCGAAACCGAGCGCGCCGGTCGCGGTCAGTGCCGTGTACTCACCCAAGCTGTGGCCTGCACAGAAGCTCGGTTCGAGCCCGAGACGCTCAGCGGCGTCGAGCACCATCAGGCTGGAGACGAACGTCGTGAGTTGCGCATGACGAGTGTCGCGAAGTTCTTCCGCGTCGGCATCCAGCAGGAGATAGCTGACGTCACGGTCGGCGACCTCCGACGCCTCGTCGACGAGCTCCCAACTTTCGCTGTCGAACCAGGGCCTGCCCATACCCGGTCGCTGTGATCCCTGGCCAGGGAACGTGAAGGCAAGCATGATCCGAATACGATAGACCGTTCCGAAGGCATCGAATTGCTACCCGTCGGTAAGGGGCGTGAACTGGATGACTTCCGCCGATACGATCTCGGCGTCACTCGCCCGAGTGGCGGAATGGCAGACGCGACGGACTCAAAATCCGTTGTCCGAAAGGGCGTGTGGGTTCGAGTCCCACCTCGGGCACCGGTGGTTGCTGCGCGCCCCAAAAATCCCTGCAGGCTTTGGGCCTCGCCTGCGATGGTCTGATGGCATGCTCTCGTCGCGCTGGCAGGGAAACGATCGTGGTGCCGGTGAGAAGGTCAGGCTTCCGGCGGCAATGACTGGTAGGCGTCGAACGCCGGGGCCACGGCAGAGTTGATCTTGGCGGTGATCGCCGCCGTCGGCGACACGGCATCACCGTAGACCGACGAGCTCTGCGCGGGGGCTCCGCGGTGTTCGTTCGCGTACGCGACGGCCTCGGGGATGTCGTTGGTCCACGCCTCGAGTACTCCGTCCTGTGTCTGCGGACGCGTCACCGCCATGTGCACCGCATTCGGATACTGCTGGCCGTTCAGTCGCCAACCGCGCTGACGCATCGCATCATTGAGGTGGTAGATGTCGAAGTCATCGGAAGTGAACGAGAAGCAGAACGATGGTGTGCCGATGATGCGCAGCTCGGGCTGGGCGCGCACGACGTCCTGCATCGCGTATGCGGTGTCGAAAATCTTCTTGGCGTACTTCAGGTAGCCCTCGCGACCAAGGGCGACCATCGATGCCCAGGTGGCCGCGAGCAGGCCGCTCGACCGTGAGCCCTCGATGCCCTGAGACGCGTATTTGCCGCCAGACCAATCAGTCATGAAGAAGTACTGACCATTGCGGAGCTCCTTGTTGCGGAACATCAAGATCGACGTGCCCTTCACGCTGTAGCCGTACTTGTGTGTGTCGGCGGAGATCGTGGTGACTCCGGGAAGTCGGAAGTCGAACACCGGGATGTCGAACCCGAGCATCTCACCGAAGGGCAACAAGAACCCGCCGAGGCAACCATCGACGTGTAGTCCCACGCCTCGCCGCAGAGCGAGTGCCGAGAGCTCTTCGATCGGATCGATCGTGCCGTAGCCATAGTTACATGCGGATCCCACGATCGCTGCCGTGTTTGCGTCGATCGTCGACTCCATCGCATCCACGTCGACCTGACCGGTGCCGGCGACGATCGGCACGTGCCGCATCTCCATGCTCAACAGGTGGCAGGCCTTGTCGAAGGCCGGGTGCGCGGTCTCGGGCTTGACGATGTTCGGCTTGCCGATTCCGTTGCTCGTCGCTTGTTCGCGGTAGGCCAGCATGGCGTGGAGGATGCTGGCGCTGCCGCCGTTGGTGAGCATCCCGCACGGCTCTCCGCCGGTGGCAGCCGTTGAATGCATCAAGTCGAGACCCATGGCGATGATCTCACCCTCGAAACGGGTCGCGCTCGGGCACACGTCTCGTTGCATTGCATTCATGTGGCTGTACATCGAGTAGGCCTGTCCCATGAACTCGTAGTGATCGTGATCGCCGCAGTAGAACGAGCCTGAGGCCTTGCCGGTCTCCCACTTGGCGTCCTCGAGGTCGGCCATCTCGCGAAGCTCGTTGAGGATGGCTTTCCTGTCTCGACCCTCCGACGGCAGACCGCGCATCACTGGATATCGATCGGCGTATGGATAGAAGCTCATTGGAAGCCCTTTTCTGTGTTGCGTGTGTGGTGTCATGAATGAAGTCGGGAAACGGGTTCGGCGAGAGCCGTGTGCAGATCTTTGAATACACCCAAACGATCGTCCCACATCGAACGGTTGAAGGGTTCGGGCTCGTAACGGGCGTTGACGGGCACGAGCGCGGAGAGGTCGTCGATGCTCAGCTGCCCCGTCGACACGAAGGCCATCAGACCCGCACCTCGGGCGTTGGCGTGACGCGGGTTGTGGAGCTGCTCGATCGGGCGCCCGACCACGTCAGCGAGGACGCTCGCCCACACGTCTGACAGCGCCGCGCCGCCGATGAAGCGCAGTTTGTCGAACGGCACGCCGAGCGCAGCTTCTACTTCGTCGACCAGCCATCGCATCTGCATGGAGACACCCTCGAGCAACGCTCGGGCGAGATCGGCACGGGAGGTGGAGAGTGAAATTCCCACGAATGCCCCGCGGTGCCGCGGGTCGGGTGCAGGTGCCGTCGCACCGAACACCCATGGGAGGAACACGACGCCGCGGGACCCCGGAGGGGATTTGCCCGCGAGCTCTAACGCCTGCTCGAAGATCGTGTCCGGCGGTCCGTCGGCGCCCTCGAGACCCATCGCCTCACTGAGTGCCGCCTCGAGCAGCTTTCCCCCGAGCCCGGCTTCGGCCACGACGTAATAACGATCCTCGAGAGCGCTGGGCATGGTCACGATGAACTTTGCGCTGTCGACGTGCCGCACCGGGTGATGCGCAGTCAGCACCCCCGTCGTGCCCATCATGACGGTCGCCTGGCCCCTGCCGAGCGCTCCTGAACCGAATGCTGCAGCGATGCTGTCGTTCGATCCCGTGACTACTTCGACATCGCGGCGAAGACCCAGATCGTCGGCGACGTCTGCTCGGATGCTCGACAGGACCATGAGGGATCGGGTCAGCTCGGGAAGACGGCTGGAATCGACATCCGCCATCTCGATCAGCTCGTCGGACCACGTGGTCGATCCGAGAACGCGGTTGTCGGTGAGCGCCAGCGGCATCGCCGAATTCGCCGTTGCGGCGATTCTGCCGGTGAATCGAGCATTCAGAAAGTCCATCGGTTCGAGGTATGCCACGGTTCGGCGATGCGTAGCGGTCTGGCGTTGGAACCACAGGATGTGCGACAAGGAGGTGCTCGGGGCGAAGCCGTGGATGTCTGCCCAACGCGTTCTGACTGCATCGCCATCGGCGCCAGCCGTCAGCGCGGCGGTCAACGCCTTGCCCCGGCGATCGAACCACATGTGAAAAGGCGCAACGGCCAGCCCATCAGCGCCGACGGGAACGATCGATGACCATTGACTGGTCACGCATATCGAGCGAACCGCATCCTTCGCGGAACTGCCCGCCGCGAGGAGCGCCTGCCGACAAGCCGACAAGGTCGAACGCCAGACCACCTCGGGGTCCTGTTCGGCGAGTCCTTCCTCACCGAAGATCGTCGGCACTCGTGCCAGCCCGGAACCCAGCACGTTGCCATCGATGGCGATGACCGATGCCTTGCACGCCGTGCTGCCGAGATCGATGGCCAGCGCGTTCACTTCACGGCGTACCGTTCGAGATAGGCGATGACGGCACTGACGGTCTCGGCGACGATCTCGCGATCGCCGTCAGGATCGATCCGAAAGGCTAGATCGAGTCCTTTGTCGACGATCCCGATCACGAGATGCATGGCTCGTTCGGGACTGATGCCGACCAGATCCAGGCCGTGCCGCACCAAGCGCTCGTAGGCACCGATTGCACCGGCCAAGTCGTGCTGGCGGTTCACCTCGATCATCGCCGCGCTCTGGAACCTCGAGAACCACAGGACGCGAAAGCCAGGCTCGACTTGGTAGTAGACGAACAAGGCGTCGACGACTGCGCCGAGCACTTCGCGCCAGTCATCGTCCGGTCGGGAATCGTGGACCGCCTCCGCGATGGGCGTGACCTTGTCGAGGCTGGTGGCGACGATCGCGTCGAAGATCGATTCGCGGTTGGGAAAGAAGTCGTAGAGCCAACCGATGGAGACGCCGGCCGCCTTGGCGATCATGCCGGTGGTGACGGCCTCTGGTCCAACCTGGTCGATCAGTCGTGCAGCGGTGTCGAGCACATGCGCCACACGTCGCTGACTCCGCGCCTGAACGGGCAGACGTCGTGGACGGCTGTTGGTCGATTCGGGGGAAGCGGGCATCGATCGAGCGTTGATCGTCGCCTCCTTCAGTGAGCTTTGGATGTGTACTTTCGGCATTGAACCCGAGACGGATTCGGGTTATTCTGCCACGAAACTCGCCGCACAGCGTCACCTGGGGTAACCGATGTCGCGACGAGCCGAGGCGGCACAAGCCGCGACGAAACGGGGGGTCCGAGATTGCGTCGACACATTGGAGCTCAGAACTGGACGAAGATCGCCGCGCTCGGTTTGGTTGCGACCGTCATCGCGGCGTCGTGCGGGAGTGACAGCAAGACCACATCGGTAACCGCTGCTGCATCGGGCAGCCAGTCAACCTCTGCCACGGTTGCCGGCGGAACTACGGCGCCCGCCACCCCGGCCAAGGGCCGCGAGTTGGTGATTGCCCGCGACATGGACGTCAACTCGCTCGACATCAGCCGCAGCTACTGCGACACGTGCCAGATCTACAACACCGCGGTCTACGAGACGTTGATAACCGTCGACCCCGCCGATCCCAACAAGATCCTTCCTCGGCTGGCTACGAGTTGGGAAGGCAACGCCGACAACACCGTATTCACGTTCAAGCTCGACCCGTCGGCCACCTTTGACGACGGATCGCCTGTGGAGTCAAAGGATGTGAAGTTCTCGTGGGAGCGGCTCGCGAACGTGAAGGGCTCGGCCTCGTACCTGATGTCGGGGTTGAAGAGCCTCGACACTCCCGACGCAGGAACCGTTGTCGCCACCTTCACGGCGCCGAACTCGGCGTTCCTGCCCATCGTCGCGGCGAGCTACCTCGGAATCATCAACAGTGATGTGGCCACGGGGCAGGGCGCCACTGCGGCGGTGGGCGCGGACACGACCGATAAGGCCGAGGAATGGTTCCTGGCTCACTCCGCTGGCAGCGGGCCCTACAAGCTGGAGTCCTACACGCAAGGCGAGTCCCTTGTGCTGGCCCGCAACGACAAGTACTGGGGCCAGAAGAAGCCCGTCTTCCCGCGAGTGACCATCTCCGAGGTCAAGGACTCCTCCTCGCAGCTGCAGCAACTACAGGCCGGCGATGCGGATATTGCGATGCAGATCTCGCTCGACTCGGTGGGTCAACTGCAGGGCGACTCGAAGGTCACCACGAAGGTCGTCGACTCGTACAACTACGTGTACATCGCACTCAGTCCCGGCGCCGAGGGCGCCGAAAAGCTGAAAGACGTGAACGTCCGTAAAGCGATCGTCGAAGCGATCGACTACGACGGGGCCATCCAGTCGTTGGTCGCCGGCAAGGGTAAAAAGCAGGCCTCGCCCATTCCCAACGGGTTCCTCGGCAGCGCCGACCTGACGCTGCCGTCGTACAACCTCGACGATGCCAAGAAGAAGCTCAGCGACGCCGGGCTAGCGGGTGGTTTCGAACTGGATGCGACGTATCCCGACGCCAACGTCTACGGGGTCGATTTCAACCTGATGATGCAAAAGATCCAGCAGGACCTCGTCAAGGTCAACATCAACCTCAAGCTGACCCCGGTGCAGTTCCCCGAATGGGCCGACCGGATCAATGCCAAAGGCATTCCCGTCACTGCCGTGTACTTCGCTCCTGACCACACCGACCCCAGCCAGTACATCCAGTACTTCGGCGAGATCCCCGGCTCGTCATGGGCGGCCCGCGCGGGTGGAGGCGCGGCGGGCAAGCCACTCGACAACCCGAAGGAGTCCGAGTTGTTGGCAACGGCGTTGGCCTCGTCGGGTGACGCCAAGACGAAGGCCTATACAGACCTGGGCAACCAGATGATCGACGATGCCGTCATCGTGCCGATCGTCAATCCGCAACTCGTCTTGGCAACAGCATCAGACATCACCGGCATGCACTACAGCGCGTGCTGCAACCTCGATCTCGGTTTGCTCGGTCTCGCAGGCTGACCACGGCGCCTGGCAGTCTTCGATCGTGAGCCGATTCATCCTTCGTCGGCTCGCGGCCATGCCATTGCTGTTGCTCGGGATCGTCACGATCGCGTTCTGCATCTCGAGGTTGATACCGGCAAATCCGCTGGCGTCGATTGTCGGCGAACGGGCACTCAACAACGAGAAGGTGGTGGCAGCGGCGAAGGCTCGATGGGGTCTCAACGGATCGCTTCCTGAGCAGTACCTCATCTACGTCAAGAACCTGTTCAAAGGCGACCTCGGCACGTCGTTTCGCACACGACAGCCCGTTACGCACGATCTGTTGAACCGTCTACCGGCGACACTCGAACTCGCCACCGGTGCGCTCCTGGTCGGTGGTGTCGGTGGAGTGGCACTGGGGGGATACGCGGCCAGCAAGAAGGACAAGCCTGCCGACCACCTCAGTCGCGGATTCTCACTGCTCGGATCATCGTTGCCGGTGTTCTGGATCGGTCTCGTCTTCCTATTCGTGCTGTACGCCCGACTTGGCTGGTTCCCCGGACCGGGACGTCTGCCGCCGCGCACCAAGCCGCCGGGTCATGTCACCGGGTTTTACACCATCGACTCGTTGCTCGACGGCAACTTCACACTCTTTCGGCGGTCTCTCTACCGGCTGGTTCTGCCGTGCGTCGTGTTGGGATGGGCGTACATGGGCCAGCTTTCGAGGCTGGTCCGAGCGGCGATGCTCGACGAGATCAACGCCGACTATGTGCGCACGGCGAGGGCGAAAGGCCTGGCCGAGCGGCTGGTGATGCGTCGCCACGTACTGCGCAACGCATGGCTGCCGACGTTGACGATTCTCGGTTTCTCGTTCGCCCAGCTGCTGACTGCGTCGGTGCTGACCGAGACGATCTTCCAGTGGAACGGCATCGGGTCCTATGCGGTGCAAGCTGCTAACACCCTCGACTTTCCTGCGGTCAATGGTGTGTCACTGTTCGCCGGCCTGGCGTTCTTGCTGGCCAACCTCGTCACCGACGTGCTCTATGCGGTCGCCGATCCGAAGCTCAGGTTGGCATGAGCCTGTTATCGGCGGAGCCACGCGTCATCGTCGATGCAAGGCCCCGATCCACGTGGACATCGCCGTGGCGGCGTGCGACGGTCGTCGGAGGCATGATCGTCGCGATCTTCTGGCTGATCGTCGTGTTTACCGTCCAATGGTGGGCTCCTTTCGGGCCGCTCGAGGCAGTCGGCAGGCGCTTGCAGCCCCCGAGTTGGCATCACTTGCTCGGCACCGACGCATTAAGCCGCGACGTGTTCACCCGAACGTTGTACGGCGCTCGCCAGACGCTTCCGGTTTCGCTCGGGGTCATCATCTCGGC
>JANMQX010000429.1:0-1541 GCA_031370745.1 Ilumatobacteraceae bacterium
GGCCGGCACAGTCACCGCCAATGACACGAACGCTATTGCAAGACTTCTCTTCACGACACACAGATCGACGGCGACATCGGCCGAGCGGAAAGCCTGCCGGTAGCCTCACACCTTCGCTATGGAACGCTTCGGCCTGGTTGGCCTTCCCAACGCGGGCAAGAGCTCGCTGTACAACGCCCTCACCGGTGGCGGCGCGCTTGCAGCGCCATACCCCTTCGCAACGAAGGATCCCAACATCGGTGTCGCCAAGGTCCCCGACGAACGAGTCGATCGCCTCGCAGCGATGAGCAAGTCGAAGTCCATCGTGCACGCTGCCGTGCAAGTCGTCGACATCGGTGGGCTCGTCGAGGGCGCATCGAAGGGTGAAGGTCTCGGCAACAAGTTCCTGGCCAACATTCGCGAGGTCGATGCGATCGTCTTGGTGCTTCGTGCCTTCGAAGACGACGACGTGACCGGGCCGAGCGACCCGATCGAACATCTCCGAGTGGTTGAAATCGAGTTGGCACTCGCCGACCTCGAGACGGTGGAGAAGCGATTGAAGCAAGCCACCCGTCAGTCGAAACTCGACAAGACCGCTCTTGCCGAACTGGACTCGTTGCAAGCAGCGTACGACGCGTTGTCGGAAGGCCGCCCGCTCTATCGGGCCGGCCTGAAGCCCGAATATCGCGAGCAGTTGCTGCCGTACTTTCTATTGACCAACCGCTCGGTGCTGGCCGTGGTGAATGTCGGAGAGAACGATCTCGATCGCGTACCCGAGCTCGAGCAGCGGGTGCGCGACGAGTTCACGTCCGCCGGCGACAACGTCGAAGTCATCGGCATGTGCGTTCAGCTCGAGGCCGAGGCTGCCACAATCGTCGACCCACTCGAACGTGCCGAAATGCTCGAGGGTTTCGGCCTCGGCGAGGGCGCATTGTTTCGCATGGTGCGTAGCGCCTACCACTTACTGGGTTTGCGCACTTACCTGACGACCGGGGAGAAAGAGACTCGGGCCTGGACGTTCTACGCCGGCTCCAGCGCGCCCGAGTGCGCAGGACGCATCCACACCGACTTCCAGCGCGGCTTCATCAAAGCAGAGGTGATCCACTGGGACGAACTCCTCGAGTTCGGTTCCTGGGCCAAAGCCAAAGAGGTCGGCAAGATTCGAATCGAAGGCAAGGACTACCACCCGATCGACGGCGATGTCATGGAGTTCCGCTTCAACGTGTAACAGGGGTTTCGCTGAGCTGGACAGTGGCGTCGATAGTGCTGTGACCATGTGCTACTCGGCGGACAGCAACAGACAGGAAGGACCTGAGGCGATACAGGTCGTTCGCGCTCGCAGCGACAGTTCGCGCAGCCCATCTCGCCCGTGTGGCAGCTCTCTCAGCGGGTGGCGCTGTCATGGGTACGACTCAACGCCGATCTCTGTCATCCGTCTGCCGTAGACCTTCCCTACTAGCGGCGATATCGTCTGATATCGAAGGAGGTGCCGTGACTGACATCCTGATTCGCGACGTCCCTGAGGACGTCATCGCCGCCATCGACATCAAGGCCCAGCGGCT
>JANMQX010000390.1:0-13995 GCA_031370745.1 Ilumatobacteraceae bacterium
ACGATCGCCAAGAATCTGCTCTGCGATGGATCGACCGCGTCGTCGTTCGTGAAGAGCAGCTTGGCAGCGGTGTACAGCAGGAACCCCCCGAAGATGAAGAGCATCCATTCGAAGCGGGTGATCAATGCAACGCCGGCGAAGATGAATCCGGCACGGAGAACCAGTGCACCGAAGACTCCCCAGAACAACACACGCCGTTGGTACTGCGCAGGGACCTTGAAGTAGGCGAGAATCAACGCCCACACGAAAACGTTGTCGATCGACAGGCTGTATTCGATGAGGTAGCCGGAGAACCACTCGCCGCCTGCAGCGCTGCCGAACGAAGCGATCACGACGACACCGAACGTCACGCCGATGGCGACCCAGGCAGTGGTCTCCATCGCAGCTCGGCGCAGCGTCGGTGCACGGACGTGGCGATTGAGGACCAAGATGTCGAAGAGCAGCAGCGCGACGATCACCGCGATCGTCGCCGGCCATGCCCAGTTGGCGACGGTGATGTCGACGAACTCGTTGCGGCCCGTGCCGCCGGCGATCACGCCCAGCGACATCTAGTCACGGCCGAGAAGGCCGCCCAACGCCCCACCGAACGAAGTCCCACTGGAGTTTCCTGTGCCCACAAAACTCTGGATCCAACCCATCAGTTCAGTGGGGTTGCGCGTCTGCGTCCACACTCGACCGGGGCCGGTGAAGTCGAAGACGTAGCCCTCGCCACTCTTCATGCTCTGCACCAGGCCGCCACCGCTGGCCTTGCGAATGGTCATTTGGACCGTGTCTTCGTAAGCAACCATGTGGCCGGTATCGATCGTGATCCCCTGACCGGCTGCCAGGTTCCAGACCTCCAATGCGCCATAGCACGCGAACACCACGATGCCCTGGCCCTCGGCGCGGATGATGAAGCCGCCCTCACCGCCGAACAGGTTTTTGAATCCGCCCCACTGTGTGTCGATGGTGACGTTGACCTCGTTGCCGAGCCACGAGCCCTTCTGCACGAACAGTGCGTGGCCCGGCGAGACCTCGTGCGTGGTGATGTCGCCGGGGAGCCGGGCCGCGATGTCGACGAAGCCGCCTGACTCCGGAGCGGTGTACGTGCTGACGAAGAAGCTCTCGCCACCGAGTGCGGCGCGCTTCAACGACTTCATGATGCCGCCCTCTGCCTTCGACTGGAGCAACACGCCCGTCGACATCGCCATCATTGCGCCGCTCTCGACTCGCACGGGTTCGTTCGGAGCCAACGTGAGCCGAGCGACGCCGTATGCCGGGCCTTGGCGTGTCTGTACCTGCATGACGAGACCTCCGAGCTATTTCGTTTCCGACTTGCCGCCACCCGACCTGGTGATGATGGCCTGCGCCGCTGCCAAGCGGGCGATCGGCACGCGGAACGGGCTGCAGCTGACGTAATCGAGACCGGCATCGTAGAACAGCTGGATGCTTTCGGGGTCGCCGCCATGCTCGCCACAAACGCCCAGCTTCAGGCCCTTCTTCACGCTGCGGCCGCGCTCGGCGGCGATGCGAACGAGCTCACCGACGCCGTTCTGGTCGATGGTCTCGAACGGGTTGCGCTTCAGCAATCCCTGCTCGAGGTAGGCCGGCATCATGCGGCTCTCCACGTCGTCGCGACTGAAGCCGAACGTCATCTGGGTCAGGTCGTTGGTGCCGAAGCTGAAGAAGTCGGCCTCCTCGGCGATCTCGTCGGCACAGAGCGCAGCGCGCGGTGTTTCGATCATCGTGCCGATCGTGATGTCGGGCTTGTTCTTCATACCCTTCAGCGCGTCGTCGATCTCGACCTGCACCCAACTACGGGCCAAGGCAAGCTCTTCGCGCGTCACGGTCAAGGGGATCATCACCTCGACGATCGGGTTCTTGCCTTTCTTGCGCAGCACAGCTGCAGCAGCAAGCAACGCCTTCACCTGCATCGCGTAGAGGCCCGGCTTGACGACACCAAGTCGCACGCCGCGTGTGCCAATCATCGGGTTGTGCTCCGCCCAATCCTCCGCAGCCTTCAACTCTTTGCCTTCGCGGGTCGACAGGCCGGCAGTCGCCTGCTTGATCTTCAACTCTTCGATCGATGGCAAGAACTCGTGCAGCGGCGGATCGAGCAATCGAATCGTGACGGGCAGGCCGTCCATCGCCTCGAGGATCTCCTCGAAGTCGATCTGCTGCACTCGGCCGAGCTCGGCCATCGATGCAGCCTCTTCGGCAACGGTGTCGGCGAGGATCATCTCGCGCACGACCGGCAGGCGATCGGGTGCCAGGAACATGTGCTCGGTGCGGCACAAGCCGATGCCTTCGGCGCCGAGATCACGGGCGTTCTTCGCGTCATCGCCGGTATCGGCATTGGCGCGCACGGCGAGCTTGCCCTTGCGAACCTGGTCGGCCCATTCGAGGATGATGTTGAACTCCTTGGGCGGCTCTGCAGCTTCCAGCTTCATCTCACCCAGCACCACCTCGCCGGTGGTGCCGTCGAGCGAGATCGTGTCGCCTTCTTTGACGACGATGTCGCCGACGGTGAACTGCTTGCCCTCGATCTTCACCATGTCGGCCCCGACGATGGCCGGCGTTCCCCAACCGCGGGCAACCACCGCGGCGTGACTGACCAAGCCTCCACGCGCGGTGAGGATGCCCTGGCTGACCATCATGCCGTGCACGTCTTCGGGGCTCGTCTCGCTGCGCACCAAGATGACGTGCTCGCCTCGCTCGTCGGCATCGGCAGCATCATCGGCGGTGAAGTAGACCCTGCCGACAGCGGCACCGGGCGAGGCCGCCAGACCCTTGGCGATGACCTTGCCGGTTCCCGCGAACTGCGGGTGCAACACCTGATCGAGGTGGTCGGCGGCGACGCGCATGATGGCCTCGTGCTTGCTGATCTTCCAGCGATTCTTGCCTTTGCCACTGCCCTTTGTCATGTCGACTGCCATCTTCAACGCGGCCGCACCGGTGCGCTTGCCGACGCGCGTTTGCAGCATCCACAACTTGCCCTGCTCAATGGTGAACTCGGTATCGCACATGTCGGCGTAGTGACGCTCGAGCCGATCGAAGATGTCGATCAGCTCGGCGTGAATCTTCGGGAAGTGACCGCGGAGGTCTTCGAGGGTTTCGGTGTTGCGAATACCGGCTACAACGTCTTCTCCTTGAGCGTTGATGAGGAAGTCGCCGTACGGCTTGTTCTCGCCCGTGGCCGCGTTGCGCGTAAAGCCGACGCCGGTGCCGCTGAGCGAATCGCGGTTACCGAACACCATCGCCTGCACGTTGACCGCTGTGCCGAGGTCGTGGCTGATGCGCTCGCGGACGCGATACGCAATCGCCCGCGCGCCATTCCAACTCGCGAAAACCGCCTCGACTGCGCCGCGCAGTTGCTTCGTCGGATCTTGTGGGAATGGCTTGCCCGTGTTTTCCTTGACGACCTTCTTGTAGAGCTGGCACAGATCCTTCAGTGACTTGGCGCTGAGCTCCGCGTCGGTCTTGATACCGGCTGCGGCCTTCGCCGCCTCGAGCGGATGTTCGAAGTGCGCGCCGTCGACGCCCAGCACGATGCGGCCATACATCGCGATGAACCTGCGATAGCTGTCGTATGCGAAACGCTCGTTGGTAGTGACGGTGGCGAGGCCCTTGACGCTGGCGTCGTTGAGACCGAGGTTGAGCACCGTGTCCATCATCCCCGGCATCGAGAACTTTGCGCCTGAGCGGACGCTGACCAACAGCGGATCCGCCGCATCGCCGAGCGTACGACCCATCGCCTTTTCGAGCTTGGTGACGTGTTTGGCAATCTCGTCGGAGAGCCCTGCGGGCCATCCACCTTTCATGTATGCCCTGCAGGCGTCGGTCGAGATCGTGAAGCCCGGCGGCACGGGCAGCCGCAGAACGCTGGTCATTTCGGCCAGGTTGGCGCCCTTTCCGCCAAGGAGATCCTTGTACTCCATGGGGGAACGGCGATGTTTGTGATCAAAGGAATAGACGTAAGGCACGAGAGACGAGTCTACGCGGTCGCTGTCGGTGGGAGGGCGTTTCCGCCGCGTAGGCTCTGGCAATGAGTTCACAACCGGCCTTTCGGCTGTTCGGGTTCCCCGTACACGTCCGGCCCGGTTTCTACATGTTCATGGTTTTCGTGGTCCTCCTCAACGGGCAGCCGTTGGGCCTGTGGCTTGCCGGATTCATCGCCGGGCTCACCCTGCTGCACGAACTCGGCCATGCGCTGGCCGCCCGAGCAACCGGTGCACGCGCCGAGATATCTCTCGACTTCCTCGCCGGCTACGCCGCATTCGTCCCGACCCGTCATCTGAAGCGGTGGGAGCGGGCCGGCATCAGTCTCGCCGGTCCGGCAGTTCAGATCACGGTCAGCGTGATCGGTCTCTGGGCGATGGGCGTCCATCCTCTGCACCCGGGTTTCGGGGCCTCAGATGCAGCGCGGGCGTTGTGGTGGGCCGGTCCTGTGATCGGGCTGTTCAACCTCCTGCCGATCCTGCCGTTCGACGGAGGCAACATCGTCCTTGCCGGCCTCGAAGTCTTTCTCGGCAAACGGGCGCAGATCGTCATGCTCTACACCAGCCTGGCCATCACCATCGGGGGCGGACTGTGGCTGCTCAGCCAGCCGCGCTTCGGCACCATTGCGATCTACGCGGCGATCTTCCCATTGATGGCCCAGCTCCAGATGCTGCGCGCCCACAGCGACATGAAGAAGCCGAACAGCGTTCTTTCTCCTGCCGCTGTCGCCGAGATGGCAGCGTGGCGTGATGGCGACCTGTCGCACATGTTGCCCGAGCAGATCCCCTCGCCTTGGTACCGCGCCAATCAACAGCTCCATCAAACCAGTCCCGAGATCGCCCGCGCCGTGCTGCTCGACTCGTTCGCCTACACCGGCCAACCGCAATGGTTGCCGCCCGATGCCGCCGACGAACAAACCCTCCGGAGCCTCGTTGCGCTGCTCCCCCGGCCGTTGCCGACTGGCAACGCGCAGGCAGAGCAGTCGCTTGCCGGCATCCTCGTTCGCCTCGGCGAGTACGACACCGCAGCTCACTACGCCGCCGACTCCTACCGCCGTTCGCCTTCGGCGATCACCGCGTTTGCGGTGGCCCGCAGTGCCGCGTCGCTCGGTGATCGCGATACTGCGGTCGGCTGGCTCCGAGCTGCGGAGAACCTTGCGTCGCCGGCGTGGATCAACCAGTCGTTACACCAGGCGCCCGCACTCGCCCAGCTCGCGGACGAATCTGCGATTGCCGGCGAACGCGGATAGCGCTAGCAGGAAAGGCACCGATCTACTTGCGCACCCGAAGTTTCAGTCTCGCGCGCCACCGTCTTGGCCACGCTTGACGAAGGCCAGTACGTGCGTAGTGCCTACGGACGTGATCGTGCCGATAGTGGCCCCATCGTGGGTGACGGCTACGCCGGGCGCGTCGTCGCTGCGTCGTGACAACAGTTCGAGATGGCGTGGCGCGGTCGAGCCTCTGCTGTTCATGCGCTCGACCAATTCCTGACCGGGATAGCAGCCCTTGGTGAAGCTGATCGCGACATCGTCGAGGCCGGTCTCAGCAGGAATCGACTCACCAGGGATGATCTCGGTGCCCATCTTCGGCCAAGCGGCCGCGATGCGGCGATCTTCGTCGATGTCGACGCCGGCCCCGACAATCGACGCCTGCGCGTCAACCGCTTCGACCGTCGCCTTCACGCGGATCTTGAATCGGTTGAGACGTGCCTCCAGCACCGGCCCGAATCCTGGATCGGTATCGAGCTCGAATCGATCGTGGCCGGCCATCCTCACCCGCGCCAACACATCGACCTTGCCCGTGGGTTGCAGGAAGAACGTCCACCGCTCGTCCCCAACGGCCATGTCGCGCAGATCCTGCGAAGCCTGCGATTGCAGATACGTCGCCGCGTCGGGGCCGTCGATGACGACGACATCTCGATGATCACCGAGCCAACTTGTGTCCATGCCCCCAGTGTCGCAGCGGTACTGCCGGATGCCACACTGTCGTCATGGCAGATCTCGATCTGGTGGCCGTTCGAGTGTCGGACGGCCTCCGCAAGACGTTGTCCAGGATCAGCTCGCTGGCTCTCGGCATGGCCGTGGTTGCTGCGGTCATCGGTGTCGCCACGTTCATCACCGGCGTGTGGGTCTTCACGGGCAACCGCGCCACTTGGATCGTGATCGGTGGGGCAGTCTGTTTGGCCCCAGTTGCCGCCGCACTGGTTGCCTGGTCCTTCGTTCGGGTCACGTTGAAGGTCGCTCCCGTCCTGGTGAGCAACGTGCGCACATTGCTCGACTCCTCACACAACGCCGCCAATGTGCTGATCAACTACGACGATGGGGCACGGCTCGCCAGCACGGCCAAGTCCTTTGGCGTTCTGCAGTCGGACTTGAAGGGGCGGCGAAAGGACCTGCCGGCGCTGTACCTGGGAATTCGGGCCATCGTCAGCGTGCCGGGCCTGGCGGCAATCGCTCTTCTCGGAACCCTCGCAGTGGGCGCCCTCGGCATCATCTTGCTGATTGCCGGCCTCATCCGCTGAGGCAATGAGATCGGCGTTACTGGGCCCTGCATCGTCCCATCGGCGGGCTACGCAGGGGTGTTGGCCACCGCGCGCTGGGCGGTCATTCTGCGGGCCGCTGGGACTGCGGCGAGCAGCGCAGCGGCTTTGTTGCGGCACTCGAGATCTTCCTCGTCGGGGATCGAATCGGCCACGATGCCGGCGCCGGCTTGGAACGATGCGCCATGGGCGCCCACGAACATCGTGCGGATGGCGATCGCGGTGTCGAGGTTGCCGCTGAAGTCGACGTATCCCACCACGCCGGCGTACGGCCCGCGCTTGACCGGCTCGAGCGCATCGATGATCTCCATCGCTCGCACCTTCGGGGCACCACTGACAGTCCCGGCGGGAAGGGTGGCGCGCAGCACGTCGATCGGCGTCTTGCCATCGACCAGCTCGCCACTGACCTGTGACGTGAGGTGCATCACGTGGCTGTATCGCTCGAGGGTCATCAACTCGTCGACGTGCACGGTGCCGAACTTGGCGATACGACCGACATCGTTGCGAGCCAGGTCGACCAGCATGATGTGTTCGGCAACCTCCTTCGGGTTCTCTTTCAACTCACCGGCCATGCGCCGATCGTGGTCGTCGTCACGTCCGCGGCGACGGGTACCAGCGATGGGCCGGCTGATCACCTTGCGTCCGAGCACCTGCACCATCGGCTCCGGTGAGCTGCCGACGATGGTGATGTCGGGGTGCTTGAGGAAGTACATGTACGGGCTCGGGTTGACCTGGCGGAGCACGCGGTAGAAGTCGAACGGATCGGCGCCGAGGTCGATGTCGTAGCGCTGCGACAGCACGACTTGGAAGATGTCGCCCTCGACGATGTGCTCCTTGGCGACTGCGACGGCCTGTTGATACATGCCGTTGGGCATCGTGCTGCGAACGGCCGGCATTTCGTCGCCGGCCTGGGGAGGCGCAACCGGTACGTATGCGAGTGGCCGGGCGAGATCTGCGACAGCCCGTTCGACGCGACAGATTGCCGCGTCGTACGCCTGGTCGAGTGCGTCGGCATCCATCCCCAGCACCGGCACGCTTTCGATGAGGTACACGCGCTGACGCCAGTGATCGAAGGCGGCGAGCGAACCGATGATGCTCATCGCCGCGTCGGGCAGCTGGCGATCGTCGCGAGGTACATCGGGAAGGTGCTCGACCTCGCGAACGATGTCGTAGCCGAGATAGCCCATGACGCCACTTTGAAGAGGCGGCAAGTCGGCGATGATCGGCGCGCGATAGATGCGCAACAACTCGTCGAGGGCGGCGAGCATGCCGCGATCGAGCGGCACCGACGATGGCACGTTGCCGAACGTCGTGATGATCCCATCGCGCAACTCCAGCGTCGCAGCGGGATCGCGGCCGACGAAGCTGTAGCGGCTCCACCGCTCACCATGCTCGACGGATTCGAGGAGGAAGCCGGAGCCGTCGCCCACCAGCTTGGCGTACGCCGCGACAGGGGTCTCGAGGTCGGCGAGCACCTCGGTCCACACCGGCACCACGGTGTGCTCGCCGGCCAAGGCACGGAACTCCTCGCGGCTCGGCCGCATTCGCAGACCGCTCATTCGCCGAACCGACGGAAGAAACACGAGTACGCACCGGTGTGGCAAGCACCTTTGCCTTCCTGCTCGACGATGAACAGCAGCGCGTCACCGTCGCAGTCGTAATACGCCTCGTGCACGAACTGCCGATCGCCGCTGGTGTCTCCCTTGCGCCACACCTCTTGACGGCTGCGGCTCCAGTACACCATCCGGCCGCTCTCCAATGTGGCTTGCAACGTCGCCGCGTTCATCCACGCCATCATCAACACAGCTTTGGTCTCGATGTCTTGGGCGATCGCCGCCACCAGACCGTCAGCGTTGTACGACACCTGGGCCAGTTGTTCGGGACTTGCTTCGATCCTCACGCCGCTCGGCATGGGCGACATGCTACGGCGGGGCCAGCCGAGCCAGCCGGAACATAATCCGCGCCTACAGGTACAGGCCGGTGCTGGCTTCGATACGACTGGCGGCCACCGCGTGCAGATCGCGTTCGCGCAACATGATGTAGTCGTTGCCACCCACTTCGACCTCGTACCGGTCGTCGGGGCTGAACAGAACGCGGTCGCCGACCTCCGCCGAGCGTACGTTCTGACCGAGCGCAACGACCTCAGCCCACACCAATCGCTTGGAGATCTGCGCCGTGGCAGGGATGAGGATCCCACCCGAGGACCGACGCTCGCCATCTTTGTCGGGGATGTGGACCAACAGCCGATCGTTGAGCATCTTGATCGGCAGCTTTTCGTCGTGAAGGGCCACGGCCGCAGGGTACCGCCGGGGCGATGGTTATGCCACTGCCTTGTCGATCCGGGCCAGGATCTCCGGTGTCAGCAGTGGGAGCACGTCGATGGCCGCGAAGTTTTCGGTGACTTGACTGGGTCGGCTAGCTCCGGTGATGACGGTCGACACGTTCGGGTTCGATGCGCACCACGCCAGAGACATCTGCGCAAGCGTGCAGCCGAGCTCGTCGGCAATCGGGCGCAACCGCTCGACCTTGGCGAGAGCTGCCTCGTCGGACAGCGTCGAGTTCAGCCACTCGTAGCCCGACAGAGCGCCGCGCGAATCCGCAGGAATGCCATCTTTGTACTTACCTGTCAGCAAGCCTGACGCGAGTGGGCTCCATATCGTCGTGCCCAGCCCGAGGTCGGTGTACAACCTGGCGTACTCCTCCTCGACGCGCTTGCGATCGAGCAAGTTGTACTGCGGCTGCTCCACCACCGGCTTGTGGAGATGATGACGTTCCGCGATCTCCCACGCGGCTCGGATTTCGTCGGCGTTCCACTCGCTGGTGCCCCAGTACAGCGCCTTGCCCGAATCGACGATGTCGCTCATCGCCCACACTGTCTCTTCGATCGGTGTGTTCGGATCGGCGCGGTGGCAGTAGATGAGATCGAGGAAGTCGACGCCGAACCGCTCGAGGGAACCGTCGATGGCCTGCATCAGATACTTGCGATTGAGCGTATTGACCATGTTGGGCACGCGCTCGATCCCCCAGAAGAACTTGGAGCTCAACACGTAGTTGGACCGCCGCCAGCCGAGCTCGCGAATGACGCGGCCCATGATCGCCTCGCTCTCGCCGGCAGCGTACGCCTCGGCGTTGTCGAAGAAGTTGCAGCCCGCGTCGTATGCGGTCTGCATGCATTCCATTGCCAGGTCGTCTTTCATCTGATTGTCGAACGACACCCAACTACCGAACGACAGCACCGAAACCTGCAGGCCACTGCGTCCGACCCGGCGGTACACCATCTTGTCTTGTGAGGACTTGCTGACCATGGAATTCTCCTTCATGAAGTGACTGGACGAACATTGATTCCGGCGGCTGCCATCGCCATCTTCGCGTCGGCGATCACGTGCTCCCCGAAATGGAAGATGCTGGCTGCCAACACACCGGTTGCGCCCCCTTCGATGATGCCGTCGACGAGGTGCTGCATTGTGCCCACCCCGCCACTGGCGATCACGGGAACGTTGACGTTGTCGGCGACCACCGAGGTGAGATCGAGGTCGAAACCTTCGCGGGTACCGTCGCGATCCATCGACGTCAACAAGATCTCACCGGCGCCGAGCCTGGCGGCCCTGACAGCCCAATCCAACACATCGATGTCGGTCGGGGTCCGACCACCGTGCAGGTACACGTCGAAGCCGATTCCACTGGGCCGGCGCTTCGCGTCGATGGCGCACACGCAACATTGTGATCCGAACTCGGCAGCGATTTCGCTGATGAGTTCTGGCCGCTGCACAGCGGCAGTGTTGACGCTGACCTTGTCGGCTCCGGCCCGCAACATCTTCCGTGCATCGTCGACGGCGCGGATCCCGCCACCAACGGTCAACGGGATGAACACCTGCTCGGCGGTGCGATAGACGACATCGACCATCGTGTCGCGACCATCCGACGACGCAGTGATGTCGAGGAAGACCAGTTCGTCCGCGCCCTCGGTGTCGTAGCGCGTCGCCAGCTCAACCGGGTCACCCGCGTCGCGCAAGCCGACGAAGTTGATGCCTTTGACAACTCGCCCGTTGGTGACATCGAGACAAGGGATGACACGAGCAACCTTCACGTGCGCAACGCCTTCAATGCCTCGGCCACAGTGAACCGGCCTTCGTAGATCGCCTTGCCCGTGATGATGCCGGCGATCCCGGAGATCTTGGCCAGCGTGGCGATGTCGGCCAGCGATGACACGCCGCCGCTGGCGATCACGGGTGCCGACGAGCGAGCAGCGACGGCAGCGAGACCGTCGACATCCGGGCCTTCGAGCATCCCGTCGCGGGCAATGTCAGTGATGACGAACGCGCTCGCGGACGGGAACCACCCCAAGGCCTCGTCGAGCGAGACGCCGGCTCCTTGCGTCCATCCGTGAACGGCGACTTCGCCGTCGCGATGATCGAGACCAACAGCCACGTCGACCACCTGCGCTGCCGCGTCGACTAGTTCGGGATGTTGGATCGCTGCGGAGCCCATCACGACACGAGCCACACCGGCGTCGGCAAGATCCTGCGCGTCGATCAGGGCGCGCACCCCGCCTCCGGTCTGCACGCGTGCGCGACCAGCGAGAGCCGACGAGATCGCAGCGACGACAGACCGATTCTGCGGCGATCCAGACCGCGCCGCATCGAGATCGACCACATGGATCCATGTCGCGCCGGCATCGGCGAACGAGCGGGCGACAGCGACCGGATCGCTTCCGTAGACCTTCGCGTCTCCGTAGTCGCCTTGCGTCAGGCGCACGACCTGCCCGTCGTGCAGATCGATCGCGGGGAAAAGTTCAACCATCATCTGGCCGACGTCTCCGTGGCGATGTGCACGAAGTTGCCGAGCATGGCCAGACCACATGCGCCGGACTTCTCGGGATGGAACTGCGTCGCGAACACGTTGTCGCGACGAAAGGCGGCGTTGACGATGCCGCCATACGAGCACGTCGCGGCGATGGCTTCGGCGTCATCGGGAACTCCGTGCAGTGAGTGAACGAAGTACATCCACGACTCAGCGGGCAGTCCGGTGAACATCGGATCATCTGGCAACGTCATGTTCAACACGTTCCACTGCATTTGCGGCCGCGGAAGCTCGGATCCCAGCCAACGAATACTTCCGGGAATGATGCCGAGCCCGATCGCCGAATCGTTTTCCTCGCTCGATTCGAACAACATCTGCATTCCGACACAGATGCCCAGGAATGGCCGACCGGAGTCGACTGCGTCTTCGACTGCATCCTCGAGATCAGCATCGCGCAGTGCCGCCATGCACGCCCCGAACGCGCCCACACCTGGAAGCACCACCGCGTCGGCGTCGGCGATCAATCCGTGATCGACGGTCAGCCGCGCGTCGGCGCCGCAGTGTTGCAGCGCTTTCTGCGCAGAGCGCAGGTTTCCGATTCCGTAGTCGAGCACGGCGATCAACGGCAGCGCACTCACGGTCACAGCACACCCTTCGTGGATGGCACCTGTGCGCTCTCGATTCGCACAGCGTCGCGAAGACACCGAGCCAGGCCCTTGAACACGGCCTCGATGATGTGATGCACATTGCGACCGCGGCGCAACGTGACGTGCAACGTGATGCCGGCAGCCGTTGCGAACGACGCCACGGCGTGCTCGGCGAGCTGCGGATCGAACGCCGGGTTGCCCAGCGGCAGGCATTCGGGAAGCTCCACCTCCCACACCACGAACGGGCGACCCGATAGGTCGAGCGCGACCTCGACGAGAGCCTCGTCGAGGGGGTACAGACCGCTCGCAAACCGGCGAACTCCAGCCTTGTCGCCAAGCGCCTGTCGGAACGCCTCGCCGAGACTGATGGCAACATCTTCGACGGTGTGGTGCGTGTCGATGTGCAGGTCACCGGTCGCCGCGATTCGCAGATCGAAGCCACCGTGCTTGCCGATCTGCTCGAGCATGTGGTCGTAGAACGGAATGCCGGTCGACACCTCGGTCGTCCCAGAGCCATCGATCTCGATCGTCAGATCGATCGACGTTTCCTTGGTGGCTCTGTGAACCGTGCCGACGCGACTCATTGCAAAATCTCGGTGATTGCGGCGAGGAACTCGTCGTTCTCTTCGCTGGTGCCGATCGTGACACGCAGGCAGTCGTTCAGTCGCGGCCAACCCGAACAATCGCGAATGAGGATGCTGCGGTCGAGCAGTTCCTGCCAGACATGCTTGCCGGATTTGGAATGTGGCCGAAACAGGATGAAGTTGGCGCCGCTGGGAAACACGTCGAGGGCGAGTTTGCCGAGCGTCGCCGCAATCCGCTCGCGTTCGGAGACGATCTGTTGCACACGAGCGTCCATCTCGTCGGTGAACTTCAGCGCCAATCGGCCGCCAATCTGCTTGGCCGCGTCGAGGTGATACGGCAACGCCACCTTTTCGAGTTCGACGACGAGTGACGAGGGACCGACCAGATAGCCGAGCCGGCTAGCCGCCATCGACCAGGTCTTCGAGAAGGTGCGAGTCACCACGAGAGGTACTGACTCATCGATCATCGTCAGTGCCGACCAGTCGGCGAACTGTCCGTAGGCCTCGTCGACCACCAACAGCCCCGGTTGCGCAGCAAGCACCCTCTCGACGTTGGACGCCGGTTCGATGAGCCCAGTCGGATTGTTGGGCGAGCACAAGAAGGTGACTGCCGGGCGCGTTGCGGTGATCAGCCGGACTGCCGAATCGACGTCGAGACGGAAGTCGGCGCCGCGTTCTCCTTCCACGACTTCCGAACCCGTGAGCCGGGCAATGTGGCCATGCATCTGATAGGTCGGTTCGAACGTGACGACACGCCGACCTGCGCCGGCATAGGCCAGCAATACCGTTTGCAACACCTCGTTCGACCCGTTGGCAGCAAACACCTGACCAGCGTGCACCTGGTGCGATTCGGCGATCGCCGTCCGCAGTTCGGTTGCGCTGCGATCCGGGTACCGGTGCCATTCGACTCGCGACAGTTCCGCGGCGAACGCATCACGCCACGCTGCCGGCGGAGGCGTCGGTGCCTCGTTCGTATTGAGGCGAATGCGCACGTCGACCTGCGGCGAGTGATAACCCTCGAGAGATCGCAGGTCGTCACGTACCGTCACCGAATGCACCGGTGGCCACGATACCGACAGCATTGCAAACCTGGAAGTCTCGTTTTCGTACACCTCGCGCCAGACTGGAACGATGAACGACCCCGTTGCCGCGACCCTGACGGTCATCGCCGAACACGTAGAGCGATATCGGCAGCAGCTCGCCGAGGTCGGTCCGTTGGGGATACCGGCGGGTCGCGAGGACCTTCGGGCGGCGGTCGGCGAGGCCGAACAAGGGTTGCGCAACGCGGCGCGGCTGTTGCGCCGGGCATTGAAGCTGGTCGCCTGAAACCGGCACAAACACTGGACCAAAAAGCGGCGACGGCCCCCGGAACCCCGGGCGGCGCTCTGCAAATGCAGGCGGCGGGTCCCACCCAACCCCCCACAACACCGGGCGGGGACCAGGTTTGT
>JANMQX010000039.1:0-6867 GCA_031370745.1 Ilumatobacteraceae bacterium
GCCTCCAGTCGTCGCTCGAGATCACCAAGCGCGCCGGCGAGCCGCTGGGGGCCGACGTGTCGAGCGCCGTCTTCGATCGAGTTCGAACGTGTGACAACCACTGCGAGTTCTGCTTCATCTATCAATTGCCGTCGGGTATGCGCCGCAGCCTGTACCTCAAAGACGACGACTACCGGCTGAGCTTCCTGTACGGCAACTTCACCACGTTGACCCGATTCACCGAGGCCGATCTCGAGCGGGTGATCACCGAGCGTCTCTCACCGCTCAACGTCAGCATCCATGCAACGGATCCCGATGTGCGGGCCCGCATGCTGAAGAACCCACGCGGCGGCATGAGCTTGAGGTGGTTGCGTGCCCTGCTCGACAACGGAATCGTCGTGCGCGGCCAGGTCGTGTTGTGCCCCGGCGTGAACGATGGCGAGATCTTCGACCGCACGATGGCAGGCGTGCTCGACGAGTATCCCGATCTCGAGTCCGTCGCAGTCGTTCCATTGGGCCTCAGCAAGTTCAACAAAGAATCAGCCATGCGGTTGCACACGCGCGAAGAGGCAGAAGCGATGGTCGACGCGATCGAGGATTGGCAGGACGTCTTCCTGCACACGGTCGGTCATCGCATGGTGTTCGCCGCCGACGAGTACTACCTCATGGCCGAGCGTCCGTTCCCGGTCGAGGACACCTACGGCGAGTTCTCGATGCACGAGGACGGCATCGGCATGGCGCGAACCTTCGAGATGGAATTCAACGGACGAACGTCGAAGCCCACCGGTCCCCAGGCGGGTTTCTTCGCCGCCGCCGATGCGCCTCCGAATCCGGCCGCCTACACAGGCCTGCGCAGCCGCACGTGTGGAAACGACACCGCGCCGCTGCGGCTCAGTGCCCGGCGGGGCGCGCCCATCGGGATTCTCACCGGTGAATTCGGAGCTCGCGTCATCGCACCTCTCATCCACCATCTCCAGCGTTCCGACATCAGGATCATTCCGGTCGTCAACGAGTTCTTCGGGGGCAACACCGCAGTCACCGGATTGATGGTCGGCCACGACCTGCAGCGGGTGCTGGCCGACGAGCCGGCCGGCCACCGGTACCTGCTGCCTGACGTGTGCCTGTCGGAGGGCCGCTTCCTCGACGGAACCACGGTCGCGGAGTTGCCACGACCCGTCGAGGTCGTCGCCACCGATGGCATCTCACTTCGCCGAGCCCTGGAGCCCGCATCATGACATTGCCAACCGTTGTCATCGTCGGGCGCCCCAACGTCGGCAAGAGCACCCTGTTCAACCGGGTCGTCGGCGAGCAGGTGGCCATCGTCGAAGACCGTCCAGGCGTCACCCGTGATCGCAAGGAGACAGAGGCCGACTGGCTGGGCGTGCACTTCATGCTCGTCGATACTGGTGGCTGGCTGCCCGGCGGCAACGACCTCGATGCCAAGGTCAGTCGCCAGGTCGAGGCGGCGGTGAAGACGGCCGACGTCGTGTTGTTTCTGGTCGACGCGACGACGGGTGTGACCGAGGACGACGAGGCGTTGGCCAACTGGCTACGGCGGATCAAGGCCCCCGTTCTCCTGGTGACCAACAAGGCCGACAACGAGCGCCGCGAGAACGATCGGTGGGAGTTCCTTGCGTTGGGCGCTGGGGATCCCTACCCGGTCAGCGCGCTTCACGGCCGGCGGGCGGGCGACCTGCTCGATGAGGTCATCTCCCTTCTGCCGCCGGCGCCAGACAATGAGGATTCGGCCATCGGCGTCGACCTCGAAGACGCTTCCGAGCTGTGGAAGGCCGGCGATACACCTCCACCGCGTGTCGCGATCGTCGGCCGGCCCAACGTCGGCAAGAGCACACTGTTCAACCGGCTCGTCGGGCAAGATCGATCTGTGGTGCACGACATGGCCGGCACCACGCGCGACGCCATCGACACATTGGTGGAAACACCCGACGGGCCGATCGTGTTCGTCGACACCGCAGGAATGCGCCGCCGCAGCAGGGTCGACGATTCCGCCGAGTACTACTCGGTCATCCGCGCCTTGCGAGCCATCGATGGCTCCGACATCGCTCTGCTGGTGATCGACGCAACCGACGGCATCACCAGCCAGGATCAGCGACTTGCCGAGCGCGTCGACGCGGCAGGCTGCCCGATCGTGGTGATGCTCAACAAGTGGGAGCTGATCGAGGATCCCGAGCAGCGGCTGCAGGTGCAGGCCGAGCTGAAGCGCAAGCTGTACTTCGTTGGCGATGCGCCGATCCTGAAAATCTCAGCATTGACCGGCAAGGGTGTCAACAAGCTGCAACCGGTGCTGCAAGAGGCGATCGTGCAATACCACCGACGTGTGCCGACGCGCGATGTCAACCGGGTGATCTCCGACGCACAGCAGCGTCAACCTGCCGGTCACGGGGTGCGCGTGCTGTATGCGCTGCAGGGCGCCACCGACCCGCCGACGTTCACGCTGTTCGTCAACCGCGAGCTGCCGCAGACCTATATGCGGTATCTCGAGCGCAGCATCCGCGAGGCCTTCGAGTTCGGCAGCACACCGCTGAAGCTACGGGTCAGGAAACGGACCGACTAGTGCCGTGGTGTGAAGACTGCGCAAAATACTGGGCGCCGGCGGCAATGAACCAAGACGGGACCTGCCCGACATGCGGGCAATCAGTTGAGACGCCGACACGGCAGCCGATCACCGCGAAGAACATCGACCTGCGCAAGTTGGCGGCGGGGGAGGGCGGCGAGGAGCCGAAGACACCGTGGCACTTCAAGCTGATGATCGTGCTGCTGGCCTTGTACCTGGGCTGGAGAATCGTTCAACTGTTCACGTGACTGCTGCGTCAGCTCGGACGTAGGGTTTTGCATGCGCTCGGTGGTGCTCGCCTTGGTTCTTGCGGTAGGAATCGGCGCATGCGGCAGCAATTCGGCTACCGGAGATTTCAACGAGCGTGCTGTGACCGACTTCCTCGACCAGCTCCATTTCACAACCACCGATCAGCTTGCCGCTGGGATGTTGGCCGACGCTCGCGACGTCTGCACGGGGACGCTCGACGATCGGCTGAGGGCGATCATCAAGATCAGCGTCGGTCAAGGGTCCGATCGCATACTTCGTGCCGGCTGCCCCGACCGTGTTGCCCTGGTGATGGGTGGGGGGTGATAGAAGGAGTTGCCACACTGAGCGAGTGGCGCCACACCTCCAGCTACGAGGTGTGCACTTCGGACAGGTCGACCCAATGCTGAGTTTCAGCGGATCGCTCGGTTGCTTCGCAGATCGCCTGCACACGGCAGCCGTGGTGAAAGTCGGGAGACCATGGTCCGTCGGGCCATGAACCCAACAGCTCGCCGACCTGGTTGACGAAGCTCGCCCCATACCCGACGCCTTGACCGATCGGCCACCAGTGAGCGGCGTACGGATGGCCGGCATGTTCCGCCCGAATGGTGCGCATGCCGTAGAGCTGAGGATCGTCCCCATCAGAGCCAAACCTCAACTCGTTGAGCCTGGAGTAGTCGAACATCAGCGTGCCGTGTGTGCCATTGACTTCGACCGTCATGTCACAGGGCCTGCGAACCGCAGTTCTGCCAACCTCGAGGGTGCCCGCGGCTCCCGACTCGAACCGCAATAGGGCGGAAGCCGCTTCATCGACCGTCACCGCACGCGTCCCGTCAGGAGTAGAGCGCTCGCGAGTGAACGTGCTGGTTTGTGCGCTGACCCGCTGCACATCACCGACCATCCACAACGCCATGTCGAAGAGGTGGCAGCCGAGATCGGCGATGGTTGTGCCACCCATCGTCCGGTCGAACCGCCAGTCGAAGGGGATAGTGGGGTCGGCGAACTCGTCCGACATCCAGTTGGCTCGCCACAGCAGGACATCTCCGACCACGCCGTCATTGATCATGCGCTGCATGAGGGCGAGCGCCGGTAGGCGTCGATAGTTGAAGCCGACGGCATTGAGCACGCCGGCGGCCGACACCGCATCCGCAGCGGCGGCCGCGTCGGCATAGGACGCGGCAAGCGGCTTCTCGCACAGGATGGCCTTGCCGGCCGCGGCCGCAGCAATCGCAATCTCCGCATGCGTTCCGGGCGGAGTGCAGATATCGATGATGTCGATCGTCGAGTCGTCGATCAGTGTGCGCCAATCCGTCGCGAACGTGGGGATCTCGTAGGCACGTGCGGCTGCCTCAACTCCCGTTGCGTTCCTGCCGGAGATCGCGGCAACGACCGGTAGAACCGGAAGGTCGTAGAGCATCGGAGCGACTCGATAGCCGTAGCTGTGGGCCTTGCCCATGATTCCGTAACCGATGATCCCGACTCGAACCTCGCGGCGGCCGGCGGTCATTCCGCTGTTCCTTCCGTGATGCGACTCGGACGGTCGATCGGTACGCCGGTCTGGAAACAACGGATGATGGCCTGACAGACGGCTATGTCGTGGAGAGCATCATCCGCGTCGGTGATCGGCGGTCGGCCAGTGACGACGCACTCGTGGAAGGCGAGAAGCTCTGCCTTGAACGCGCTGTCGTACGCCGTGACTTCCTCCGTGCGCCATGATCGAGCGGTGCCGTTGGCGCCCCCTTCTACTTCGAGCAAGGTGGGCGCGCTGCGCAAGAACGGTGATGGAAAATTGAGTGTCACCCGTTTATCGGGCCCATAACAAGCGAACTCCATCTTGTAGTTGGTGAAGCCCGGCAGGTCGAGCCAGTGGATGCTGACAGGCACACTTCCGAAACGAAGCATCGCGATGAGGCTCGACGGTTGCAGATCCACATAATCGAGACGATCGGGTTCTCCGAGGACAGCGCGCACGGTGTTGATCTCGTGCACCAGGCTGTCGACCAGGACCAGGTGATACGTCTTGCGCAGGAATTCGTCGGCTTCCCCGATGGCCGTCGTGATGCTCGCTGCGGTCTCGGCCTGCCAACGATCGATGGCCTCCGCAGGTACCGGTGCGACAGGTGCCAGCGGATAATGCTCGACGTAGGGGATGAACGGCGCCTCGAGGGTGGTCACACGCAGCAGCCGCGGATCAGTGATGCCGGCCACCTCCTCGCGGAATCGTTCGAACGCCGGGTCGTATCGCTTGGGATAGGCAACCATCAACGTCGTCGCGGACTCGACGGCCGCATCGCGCATCTGCTTGCCTTCGGCTACCGAGAAGCACATCGGCTTCTCGACCAAGACGTGCTTGCCTGCCTTTGCAGCCGCGATCGCAATGGGCGCGTGGCTGCCTGAGGTCAAGACCAGAACGACATCGATGGGCGCTTCGCGCAACATTTCCCGCCAGTCGGTGAACACCGCTGGAATGGCGTACGACGCTGCGTTGACTTGCGCGTTTTCGGCGACGATGTCGCACAGCGCAACCACCTCGAAGTGATCGGCCAATTCGCGTAAATAGTGGAGATGCATCACCTGGGCGATGATTCCGGCACCGACGACGCCAACCTTCAAGCGCTGCGTCATGACCGTTGCTGCGTCAGCGGAAGTCGCGGGTCGACAGCTACCTGCATCGCTTCCCCCGACTGGGCAAGCATGATTGCCTCGTGAGCGCGGTCCATGGGCAGGATGTGCGTCGTGATCTTGGTGAGGGGATAGCGATCGAGGTTGGCGGTCATCAGACGCATTGACGGTTCGTACTCGGTTGCCAATTCTCCGCCGATTCCCAGGATGGCGACGTTACGGGTGCAGATATCGGAGTTGGGATTCATCTGGACCGCACCCATGTCGACGAACGCGCCGGCCTCGACCACAACCCCGCCTGTTCGGACGGCCCGCAACGCCTCTGTGAACGTCGAGGGCACGCCGCTGCAGTCGAGCACCAGATCGACGCCACGGCCGTGTGTTGCATCGAGAATCGCGTCGGTTCGTTGAGCGGCGTCAGTCGCGCTCGCGTCCAACGCCAGGTCGACTCCGAACTGATCGGCGAATTGCAGGCGCCCGGGCAGGACGTCGGTTGCGATCACCATCCCGGCGCCCAGCATCCGGCTCTTGATCAAATGGCACAAGCCAAGCGGGCCGGTGCCCAGGACCGCTACCGAAAAGCCGGAGCGCGATCCGCCTTGCAGGCCCAGGACTGCGATGCCCTTGTCGACACCATGGGTGACCGCCATCACCTCGGTGATGACGGCGACCTCGTCAGGCAACTCGTCGGGCACCCGGAAGATCGGCGTGCGCGGCAGCAAGTACATGTACTGCGACCACCCACCGAACAGACTGGGAGCCCTGCCCACGTTGAGGCTGTTGCCATAGTCCTCGAGGTGCTGGCAGAAGTAGTAGGGGTAGCTGTTCAGGCAGTAGTAGCAACTGCCGCAGGGCACATTGGCACCGGGCACGACCCGATCGCCCTCTTTGAGTTGTACGCCGTTCGTGTCGTACGCCGGTCCGCCGGTTGCGACAACGGTCCCAACGTTCTCATGTCCGCAAATCAGCGGGTACTCGAGGTCGCGTTCGTGAGCGGTACCGGCATATTGCTTTGACTCACCGCGAAAGGTGTGCTTGTCGGTACCGCAGATGCCGGAGAGGTGCATGGCGATCACCACGACGCCTGGTTCCGGGTCCGGGACGTCGAACTCGCGGAGTGCGATCCGGCCCGGCCCTTCCATCACGGCAGCATGAGATGTTGTCATAGGACGCTCGATTCGTTGGTTGGCGTTTCTTGTTTGGCGATCCGGATCGCCTCTTGCAGCAGTCGGGCCGCCTCTGGCACACCGACCGAAGCCATTACGAACGGGTCCTCGTGCTCGATCGACACAACCTTCGCGGGTGAGCCTCCGAGTCGTTTGATGAGTCCTACCCACCACCGAAGGTCATGCCCACGTCCGGGGACTGAGAAGTTCCACGGCATCGATTCCGGTGAAGTTGGCCAGCGGTGATCGAGTACTCCGTTGAGCGCGAGGTTCTGGTCA
>JANMQX010000046.1:0-2365 GCA_031370745.1 Ilumatobacteraceae bacterium
CAATCAATTCGTCCGTAAGGTCGAGGCGAGCTCAGGCAACGGATTCTCGGTGTCGAGCGACAACGCATCACTGCCGGCGAGCGGCACCAACAAATCGGAACCCAGCTTCTCGTCGTACTGACGTGAGCTGGCTACGCCCCCACTTGGCGGGAGACGGGCAACATGGCACTGTTTCAAAAGACAAAGGACTCAGCAGCCGACGCCGCAGCTTCGCTGCCGCGTCCGCTGGCGACGCTTGCGGCGCCGGGCGAGGCAGCCGGCGAGTGCATGCGAGTTGGCCAGATTCTCATCGAGCGCGAGCAACTGGCCGCTGAGAACTTGCCCGTCGCGCTGTCGGGCGCCAACGGCGACCTGCTGCAGTTCGCCGACATCGTGCTCGGCCGCTTCGGAGTCGATCGCGGCGAATTGTCAAAGGCCGTCGCCGAAATCACCGAGGTCGATCTCCTCGATTCAAAATCGATCGAGCTGCCTGACAACGCAAAAGAGCTTCTCGAGGAGAAGACCGTTCGCGCCCACTGCGTGATCGCAATCGCCGAAGAGGCAGGTGTCCTCGTCGTCATTGCCGCCGACCCGACCCCCGTCCGCCGTCGTGCCGTCGAGGCTGCCGCCGGAATGCCCGTGCGTTGGACCGTCGCCGATCCGATCACGATCCGCACCTTCATCGACCGGGTCTATCGGGCAGACGACGAGATCGAACGACTGGTCAAGACATTCGAGGTCGGAGACGACCAGAGCAAGGTGGCCGCCCTGGCTGCCGAGGTGAGCCTCGACGACCAGGCTCCGATCGTCCAGTTGGTCAACCGCATCGTCAGCCAATCGCTGCGCGACCGCGCGTCAGACATCCACGTCGAACCGCTGGACGAGAAACTGCGTGTTCGTTTCCGAATCGACGGTCACCTCGTCGAGGCGTTCAGCTTGCCCATCAGCGTGCATCCCGCCCTGACCAGCCGCCTGAAGATCATGAGTGGCATGAACATCGTCGAGAAGCGCAAACCGCAGGACGGCCAGTTCTCGACGGTGATCGACGGCAAGGAAGTCGACGTCCGAGTGGCCAGCGTGGCGACCGTGTTCGGCGAGAAGATCGTCATGCGTATTCTCGACAAGACCAGATCGATGATTGGTCTGGCGGAGCTCGGCTTTCCACGTGAGACGTATCTGCACTACTCGAAGATGATCCACGCTCCGTTCGGGATGGTGATCTGTGCGGGGCCGACAGGCGCCGGCAAGACAACCACGCTGTACGCGTCGCTGCTCGAGGTCAACTCGAGCGGCATGAACGTCACCACTGTCGAAGACCCTGTCGAGTACGTCTTCCCTGGCATCAACCAGATTCAAACCAACGAGCAGGCCGGTTTGACCTTTGCCACCGGCCTCAAGGCAATTCTTCGTCAAGACCCGGACGTAATCCTTGTGGGCGAGATCCGCGATGCCGATACAGCACGCATCGCTGTTCAATCCGCTCTCACCGGTCACCTCGTGCTGTCGTCGTTGCACGGCACCGACAGCGTCGCGGCGCTGCACCGATTCCTCGACATGGGCATCGAAGCCTTCCTGATTGCATCCGCGGTCGTCGGCGTCGTCGGCCAGCGCCTGCTTCGCCGCATCTGTGACTCGTGCAAGGAGCCCTACACGCCCGGAGCGGACGAGGTCGCTGCGTTCCGCCAGCACAGTGGCGGGGGCGACAAGTCTCAATTCTTCCACGGCACGGGCTGCAACTTCTGCGCCGGAACGGGCTACCGAGACCGCATCGGTGTCTACGAGCTGTTGCGGATCACGCCGGAGCTTCGCCGCCTGATCGTCGGCTGGGCAACGACAGAAGAACTACGACGCCTGGCCGTCGCCCAAGGGATGCGAACGATGCTGCGCGAAGGCATGGCACTCGTAGAGAACGACGTCACCACAGTCCACGAAGTCATCAAAACCCTGTACGCCAGCTAGGAGCCACGACAATGCCAAGGTTTGCATATGCCGCCATCGACGCCACCGGAGCAACGGTCGAGGGCGTCACCAAAGCCGACACGCTCGGTGACGCCCGTTCGGGTTTGATGGACGAAAATCTCTTCCCGGTGAGGATCGAGGAAAAGCGCGGGACCCTCGACTTCGAGCTCACCAAGAAGAAGGTCAAGAAGAAGGAGCTGATGCATTTCACGCGTCAGCTCGCCGTCTTCGTCAAAGCCGGCATCCCCATCACCGACGCGATGCAGATCATCGGCGATGAGACCGAAGACCTTGCGTTGCAACGCACCATCACCATGATGGTCGATGATTTGCGCAATGGCGGCACGTTGTCCGAAGTGGCCGCGAAGCACCCGACGACGTTTCCCAACTACTACCTCGGCATCATGAAGTCAGCGGAGTTGACCGG
>JANMQX010000054.1:0-3301 GCA_031370745.1 Ilumatobacteraceae bacterium
ATCATCGCCTGCCCGTGCGCGTTGGGGATCGCCACGCCGCTGTCCATCATGGTCGCCACCGGCAAGGGCGCCGAGGCCGGCGTGCTGATCCGTTCTGCCGCGGCGCTCGAGACCGCCCACAAGCTCGACGTGTTGATCCTCGACAAGACCGGCACCCTCACCAAGGGCCACCCAGAACTGACCGACCTCGTCACCACGGCAGACATCAACGAGGCGACGTTGCTCGCACTCGTCGCATCAGCCGAGGCACGCTCTGAACATCCCCTCGCCCAGGCGATCATCGCAGCCGCCCGCGATCGCAACATCGTGGTCGCCGAGACCGACGATTTCGATTCGATCACCGGCAAGGGTGTCACCGCCACGGTCACCGGGCGACGGGTCTTGGTCGGCAACGAACGCCTCCTCACCGACGCCGGCGTCGACACTGCGTCACTGGCCGACGCCGCTTCCCGACTCGCTGCCGACGGCAAGACAGCGATGTTCGTCGCCGTTGACGGCGCACCCGCCGGTGTAGTTGCGGTAGCGGACACTCTCAAAGACGACGCCGCTGCGAGTGTCGCCGCTCTGCGCCGTCTCGGGCTCGAGGTCGTCATGCTCACCGGCGACAATCGCCGAACCGCTGAAGCTATCGCCCGTGCCACCGGCGTCGACCGGGTGCTGGCGGAGGTCCTGCCTGGTGACAAGGCCGCCGAAGTCGCCAGGCTTCAAGGCGAAGGCCACATTGTGGGCATGGTCGGTGACGGGATCAACGACGCACCCGCACTGGCTCAGGCCGATGTCGGTATCGCTATTGGCACCGGCACCGACGTCGCTATCGAAGCGGCCGACGTCACCCTCATCTCCGGCCAGCTCACCGGGCTTGTGACGGCCATCGCCTTGTCGAAGGCGACGATGCGCAACATCCGCCAGAACCTCGGCTTCGCGTTCGGCTTCAACGCGCTCGGTATCCCGATCGCTGCCGGCGTGCTCTATCCGGTCATCGGATGGCGACTCAACCCGATGATCGCTGCCGCGGCCATGGCCCTTTCCAGCCTGTCGGTTGTGACCAACGCCAACCGCCTCCGCCGGTTCCACCCGCCGGCCGCCGACAGCCGTCCATCGGCGCCGGCCACGGCGCCGGTCGTGACGGTCGCGGTCGCGTCCAAACCAGACGAAATCGACCCGGTCTGCGCCATGACAGTCACCGCCCGTCCGACGACGCCTTCATTCTCCGCCGACGGTCGGACGTGGTCGTTTTGCTCGACCCGCTGCCGGGACAGCTTCGCCGCCGACCCAACGGCGTTCAGCGCGGCGCAGCCTGAGGTTGCCTCGGCGGACCAGACGAAGGCGGGCTGAGTTGGGAGTTGGGGCTACGGGGTGGAGACGGTGACGGGTCAGGACGAATGAACAGTCCTCACGCGGATGAGGAGGCTCAACGTTTGCAGTTCCGCGGGTCGCCGAGCGATGACGGCCTCGCCGGAGCGCCCAGCGCCGAACAGCTACACGAAGCGCTCAGTGTTGCTCGCACCAACCGCACGTAGTTGCCTCGAGCGTCGGCGGCACTCGCCGCCGCGCCCATCCAGACGTGGTGAAACCCGGAGCGATCAACTCTCGTTTCGAACCATGCTCTGTCGAGCGGCATGCGAGGAGTCAATCGAACGTCGTTGGTGCAGACGACGGCCAAGTCTTTGAGGCTGCCGCTACGACCTGCCCGGGTGGCAGGCATTGCGAACGGAGCTTCACCCCCTCGGTCTCGAGGTGGTCACTGTGTCGATGGACATCGATGGCGCCGAATCGGCGCGTCAGTGGGTCGACGAGGCGGGCGCCGAGCACCCGTCGCTCGTCGACACCAACCACCATCTGGATGCTCTGTTCGGAGTGGTCAACGTCCCGAACGTGATCTGGATCGACGAGGACGGGATCATCGTCCGGCCGCCGGAGCCTGGCTGGGCGGCGCCGGTGCGGTACCCGCAGTGGCTGTCATCGCGGTTGCAGGAGCAGGCCCGCAAGGCGCTCGAGGACGCCGAGACCGAAGGGCGTGAGCCGATCGACCCGCGCCGCACGATGGGTGGCGGCCAGAACCGCGACGCCTACGCCGACGCCGTGCGTGACTGGGTGCACAACGTCACGGCCAGCCGGTTCGCGATGACTCCCGGCGAGGTGATCGAGGCGTCGCAGCCACGCGACCCGCACCGGTCGGAGGCGGCCGCGCGTTTCGACCTCGGCCGCCACCTGTGGGAGGCCGGCGATCACCCGGCGGCGATCGAGCAGTGGAAGTTGTGCCACGTGCTGCAGCCCGACAATTGGACGTACAAGCGTCAGGCCTGGTCGCTGGTCGGCAACGAACAGATCGGCGGCGGTGTCGCCGGTCGCCTCAACCAGGGCCCGATCCCCGGCCACGAGAACGAGTGGCCGTTCCCCAGCAGCTTCCGCGCCGACGTAGCTGCGTTGGACGCGGGCCAGTACTACCCGAAGACTATGTAGCCCTGTCCGGCGCTACGGCGTGGTACGGGAGCCCGTGGATCGTGGGCCAATTTCTGGCCGACGTCCCACGGTGTCGTGTCATGGCGGGCACTCGGCGCCCGCCAGGAGTAGCGAGGAGCCGAGACTTGTGCGGCTGCCTGAAGCCGGCCGTGTGGACGCCGATCGATTGGACCGCAGCAACAACCCGTTAGGAGAGACCGCAAGCAGTCAGCGACCTCGCCCCAGGTGTCCCAATCCGCTCATCGCCCGAAGATCAGCTCTTGATGTGAAGAAGGAGCGGGGCCTCCGCTCCCCGTGAGCGATCAAGCCTGGGAGGCTTGGGGTTCTCACACCAACCCACGACAAGGGAGGTCGTGTTGTCAACGTATGTTCCGATTGATCTGCATCGCCATCGTAGGGTGGTGATGAACATGGCAGCCGATGGTGAGGTGCTCGGCTGGGTCCGGTTAGCGATCGATCCGGAGATGCTTGTTGCCGAGGTGCTGAGGCCGGGGAAGCGCCAGAGGTCGCGATCGAAGCGACCGACGGCTGGTAATGGGGCGGTCGACGCGCTGCAGGCCGCCGGGCCCAAACGTCCATCTCGTTGCCCCTCGAAGGTCGGCGTGTTCGATCGACGGCGGGTGACGATTAGTGATTGCCAGTTGCTCGGCGATCTGTTGCGGGCGAACATGTTGTCTGACGAGTGGATCTCCACTCCACAGGTTCGCAAGTGGCGAGAGCTCCTCCTTTACCGGGCCAAGCTCGTCGGTCTGCGCACTGGTTTGAAAGCGAAAGCGCATGCGGTGCTGGCCAAGCTCGGCGTTCATGTCCCGATGACCGACCTGTTCGGAGTCGGTGG
>JANMQX010000091.1:0-3248 GCA_031370745.1 Ilumatobacteraceae bacterium
GAGATCGAACGCGATCAGGTTCAACTGACAGAAACCAATTCTCAACTGGCTGTCTCCATCGAGCAGCTGACGCACCAGGCGACACATGATGCGTTGACAGGCCTTCTCAATCGACGAGGCATGTTCGAGACGCTCGAGGGACTGATCGGCGAGAACGAGACCCAGCCGGTCGGGGTGCTGTTCTTGGATCTCGACCGCTTCAAGGCCATCAACGACACTCTGGGACACCGCGGCGGCGACCATTTCCTGCGCATCGTTGCCGATCGAATCGAGCGGTGCATCACCAGCAATGGAGTCGCCGGGCGCATCGGCGGCGACGAGTTCGTCGTCGCCCTTCCCGGCGCAACCGAGCAGACGACCGTCGCCGTTGCCCACCAGCTACACGGTGTGCTGGGCCAGGCAATTCACGCTGCGGGCCGTGAGCTGCCGTCGTCGGTCAGCATCGGAATAGCCCACGCCCCAAGTCACGGCGCGAACGTCAGCGAAGTCCTGGCGAACGCCAACGTCGCGCTCTACCGAGCCAAGACGTCGGGTCGCAGCCGAGTCACCCACTTCGACACGGGCCTGGCTCGCGAGAACCGTGATCGGATCGACCTCGAGTTGCGACTTCGACGAGCAATCGACGACGGCGACATCGTCCCGTTCTTCCAACCCGAGCTCGACGCCAGCACCGGCATGATCGTCGGTGCCGAGCTGCTGGCCAGGTGGGTGCAACCCAACGGCACGGTTGTCGCTGCCCACGATTTCATGGAGCTAGCGGTGCGAGCCGGTTTGCTCGATCGCGTCACAGAGCGAGTGTTCGGCGGGGCCCGCCGCCAGATTCGCCGTCTTGCGGTACTAGGCCTTCCCGAGGGGTTCCGATTCCGTGTCAACCTGGCACCTCACTCCACCGAGCGACCATGGCGCGACAACCCGATCGATCTACTCGTCAGTGGCATCGACCCGCGCCTGCTCACAGTCGACGTGCGGGAATCCTTCGTCACGGTCGATCTTCCATCGGCGGCATCGAACCTCGCCGAGTTCAGGGCTCGCGGAGGGCGCGTCTGCCTCGACGACTTCGCACAGGGTGTCTCGTCGTTGAGCATGCTTCGGCGGCTACCTCTCGACGAGGTGCGCATCGACCGGATCTCGATCGACACCATCACGACGCATCCTCACGATCGCGCGATCGTGCGGTCGATCATCGCCCTGACCCGCGAGATCGGCCTGGAGGTGACGGCCGACGGTGTCGAAACCGGCGCACAGGCCGATGCCTTGATCGCTCTCGGCTGCGTGCGACAGCAGGGTCATCTCTACGCGCCGGCACTGCCGGAAGATGCATTCGAGAACTATCTGTTGCGCCGTCTCGCCGAGCAGTACGTACAAGCGGCCGATACCCGACCGACCTGGAACACTCACGAGCTCGCCGATTGATCGAGGCGGTCGCGTTGCGGCCTCGACGCGCCGTCGTGCTTGACTAAGCCGATGTCATCAGACGAGCTACCGCGTCCCGTTCTGCTTACCGACGAGCTGCGCGCCCAGCTCAATTCAGTATCTACGGCAACCCTGACGAACCAGCTGCAGCGCAAAGGAATTCGGTCCACGTTCCTCACCGGGTTGAAGCCGATCAAGCCGGGCCAGCGCATGCTCGGTTACGCACACACCTTGCGCTACGTGCCCTTGCGCGAAGACCTGAATGCGCAGTACACGTCGGGGATGAACGCTCAGCGACGGGCAATCGAGAGCATGGCTCCCGAAGAGGTGCTGGTGATCGAAGCCCGCGGTGAGCCCGACGCAGGCACGTTCGGCGACGTGTTCGCCCTTCGCGCGCTGCGCCGCGGTGCCACTGGCATGATCACCGACGGCGCTGTGCGCGACACGCCTGCAGTCGCCGAGCTCGACATTTCCGTGTATCACGCAGCCTCGCATGCGGCGACATTCAGCCGCACGCACATGCCGCTTGAACACCAGATACCGATCGCGTGTGCCGGCGTCACTGTGATACCCGGCGACATCGTGGTTGGCGACGGCGAGGGCGCTGTCGTGATCCCGCCGTCACTCGTCGTCGAGTTGGCCGCAGCGTCGGTGCAGCAAGAGGCCGAGGAGAGTTGGGCGCTGGAGCGTGTCGGTGCCGGCGAGACCACGACTGGTGTGTTCCCGATATCGAAGGATCGTCGGCCCGAGTTCGAGGCCTGGTACGCGGCCCGACTGTCTCAAGAAAAGAGCTCATGACATGCCACGCCAGTCGATCGAGATCAACAGCTTCCAACACGTGAATCCCATCCCGGCTGCATCGCGCATCGGGCCGTTGTTGGCGTCGAGCGTGATCGCACCGCGCGACCCCGGCCAGGGGACCGTGCCCGACACGGCCGAGGCGCAATATGCAAACCTGTTTCATCACATCGGTCAGATCCTCGAAGCCGCAGGCGCCGAGTGGCGCCACGTTGCCCGGATCACGTTCTACGCACCCGATGCGGCGTTTCGCGACTCATGCAACCCGATCTGGGTCGAGCACTTTCCTGATGCCGAAGCGCGACCAGCGCGACATACTCAGGTCGTGGCCGGTACCAAGGTCGTGACCTGCGAGTTCATCGCATACATCGAGGATTGAACTGCGCACTCAGCGAGCGCGGAACGTCACTTCCCCCAGCCCGTTGAACAACGCTTCGACGTTGTCGCCGACCTGGAATGGGATCGCCTTGATGAACGATCCCGACAAGATCACATGGCCGGCTTCCGGCGAGACGCCGAATTCGAACAGCTTGTTGACGAGCCAGGCGACCGCATTGATCGGATTGCCCATCACCGCTCGAGCCATGCCGCTTTCTTCGATGTCACCGTTGATCGACAACGTCGCGCCGACGTTGCGCACGTCGATGTCTTTCAACTTGGTGGGGTTTGCCCCGAGGATCACGAGGCCACACGCCGCGGCGTCGGAGATGCTGTCGATCAAGGTGTTGGGGCCGCGGCCCTTTTGACGGGTGTCGACGATCTCGATGGCCGGGAGTACGAAGTCGGTTGCCCTGATCACGTCGGCGACGTTGACCGCCGGGCCGACCAGCGGTTCCTTCAACACGAAGGCAAGCTCGACTTCGACCAGGGGGCGGTTCATCGTGCTGCGCGGCACGATGCCGCCTTCCAAGACGAACCAGTTGTCGAACATCGTGCCGTAGTCGGGCTCGGTCGCGTTGGTGAGGGCGCGCATCGCCTTGGAGGTCAGGCCGATCTTGTGGCCCTTGATCACTCGACCCGCGGCGACCTTGAGATCG
>JANMQX010000104.1:0-3129 GCA_031370745.1 Ilumatobacteraceae bacterium
CCGAGCGGTAGGCAGTTCCTCGCCATCCACTTCTCGTGCTGAGCATCGCGTTCGCCCTCGGAGTCGGGCGACAAAGACGAATAGAGGTAAACGCGTAGGCCATCGGGTGGCTTCGCTCCGTGCTCGACGGCGATCGTGATGAACCGGGCGAGTGCCTCGGTCGCCGACGCCCGAGTTCGTGGTTGCCATTCCTTCCATTGATCGGCGAGCCAACGCCGCGACCACTCGTGGACGCGGAGGTCGCGCAGCGGTGTCTGCCACGACTCTGGTTCGCCGGTCGTCGGGTCGAACCTTTCGCCGGCGTGGACAGCCTGTAACAGTGGACCTCGGTAGCGTTCGGCCTCGGCCCGAGTGCGAAACGACTTGCTGCGATGCCTACCATCGATCGTGTAGCGCACCACCCAGGGCAGCTTCGCTTGTGCCGTGGAACGGCGATCCTGAACGCCGTACACCTTGACCATCTGCATCGGTCGAGCCATTAGTCATCACCCCCCAGTGATCGCGCCGTCAGAGACCGCCAGTGACCCGTGTTCGTGAGAAGGCTTTGGGAAGAGACCAGTCCATCGGTCGTGGGCACCGTGCCTGACCTGGTCGAACACCTGTCCTGAGCGTCGGTTTCCTAAATCGCAGGTCGGAGGATCGAATCCTCCCGGGGGTACAAAAAAAGTAGCGTTGAGCAGGGCATTCGAGCTGCGGAGGACAGAAGCCGACAGAAACCGAGCGGTTGAAAGACGGTCGTTTCTCGGCGTAATTGGGAAGGCTGCGGGGAGAGACGCATCCTCCACGACAAGCTCTCGATCGAGCAGATTGTAGGGCGGGAGCGGCCGCCTACCGGTGATTGCCTTCGTTTGCTAGGACTCAAGGCCGCCAGCACGACGGTGATGAGATGTCGACCAGCCGGCTTGTTGCTCAGGCCAGTCGCCATGGCGTGGATGCAGAAGGTTGCGAGTGAGGTTGGGTGGATGGGCGGCCTGAGTGTAGCGTTATCTGCGTGACTATGCAGATAACGCCAGATCCGTCTGATGCCCAGTTTGCAGCTGCGGCGGCGACATTGAAGATGTTGTCGGACCCGACCCGGTTGCGGATCTTGTGGGCGCTGCTGCATGGCGAGCATTCAGTGAATGAACTGGCGGCGCATGTCGACTCGCCGGCGTCGACGGTGTCGCAGCATCTCGCCAAGCTACGGCTGGCGAAGTTGGTGCGGACCCGTCGCCACGGAACACAGGTGTTCTATGTGGTCGAGAACGACCACCTCGAGCGGCTGACGACCGAGGCGTTGTTCCACGCCGATCATGTCACCGGCGTCGGCCACCAGCCGGCGACAACGACGGCGAAGGCAGCGGGATGACCGCCGACCCGATCGCCTCCGACACCCGCAAGTCGGCGCCTCACAGTCGCGAAGGTCGACCACCAAAGGTTGGTTTCGGGGCCGTGATGAATCGTGGCCGATGGATCGAGGTCGCCCGAATTGTGGTGGTCGGGGTGTTCGTGCTCGCCTATGCCCGGCACTGGGTGCCCCTCGGGGTGTTGTGGGCGACGGTCGGGGTCGGTTTGTATCCGTTGGCCAAGACCGGCCTGACCGACCTCGTCCGTGAGCACAAGATCGGTACCGAGATCTTCGTCACGTTCGCGACGGTCTTCGCCGTGATCGGCGGTGAAGCTGTCGCCGGAGCGGTGTTGATGACGATCATCCTGTTCGCCGAGTTCATCGCCGATCTGAACACCGAGCGGGCGCGAGCGTCGATCAAAGGGCTGATCGGCTCCGTGCCGAAGACAGCCCGACTCCGCGACGTCAACGGCGAACGTGTCGTCGATATCGACGCCATCCGCCCCGGTGACATCATTCTGGCCCGCGCCGGCGAGCAGTTGCCGGTCGATGGTGTCGTCGTCGGCGGCAACGGCGCGGTCGACGAGGCGTCGATCACCGGCGAACCGACCCCGAAAGACAAGACTCTGGGCTCGGCCGTGTTCGCCGGCACGATCCTGCAAGCCGGCGCACTGGACGTTCGCACCGAACGTGCCGGCAACGACACCACCTTCGCCCGGATCGTCAGCCTGGTCGAAGACGCCGAAGCAGCCCAGGCCCCGATCCAACGTCTCGCCGACCGGGTCGCAGCGTGGTTGATACCCGTTGTGGTCGTGTTCTTGGTGATCGTGTTCATCGTTACTCGCGACGTTCGCAAAGTTGTCACGTTGATGATCTTCACCTCACCGGCCGAGCTCGGCTTGGCGACCCCGATGGTGATGATCGCCGCGATCGCCCGCGCCGCGCGCAGCGGTGTGCTCGTCAAGTGCGGCCTCCATCTTGAAGCACTCGCCCAGGTCGACACGATCGTGTTCGACAAGACCGGCACCCTGACCATCGGACAACCCGAAGTCGACACCATCACCGTCCTTGATCCCGCCTACACCGAGATCGACATCGCCACTCTCGCGGCGGGAGCAGACCGCCGCTCCGCTCACCCGCTTGCCAAAGCAGTCGTCGACTACGCCACCGCCGCAGGTATCGCCGTGCCCGAGCCGACCGCATTCGAGACCCTCGACGGACAAGGCGTCGCAGCCACCGTCAACGGCCGGACGATGCTCGTCGGCAACCAACGCCTCCTCACCGACAACAACATTGCCACCCCCGACCACGACCCCGACGCGACAGTCGCGTGGGTCACGATCGACGGAACCGTCGCCGCCGCGATCCACTTCGCCGACCAAACCCGCCCCGGCGCCCGCGACGCAATCGCCCAGCTCCGATTGACCGGCATCAGCCGGGTCGCGATGCTCACCGGCGACAACACCGCCGCAGCGCACAAGATCGCCACCGAACTCGGCATCGACGAAGTCTTCGCCGACCTGCTCCCCGAACACAAAGTCGACGCCATCCACACGATGCAACGAGACGGCCATCGAGTCGCCATGGTCGGCGACGGCATCAACGACGCCCCAGCCCTCGCATCCGCCGACGTTGGCATCGCGATGGGTGTCGGCGGCACTCAAGCCGCTCTCGAAGCAGCCGACATCGCCCTGTTGACCAACGACCTCTCGCGGATCGTGTTCGCCCGCGCGATCGCCCGCCGCGCCTACCGGACCATCAAAGAGAACCTGTTCGTCGGCGTCGGCGTCGTCCATGTCCTC
>JANMQX010000174.1:0-6899 GCA_031370745.1 Ilumatobacteraceae bacterium
CGTACAAACCCGTCAACAAGTTCGTCGAGCCGGGTCCGGCGATGGCGATGCACGCGGCCGGTCGGCCGGTGAGCTTGGCGAAAGCGGATGCAGCGAACGACGCGGCACCCTCGTGACGGATCCCGATGTACGTGATGTCGCCTCGCAGTTCAGCCCGACGAAGAGCATCGGCGAGGCCGAGATTGGAATGCCCGACCATGCCGAACACGTGGGTGATCCCCCAGGCCACGAGGGTCTCGACAATCGAGTCCGAGACAGTCCGTATCTCGGCGGACCGAACGGGAAGTTCTACGTACACCCCGTCGTCGCGCACTTCCACGGCGTACGTCATGACGGCATCGTCGAGTCCCTCAGGTGGGCGGCCGGTCAGTGGGTCGAAGTCGTAGCCGTGCCACGGACAACGTAGCCACCCGTTTTCGATGCTGCCCTCTCCTAACGGGCCGCCCTGATGCGGACAACGGTTGTCGAGCACTCCGAACCGCTCGCCGACGCGGCAAAGGGCAAGCGTGCGACGGTCGACCGTGACCGCTCGGACGCGGCCGTCGTCCAATCCATCGAGTTCGGCAACTTTGTGCCACTCGGACTCGACCGTCACCTGATCACTCCCGCGTAGGCGACGCCAGTCAGCGCAGCGATATCGCGGTCGATCGTCATGAGATCGTCGAGTTCGAAGTCGCTCACATGGGCGTGCCCGCAGGCGCGAGCAAGTACGCACACCAATTCGACGGTCGCGATCAAGAATCGGCTGAGACGTTCTGCAGCCCGGTCAACAGGAAGTCGTGCGCGCAGTACAGGGTCTTGCGTGGCGATGCCGACCGGGCATCGGTCGGTGTTGCACGCCCGCATCCCGACGCATCCGATTGCTTGGAGTGCCGAATTTGCCATGGCGACGGCGTCGGCGCCGAGGGCGAGCGCCTTGGCGATGTCAGCGGCCGTTCGAATTCCGCCCGTTGCGATCAACGTCACGTCAGTGCGCTCGCACCGGTCGAGATGGCGCCTGGCACGCGCCAACGCCGCCATCGTCGGTACCGAGATGTTGTCCCTGAAGAGACGCGGTGCAGCCCCTGTCCCTCCGCCTCGCCCGTCGAGGATGATGTAGTCGAACCCGATGGTCAAGGCTGCATCGATGTCAGCCTCGACATGTTGCGCAGACAGCTTGGCACCGACAGGTATGCCCCCGGACCGTTGGCGAGCCCATTCGACGAACTCGGCGATCTGAGCGATGTTGTCGAACTGACGGAACCGGGCGGGCGAAACAGCCGGCGTTCCTTCGGCCAGTCCGCGGACCTCGGCGATTCTGCCTCGCACCTTTGGACCGGGCAGATGACCGCCGGTGCCAGTTTTGGCGCCTTGGCCGAACTTGAGGTGAAAGGCTTGCACTTCGTCGAGCACTGTCTCGCGCCAGCCGAACCCGCCGGAGGCCAGCTCGTAGAAGTACCGGGAGTTCTCCGCTTGCTCCTCCGGCAACATCCCTCCCTCGCCCGAGCAGATTCCCGTGCCGGCCATCTCGGCGCCGCGGGCCAACGCTGTCTTGGCTTCCTGCGACAAGGCTCCGAAGCTCATGTCGCTGACGAATATCGGTATCTCGAGATGCAGTGGTGACGTGGCGTTGCCGCCGATCACGACATCGGTCGAAACGACTTCATCGTCCAGTAGCGGGAACCGGGCCAGCTGCGCAGTCGCGAACAGCAGGCTGTCCCACGACGGCAGTGAGGTTCGTTCCACCCCCATCGCAGCAACGGGACCGTGGTGGCCAACGCGATCAAGACCGTGCAATGCGAGCTCGTGGATGCCCGCGACGAACGGCTCTTCGGCCGTGTCGGCGTGCGCGTTGTTGTAGTGATGTTCGTATTCGTCGACGGGTCCATCCAGCGACAGGCCCTCGACCTGGCGGTAGTCGGCAAGTTCGACACGATCGATGTACACGACGCCATCAATGATCTTGCTTCGAAACCGACGAAGTCGATCGGACGTGTCGTAGCTCGACACCCCGGTATCCATCCGGTAGTCCCAACCGTGCACTCCACAGATCAGGTCTGCGCCGGCGACATGGCCGTCGGCGAGCAGGGCCCCGCGGTGGCGGCATCGCCCGGAAAGAACGCTGTGTTGCTCGTCCCATCGGATGACGACCAGATCCACACCGTCGATGAAGCCCGCGGTGGGCGTCCTGTCTGCGAGGTGATCCCACTCGATCACCTTCACCGCGTCGGCGAGCTCTGTCGTTCTGCTGACGGTCAAGCCTGACACTTCGAGACCAGAGTCAATGTTCATGGTGATGTAGTGTCATGCGACACCATCAACGTAACAGAATTTTCGCAATGGCCCGATGGCCAGGCGGAGGCGGGATTTCGGAACGGACCGGCCCTGGAGTCAGGTGTTGAGGAACTCCAGGAGAGCTTGGTTGAAGTCGTCGGCGTGACTGACGTTGCAACCGTGAGGTGCGCCGGGGAGGACTTTCAGTTCGCTGTGCGGGATCGCCGCATGCGTCCGCGCTCCTGATCCTTGGAAGGGTACGATGCCGTCGCCGTCGCCATGAATGACGAGCGTCGGCACGGTTACGTGTGGAAGGTCTGCTCGGAAATCTTCCGTGCCGAACGATGTCATGCATTGGAGCGCAGCCTTCTGGTCCGACTGTTGGCAGAGTCCGATGGCCTCTTGGCGTTGCGCTTCGGTTACCTTCAGGTCTCCGTTCACGGAGAAGAACTGTGTCGTGAATTTGTCGAAGAATCCGTCTCGGTCGGCGGTCAGATCGGCCATCATGGTGGCTGCTTGTTCCTTGGTGAGCGGACCGTCGGGGTTGTCGTCGGTCTGCAACAGGTACGGCGGCACGGCAGCTGCGAAGACCACGCTGTGCAACCGATCTTGTCCGTACTTGGTGACGTATCGGGCGACTTCGCCGCCGCCCATGGAGAAGCCGACGAGCGTCACGTCGTGCAATTCGAGTTCGGCCATCAGCCCCTCGAGGTCATCGGTGAGCGTGTCGTAGTCATATCCGCCGCTGGGCTTGTCGCTCTGGCCGAACCCACGACGGTCATACGCGATCGCCCGGTATCCGGCCGCGCTCAAAGCCGGAATCTGCGCCTTCCAACTGTCTCCGGAGAGCGGCCACCCGTGGATCAGCACGACCGGTCGGCCGCCTGCTCGCGTGTCACGGACATGGACACCAACGCGACTGAGGAACCTCGAATTGACTTCGATCTCTGACATGGCATGACCTTCCGTTGAGAGCGCACCACGTCGGCACGGCCGAGAACGAATACCCCATTGCGGGGGGCCCTAACCGGCACCACGACCACTCGGGTTCGTGGCTCCGCTAGCGTCGGGTCATGCCGATCTCGCCGCTCGCCTTTGCCCACGTCCGACTCACGGTCACCGACATCGATCGGTCACGCGCATTTTACGACGACGTGTTTGGTCTACCGGTGGTCTACGAGGTGCCGCCGAACGCAGACGAGGCAACCCGCCAACAGCTCGGCTTCCTCTACGGCGGAGTGATCTATCAGCTGGGTGACTCGTTGCTCGGATTACGCCCAGTGGGCAACGACACGTTCCACGAAGACCGTGTCGGGCTCGACCATGTGAGCTTCACGGTCGGGTCGGTCGCCGATCTGGAATCAGCAGCAGCATTTCTCGACAGTCGCGGAATCAGCCACGGCGGCGTGAAGAACATCGGTCCGGCGAGCATCCTGGAGTTTCGCGACCCGGACAACATCGCGCTGGAACTCCTCGCTCCCAACGCGTAGTGCCGACCTACGCTGACGAAAGATGCAGGCCAGCGCCCGCGATTTTGGTTGCCTGTTTCACCGGGCGTGGTACTCGGCCGACGGCGCTGCGTTCTACGCGGTGGCAAATTGGGCCAGGAGCGAAGGCGCGAATGCGTTCTTCGAGAAATGGGATATCGACGCCGAGCCCGGCGAGGTGGCCATTCGGCTGATAGGTGACGTCGGCCTCGTACCGTAAAACGGCGATTGTCCAACAGTGCCCCGAGGCGTCGCGACGGAACTCGTCGCGATTCTCGTTCCGACACCCCTCGCCGCAGGAAGTCCAGCAAATCGCAACAGCTTGCGATGCTGCGAGCGAACGGCTATTCGGATCGTAATGAGGCGGTGCTGGCGGTATTCGTATGGCGGCGGGCTGGAAGCCAGGCAGCCGCGTTCGTGGCGACAACGCCGACGAGGAGCATGACCACGATCGATGCCGCCGGGGTGGTCGGCGCCTGGTCGAGCGCTCTGGCGTGTGCGATGCTGCGCCAGGCGATTTGTCCTCCGATGAGCCCAACTACGGCGCCGACGGCGATCGCGGGGACCACGAGGACGCTCGCTGACCACTGCAAGGACGATCGGGCTTGCCGTGTGCTGGCGCCGAGCGCGCGGAAGGTGACGAGATCGCGACGCGAGACGCGAGCTATCAGGGCGAGAGCATGCAGTACGGACGCGCCGGCGAGGATGCCGATCACCACGGCGAGCAGAGGTGGCGCGTTCGAGACCCGTTGCAGGTTGAGGACGTCAGGAGGTGGCACGGCGGTGGCGTAGGTGTTGGGGAACACCGCTCGCAACGCCGCGGCGGTCTCACTCCGATACGACGGATCGACGCGTACGAGGATGGACTGAGGAACGTTCGGGGCGCCGCCGCCGGTTGCACGGGTCAGTGAGGGGTCGACGAAGACCGCGTTTTTGGGATCGATCGACGGGAACAAGCTGGTGACGAGCGCGTAACCGACGAGGGTCAGCGATTGGGTCTGATTACCGTCAATAGTCTCGATCGTGACCTTGACGCTGTCGCCGATGCGTTTGTGCAACGCCTCGGCAAGCGGTCGGCCAAGACCGATCTCGCGTGCGGTAAGGGGCAGTCGTCCATCGCTCACATGCGGCTCGAGACGGTCGTAGCCGTCGATGCTGTCGAACGCCAGCAGGGGCTCGTAGCGTCCCTCGACAAGCGAGTCCTGGTTGATGAAGCCGACGGCGGCCGTGATGTGCGGAACTTTGCGTACGAGCAGGAGTCCGTCGGCCGCTTGCTGAGACGAACCGAAGTTGCCGACCTGGGCGTCCCATGCGAAGCCATACCGTGCGGGGTGAGCGACGAGCGCGCCGAGCGAGGTGACGAGCACCAATGCGGCGACGGCTGATCCGGCCGCCGCGACGCAGGCGACGACAGCGGCGCGGCGCTGGGCGTGCGCGCGCCGCGTGAACGCAAGTCCAGCGCGCGCTGACGGCGAGAGCGAAACGACGAGCGATGCCCAACGATTGGGCGACGTCTGGCGCCTCGTTGGTGCGCGAACGGCGATTACAGCGACTACCGCGAGCGCCGCCACCAAGGTCACCGCCCCAACCCCAATCGCCACGGTGTCGGCCTTGATGCCGCCATTGAGCTCGGCCCGGCGGGCGATGCCGATAGGACCGAGCTGAGAGGCGAGCACAGCTACGGCCGACGACGTGGCCGCCGCCAGCGCAGCGATCGGTGTGATCCGCAATGCCACGATGCGTCCGAGATCAGTTGAGCCGAGCCCAATGGCCGACAACGTTCGGCGCATCGCGAGTTCACGTCGGAGCTGTCCGAGGAGCGATTGCCCGCCGAAGAGCAACGCAGCAAGACCCGACGCCCAGGCAAACGCGAGCGCGCTGTTCGCTTGCAGGTGCACGGAACGAGCGGTCGCGTCGAGTAGGTCGTGTTCGTCGCTGCCGATGTCGAAGATGCTCGACCGAGTCGGGTAGCGTTCTGCCAGTAAGTCGCCCAGACTGACGGAATCGTCCTTGGGCATGATGTACAGCCCGATCCCGTACACAGCGGCGTCGCCGCCGAAGGTTTCGAATACTCCTCGCCCGACGACCAGATTGCCGGCGTCGGTGTAAATGCCGCCGGTCGACGGTACGGCCCGCAGATCTCGCGGCAGCCTGATGACGCCGACGATGCGAACGTCGCGGAACCCGCGTGAGGGCGCAGCTGCGCCCTCGCCTGCTTTGTCGAACTCGGCGCTGCTGTAGAGCCCGAGCTTGATGAGGTCGCCGAGCTTCACGCCGCGGCTGGACAGAAATGCTTCGTTGACCATCACTTCGTCGGACCGATCGAAGTTGGCCAATCGACCGGCGACCAGACGAGCCCGCCCGCTCTGAGTGATCAGCTCACCATCGATCATCATCGGTGCGTCGTAGTGAAGCTCGACGATCGTGCGCTGCGGTTGAGGGTGAGCCCGTGTGGACACCGCAGCGATCGCCGCTGCCTGTCGCGCCGTCTCCCTGACCTCTGGCCATCGCGAAATTGTCTGTTGTTCAGCGATCGGGTTGTGAGGCGGACAGCCCCCGGACGAGCCGTCCGTGCAGAACATCGCCCCCCGCACACCCGTGAGACCGCGCAGCGAAGAGAAGCGGAACTCGGTAAACGCTCGGTCGGTGCGGCGGGCGATGCCCCACGACGTCACCGGCACCGCCGCAGCCAAGCCGAGGCCAATGCCCAGCACGACCGTTGCCAGCCAGTGCCGGCGCATCAGATGCACGGCGACGAAGCGATCAGCGCTCACAGGTCAGACCACATGGTGAACACTCATAGCCCATCCGGCTGGTTGACGCTAGGGAGCGAACCCCCGTCGTGTGCTCGTGCTAGCAACACTTCGAAACGCATCCGAATCGAAGGCGCCTACTCCTCACTCACCGATACGACGGTTATTATTGCCAAAATGTTCAGTGAACAATGCTAAAAGAACCAGTCAGATCACGGTCATCAGCGATAATTGGGAATAAAAGAGACTAAACGATGTTAAGTTTATCCCTAACCGTCGAAAGGCTCGCACATGAAATCTCTTCCCATCTCAATCCGGCTGAAGCTACCGTTTGTCATCGCCGGCTTCGTGTCGTTTCTCTTCTCGGTGTGGCTGTACTTCGTCAAGGACGAGACCACCGCAGGGA
>JANMQX010000134.1:0-2259 GCA_031370745.1 Ilumatobacteraceae bacterium
GTAGCCACCTCCAGCACAAGCAGGCTGACGCTCGCTCGAACACACCCCGGCTGGCCCCTATCTCAGTAAGTAGGCGGTCGCGCCTCACCCACAGGGCCGACCCGGGACACTTCGCCCAACGCACTGACCCATATCTGCCGATATCGCGCACCTCTCTCACGGCCAAACCCGCACATATCGGCGAGCAGATCAGTCCCCACGGAACTACTCGCGCGGGTCGCTACTGGGACTCAGACAGGTAGCGGTCGCTCATCGACCAAGCCACTGATCAGGCGCAGCACCAACGATCCCGAGACGTGATCGTGTTCCACCACCTCAGCCTGGACCACTGCCAGTCGTCGTCGCCGACCACAACTGTCATGCCCACGTCGAGATCTGCGCCGTCGACGGCCCGCCTTGCGTTCGCACGAATTAGCGAGCCCTGAACGACTCGGTTGAAGTCGACCCTGAGCTGTCGGATCATCGTGGTCAGCCCCCTGCCTCACGCGGTAACAGGCGAGACCTACGCATGTCTTCGACGTATTCCATCCGATCACCGGGGAGGATCTCGAGGTGCACCTGGACACCAGTTGGGCGCTCGGTGAGCGAGGCGACGCGAGCGAACACCGGATCGTCAACGTCACCCGTGATAACGATCGCTCTTTCTACGATTCGTTCTCGATGTTCCGCCTCGTCGAGAAACGCCCACGGCAGGCCGTGTGGTCAATCTGCGTGGGGTCGCAGCGGATGTCAACCTCGATCGGAACGATCACAGCTGTCAGGTTGCGGCGGCGTGGTCGAGAAGGTGACGGTTCTTGCTGATCGGGCCCGGGAGGATCGTGAAATGAACCTGGCCATCGTCATCGACCGCTACCACACGAACGACTGCGATCGCTTGCGAGTTGCCAGCCAGGAGCATCGAGCCGACCTTGACCATGTCTGGGTGGCGCGCTCGCGACAGAGTCGACCACCCATACCCATCGTCGTCCTGGGCATTCAGGTCTGCCCGAATGTCGATCTGCTCATCGCTCATGGTCGGCCTCCTTTCGAAGCTCCCTGTCATCGAACATGATATGGGTTGATGACGGTCCGATGCTCGCACGTCTGCAGCTGCGCAACTCCGTCGTACAGGTCGTCGAACTCGATGCTGTGGTGCAATGTGCGGCGGCCGCTCGGCACCAAACGAAGACCTGCGCCACGAACCGCTCCTGCGGTCATCAACGTCAGCCATTCGAATCGAACGAGCGGCGGCTCCTGCGCAAGTTCGTCGATCGTGGTGTCCACCAACGCGAACACGGAGATGGCATACACGCCATACACCTCGAACGCAGCCAAGGCGTCGTCGAGCACATCCACGTCAGCCAGAGTTCCTCCACGAACCACGATCACGGTGTCATCGCTGAGCTCATCGCCACGGCGGATGTAGCGCTGCTTCACGACTCGTCCTCCAATGCCGTCGCCAATGTGGCCGCTACGCCTGCGTCGGCTCCGTCCATTGCGTGCGCGTACGTCCGCAGCGTCATGGCGGGATTGGCGTGACCCAATCGGCCGGCCACGGTTCGGATGTCGTGGCCGCGGCCGATGGCCTCGGTGGCCGACCAGTGGCGAAGGTCGTGAAGACGCCATCGCGGATCGAGTCCTGCGTCACGTCGGGCTATGCGCCACCAGCCGGTCAAGCGCTCCGGGTTCAACGGCCGCTTCCCCGGCTGCAGCATCCACGGGCCGTAGCGTTCGCGCTCGTCGCGCAGCGCCTTGATGGCCGCGACGGTGCGCTCGTCCAACCGCACCACCCGCTGGTTGCCGGTCTTGGTCGCCGCATCGACGAGCGCGAGCACCTGTCTGTCATCTACCGATCCCGTTCGTTCGATCGCGATGATCGAGTCGATCGTAAGTCGATCGCCGCCGAGATCGCGATAGACGAGTGCACAGAGCTCGGATCGGCGGGCGCCGGTGATCGCAGCGAGACGAAACGCGAGTCCGGCTGCAGGGTCGAAGCGTTCGCCGGCCTCGATCACGGCTCGAACGTCGGCCGCCATCATCGTCGCCCGCGGCTTGGTCGTCCGCCGGCCAAGGGTGGCGACCGCGGCCACGTTGGTGCTGACCCACCCCCACCGGGCGGCCTGCGACAGCGATGCCCGCAGCACCAGGTGCTGGTTGCGCAACGATGACTCACCCACGCCGGCCGCGCGCAATCGCGTGTGCCACCTATCGACGTCGGCCACCGTCAGGCGACCAAGCGGCGTGCGGGCGATCTTGTCGCCCTTCACCAGCGAGGCGCGG
>JANMQX010000142.1:0-1851 GCA_031370745.1 Ilumatobacteraceae bacterium
TGTGCGTATTCTCATCGGGGCCGACACCCGCGCAGTCGTCGAACTGGAGCTGGAGCGGCTGGCCCGATGACGGTGGTCGACATCAATTGAACGTCGAGCACGACGAGGCCGACGCGTGCGGCGATGCGTTGCGCAGCTAAGCCTCGATCCACCGATGTGCGGGGTGTGAGGTAGGTCGCGTATCCGCGTGAAAGGTCTCCTGGGCTGGGACGATGTTGGTCTCTTACATCAACAAGACCCAGACCACAGGAGACACATTCAGTGACGCGAGTATCGCACGCCATCGACCGCATCGAGGTGTCTTTCGATGATCCGAATCTGGTCGCCAACGCCGGTCTGTTGTTGACCGGAACACTGACGCAACGGCTCGATCTGGAGGCGTTGATCGACTCGACGGTGAAGCTCGGTGGGCGTGTTGGTGGTGCCCGCCCGGGGCGCAAGGTGTTGACGTTGACGCACGCGATGATCGCTGGCGGAACTCACATCGATCACGCCGACATGTTGCGCGCCGGATCAACGTCGGCGGTGCTGGGGCATCGGGTGATGGCCCCGTCGACGATCGGGACGTTCCTTCGAACGTTCACGTTCGGTCATGTCCGCCAGTTGGAAGCTGTCAACGGACACGCGCTCGAACGGGCGTGGGCGGCAGGTGTCGGACCGGCCGAAGCGTTGGTGATCGACATCGATTCGACGATCTGCGAGGTCGACGGCAAGCACAAGCAGGGCGCCGGATACGGCTACACGCACAAGCTCGGATATCACCCGATCCTGGCGACCCGCGCTGACAGCGGTGAGGTGTTGCACGCCCGGATGCGCAAAGGACAAGCGAACACTCAACGCGGTGCGCGCCGGTTCATCGACGAAGTTGTCGCCCGTGTCCGCCGCGCCGGCGCTGTGGGTGAGTTGACGGTGCGGGTCGATTCCGGGTTCTGGTCGAACGACACCATCGCCACCTTGAACCGGTTGAACGTGCGCTACACGATGGCCGTGCGGACCAACACCAAAGGCATCAACAACGCCATCTCCAACATTGCCGAGTCAGCGTGGCGCACCATCGACTACACCCTCGACGGCGAAGCACAGGTCGCCGAGTGCGACTACACGATCGGCACCGGCCGACGCGCGGTGACGCGCCGCCTGATCGTTCGCCGCACCCGCCTGACTGACAAGCACCAGTTGAAGTTGTGGCCCGATTGGCGACACCACGCGTTCCTCACCGACCTCGCCGGTGACGCGGTTGAGGTCGACAAGTTCCACCGCCATCACGCCGTCGTCGAGCTCGCGATCCGCGACCTCAAAGAAGGCGCCGGACTCGAGCACGTCCCGTCCGGCAACTTCCACGCCAACAGCGCCTGGCTGCAATGCGCTGTCCTCGCGCACAACATGATCCGCTGGACAGCGATCGCAGGGCGCGTCCGTGTCGACAACCAACTCGTCATCGCCCGAACCTTGCGCACCCGACTCCTGACGATCCCCGGCCGTCTCGTCAACCGCTCCGGGCGACCGACCCTGCGAATGCCGACAAACTGGCCATGGGCGACCGCGTTCACGACGGCACTCGAAGCGCTACGCGGACTCGAACCCGCCACCGGCTGACACCGGTCCTGCGGAACGGCGCGCCGCATCCGACGTCGAGCGCTGACAACCACACAACAGCACGACCATCAGCTTCACCACGTCCCCGAACACGTCAGCGCGCCCGACGACAACAATCAGTCGAACCTCACGCCCGAGGCCGGTGCCTCAAGGCTCCGATCGGTGGATCGAGGTTAAGAATGCGGTTCCGAGCCCTTCGGCGACCAACCGCCGGCTGAGGTCGAGACGGAGTTGCCCGGTCCCCGTCTCAGCGCG
>JANMQX010000214.1:0-1555 GCA_031370745.1 Ilumatobacteraceae bacterium
TCGGCGTACTCACTCAGCGAACTGATCGGCGACGTGGTGGGCGTCGTGGCGGCGCTCGGTGAACAGCAGGCGGTCGTCGTCGGCCACGACTGGGGCGCACCGGTCGCGTGGTATAGCGCGCTCATGCGTCCGGATGTTTTCCGCGCGGTCGCAGCGATGAGCGTGCCGTTCACGCCGCCGTTCGGTGCGATGCCCGAGGGAGTGACGATCAGCGACGTGTCGCGCATGGTTGCGGGCGATCGCAACTACTACCGGCTGTACTTTCAGGAACCCGGCCTGGCGGAAGCGGAGCTCGAGGCTGACGTTCGCCGCAGCGTCGTGGGTCTCCTCTACGGCGTGTCCGGTGACATCGTCACCGACGGGTTGGCGACCGAAGGTGCCGACGGCCACTTCCCTGCCGGCGAGACGTTCATCGAGCAGTTCGTCATGCCGGGACGTCTGCCGTCGTGGCTCACCGAAGCAGACGTCGACTTCTACGTCGGTGAGCTTTCTCGCTCGGGTTTCCGCGGCGGCCTGAACTGGTACCGCAACATCGACCTCCTGCCGTCGATCCTGGCGCCCTTCTTCGGCGCCACCATCCGCCAGCCGGTGTGCTACCTAGCAGGCGAGCACGATTTGATCGCCGGCAACACGCCGGAGGCACTAGACGGCATGCGCCAGGTGTTGCCCGACCTGCGCGAGTTCGAGGTCTTCGCAGGGGCCGGCCACTGGATCCAGCAGGAGCGCGCCGAACAGGTCTCGGAGATCCTCGTGCGGTTCCTTCGATCCCTCGACTGACCGGCTCTCAGAGCGCCGATCGGTGAAGCACGGCGTTGGTCGGGACGATGTCGGACGAGCTGAACATGTCGCTGCGCCCGTCGACGTCGCCGCACAGGTCGCGTAACGCTTCTGCCTGGCCTTGCGGGTTAGCCCGAGACTTGCGGAGCGGCGGCACCCGATGGAATGGGTCGGGGCGCAAGTGACCGCGAGCCGATCCGCCGTTCGGTGCGCCTCGAACGGGGACGCGCCCGGATGCGCCGATCACAACGGGCCGCGATAGGCGCGCGGTCAGGTCAGGGCGTCGGGTTGCGTCGACCGGCGAGATATTCGACTCCGGTGGTGCCGACCTGCTCGTGATGTAGGCATCCGGCTGCCATGGTGAAGATGTTGCCGGCTTGGTAGGTGGTGGGGACGTTGTCGACAGTCAGGGTGATTTGCCCGGCGGTCACCATCGCCCGAACGTCCCACGGGTGGGAGTGGTCGGCAACGACAGTGTCGGCGGCCATTGCTTTGGGGACGGCCACGTATCCGTCGGCGGTGAGTGAACGTTCGAATTCGGTGATGTCCACGATGTTCCTTTGTTCAGTTGGTGGAGGGTCGAGGTCGCGCCGAGGTAGCCCCCGATGGATCCGACGGCAAAGTTTCTTAGTCAGAACCGTGACAATTTGGGCGTCTATAAAAATGTTACACAAAGGTGTGTGAACCGAATATGGCGCAGTACAGGGGTGCTCGGACGAGTGTCAATGCGAGTGCGGAACAACAGCCGGTCAGGATCAGTGAGCTTGTTGCGGTCGAC
>JANMQX010000219.1:0-3650 GCA_031370745.1 Ilumatobacteraceae bacterium
GAGAGACGACGGCCTGCATGATGGCCGCCTCGTATGGCCTGCTGACCGGACGCCCGGGTCTGGCCATCGCCACTCGTGGTCCCGGCGCGGCGTGCGCGGTGAACGGCGCCGCCCAAGCGACCCTCGACCGCTTTCCGTTGCTGGTCGTGACCGACTGCGTGCCGAGCGCCCATCGCGATTTGTTCGGCCATCAGCGATTTGATCAGCAGCAGATGTTTTCGCCGGTCACCAAGTTCAGTGGCCGGTTGTCGAACGCTGTCACTGCCACCAGCGCCGTGCGAGCTGCGCTCGACCTCGCCGCGACACGGCCGGCTGGCGCTGTGCACATGGACTACGACCCGACCGGGCAAGAGATCGCGCCACCTGCGCCGACCATGGCGGCGCAGTCGGGCGACGACGTGGTGGCGGAGGCCGCGGCGATGGTTCGCACCGCGACCAAACCCGTGGTCATCGTCGGGCTGGAGGCGCAATCATCGTCGCAAGCAGTGCTTGCCGCGATCGAGCGGCTGGGGTGTCCTGTGTTGACGACGTACCAGGCGCTCGGCGTGATACCCGAAGGTCATCCTCAACAAGCCGGGCTGTTCACCAGTGGCGTGATCGAAGCGGCGTTGCTGGGCGAGGCTGACCTGATCTTGGCAATCGGCTTCGATCAGGTCGAGCCGATGCCGTTTCGATGGCGGTACGACGTGCCTGTGGTCTCGGTTTCCGAGGTCACCGCGTGCGCCACTCTGGCACCGATCTCTGTCGAAGTTGTCGGCCCACTCGCAAGCGTGCTCAGCCGCGTTGTCGTGACGCCCTGCTCCGGATGGAAGCCCGACGCAGGCGCCACTGCTCTGTCAGTCGCCAGAGCCACGCTCGCAGCCACGAGCACTGGCAACTTCGGCCCACTCGAACTGGCCGCCGAGGTGGTGGCGGCAGCACCGTCGAAGACGATCGCCACGGTCGACGCCGGTGCGCACTTCCTCGCCATCATGCCGTTCTGGCCGGCACTTGCGCCGTTGCAGTTGTTGATCTCGAACGGATTGGCGACGATGGGGTTCGCGTTGCCGGCGGCCATCGCCGCAGCTTTGGCGCGACCTGGTCTGCCAGTCGTATGCATGGTCGGCGACGGGGGCCTGTCGATGGCCCTGGCCGAACTCGAAACGCTCGCCCGCCTGAAGCTGCCCGTGACCGTGGTGGTGTTCGACGACGCCGCCTTGAGCCTGATCGAAGTCAAGCAGAAGCCCGGCCAAGGTGGTTCCGCTGCGGTGCGATTTGCGCCCGTCGACTACGCCCAGGTGGCGGCGGCAATGGGGCTCGATGCGGTGGTCGTTGGATCAGTAGGGGAAGCCCGCGCCGCCTTAGCGGGTGGGTGGGATCGACCTCGTCTCATCGACGCCAGAATCGATCCGTCCACCTACGCGCCGCTGATCGCCGCCACCCGCGGCTGATCCACTCAATAGGTCGAGTGCGAACACGAAACGGGTGACGCATATGATCGCCGCGGGAACACAAGCGATGGGGGTATGACGTTGAGCATCAAGGTTGCAAAGTTTCGCGACGTGTCGGCCGGAACCCAGCCGGGTCAATTTGCGGTCGGAGATCGTTCTGCGATCGACTCACTCGTCGATCTGGAGCCCTCCTTCAAGAAGCTGATGGACGACCCAGTCACGCAGGTGCTCGGGATCGTCGGACCCGGGGGCCGAGCCAATCTCACGCCCATGTGGTTCGACTACGAGGGCAACACGATCTTGATCAATTGTGCGGCCCACCGCACCAAGACGGGATGGATCCGCAGCAATCCGCGGCTCACCAGCTTGTTGGTGAATCCCGCCAACCCCTATCACTGGATGAGCATCAAGCACACGGTGTCGCGTGAGGTCAGCGAGGATGATCCGGTCGAGGGCCAGCGCGTCACCGAGCACGTCGACAAGATCTGGACGAAGTACACCCAACAGCCGGGTCCGTACGGGCTGCGTGATCCATCGATCGACGAGCGGCGGGTGCTGTTCGAGTGCACGATCGACCAGATCGCCACATTCGGCCAGCCCTGACCCAACCCTCAGGCCAAATAGTCATGGACATAGCTGTTGTCGGCGGGTCGCTGGGCGGGCTGACAGCGGCGTGCGTGTTGGCCGACGCCGGACATGTGGTCACGGTCTACGAACGCTCCCCAGCGGAGCTCGAGGAGCGCGGAGCTGGTATCGGGTTCCTTCCCGCGACATATCGCTACCTCGTGGAGCGTGGCGGCACGCGGCTCGAGGACGTTGCCGTGTCGACGAGTCACATCCGCTACCTCGCCAGAGACGGCTCGGTGGCACACGACGACAAGCACGACTACCTCTTCAGCTCGTGGAACACCGTGTACCGCGAAATGCTCGGATGCTTCGATCGTTCGGCGTACCGCTTGTCGCACGAACTTCACACCGTGGAACTCGAACCGTTGACCCTGCGGTTCTCGAACGGCACAGTGGTGAACCCGGATCTCGCCGTGTTCGCGGACGGTGTCGGTTCGACAGCACGAGCCGCTCTGCTTCCCGATGCGCGTCCGGAATATTCGGGCTACGTCGCATGGCGCGGAGTGGTGCCCGAGAAACATCTGGGCAAGGCGACGAGGGTGGCGCTCGACGACGCAATCACCTACTTCGTCTACGCGAACAGCCACATTCTCGTCTACCCGATTCCTGGAAGCGACGGCTCGGTCGTCCCGGGTGAGCGGCTGATCAACCTTGTCTGGTATCGCAACTATCTGGCCGGCGACGATCTCGCCGATCTGTTGCTCGATGCAAACGGCATGCCCAGGGTGGTGTCTGTGCCGCCGGGTTTGTTGCGTTCGCAGCACGTCGCCGAGACCCGATCCGTTGCAGCCGCACGCCTGCCGACCGCCATCGCCGAGGTGGTCCATGCGGTCGACGAACTGTTCGTGCAAGTCGTGTTCGATCTCGATGTACAGCGAATGGCCTTTGGCCGCGCCTGCTTGCTCGGAGACGCGGCGTTCGTGGTGCGCCCGCACGCTGCCGCCGGCACGGCAAAAGCCGCAGAGGATGCGTGGATGCTGGGCGACGCGTTGGCCGCCCACCCCGATGATCCCGTCGCCGCGTTGTCCGCGTGGGAACCTGGCCAGCTCGCCTTGGGCCGCAGCCTGCAAGCGCGAACGCGGGCCATCGGGCGACGATCGCAGGTCGACGGGTCGTGGCGAGCTGGAGATCCCGACTTGATCTTCGGCTTGCATGGTCCCGGAGAGTGAGTGAGTGACTGATGGATGAAACAGCAACTCCAGCGCGCACCAGGGTCGCGGCCGTCATGGTGGAGGAGGCAGCGCGCCTGGTCGATTCTCTCGACGATGCCCAGCGGAGGTTGGCACTGTGGCCATTCCCGGCAGACGAGGAGCGGAGACTGTGGTTCTACACGCCGACAGATCACGGTGGGCTGACGATGGCGGCGATGACGCAGCCGCAGCATCGGCAGTTGTATCGCTTGGTTGCCGGCGGACTCTCGACACCGGGATACGTCACGGCTGCGACGATCATCGGCCTCGAGAACGTCCTCGATCAATTCGAAGGTTTCACGGCATCGTTCGAGCGACCTCGCGGGCGCGACCCGTTGATGTACTACGTGCGCTTCTTCGGCTCGCCATCGCCCACTGGCACGTGGAGTTGGCGGTTCGGTGG
>JANMQX010000223.1:0-5767 GCA_031370745.1 Ilumatobacteraceae bacterium
GCGATCCTCTCTGCGGCGGGTGTCAACAACCCGCACAAGTTCCTGCCCTACATCTCCGGTTTCGGGCTCGGCAACCCCGACGCCCCGTCATCCGACACCCTCAGCCGTGTGGCTGGAGGCCTGTACTTCGCCGCGGTAACTGCCGCAGTCGCCATCGCTGGCGCGCTGATCACCGCTCGCCGCGACGCCTGATCCGCGCGACGCTCAGCGGGCACGGATGTCGAGGCTGTCGCGTTTCAGGATCGTGTACTTGCGCTCGTGCTGATCGATCCAGCCGAGGCGGATGAAGCTGGCGATTGCCTTGTTGACGCGTTCGCGCGACGCACCGACCATGCCTGCCAACTCTTCTTGCGTGACGGGCAGGATGAAGTCGTCGACGCCTTCCGACAACTCCAGCAGACGCTTGGCGGTGCGGCCGGTGACGTCGAGAAACACACTGTCAGCCAGAGCCTCGTCGGCGACGCGGAGACGCTGGGCGAGCAAACGGGTCACGCCCCACAGCAGACTCGGGTCGCTGCGAAACGCATCCATGACGGGCTCGAACGGAATGGTCAAGACCGCGGACGGCTCGAGCGCCCTGGCCATCGCCGAGCGCGGGCCGCCGTCGAGCATTGCCATCTCTCCGAGCAGATCGCCTGGTTCCATCAGCGCCACCACGGTTTCGCGATGATCGATCGGGTTGGCGATCGCAATCGCCACTCGACCGCGCAGCACGAGGTGCAACGAGTCGGCGATGTCACCTTCATGAAACAAGACGTCGCCGCGAATCAGATGCTGCTCGCGGCCGGCGGCGGCGATTGGAGCCAGCACCGCAATGGGTGCGTCGGCGAAGAATTCAGTACGCGCTAGGAGGTCTTCGTGAGCCATGTGCGTCGAACGGTACTACCCTCGCCGGTCGTGTCGCTCAACGAGACAGAGAATGTCTGGACCATCGTGGTCGCCGGCGGCAGCGGGTCCCGCATTGGCCGCGCCAAGCAGTACGAGCAGGTCGGCTCACGGCGAGTCATCGATCACGCCGCCAACGTGGCCAGATCGGTCAGCAATGGTGTCGTGGTGGTCGTGCCGGCGGCGGATGCGGCGAGCGAGAGCGGCGTTGCCGGCGGCGCAACGCGTAGCGAGTCGGTGCGCGCCGGCCTTGCCGCGGTGCCAGCCGAAGCAACCATCGTCTGTGTCCACGATGCCGTCCGTCCGTTTGCCTCGGCACAGTTGTTCGCCGCAGTGATTCGTGCTGTCAGCGAAGGAGCAGACGCTGCCGTGCCGGGTATCGCGGTCACCGACACGATCAAGCGCATCGACGCGGACAACGTCGTCGTCGACACGCCAGCACGGTCGACTCTTGTCGCAGTGCAAACTCCACAAGCGTTCCGCGCATCGGTGCTGCGCGCTGCGCATGAACCTGGCAGCGAAGCCACCGACGATGCGGCACTCGTCGAACGTTGTGGCGGTCGCGTTGTCGTTGTTGCCGGCGAGGTCTCCAATCGCAAGATCACGCATCTCGACGATCTGAGGTGGGCGCGAGAGTTGGCCGAGAAGGAACGACGATGACCGATGTGCGTGTCGGCCAGGGGTTCGATGTCCATCGCTTCAGCGACGATCCACAGCGCAGGCTGGTTCTCGGCGGTGTCGTGTTCGATGCAAGTCGCGGCTTGCAGGGTCACAGCGACGCCGATGTCATCGCCCACGCCGTGGCCGATGCCCTGCTCGGCGCTGCAGGACTCGGCGATATCGGTGAGCATTTCCCCGATACAGATCCGCGGTGGAAGGACGCCGACTCGTTGGTGTTGCTGGCGAGTGCGGGCACACTGGTTCGCGCCGATGGATGGACCATCGGCAACGTCGATTGCTCAGTGGTGTGCGAGACGCCGAAGCTGGCGGCGCACCGGGCAGAAATGCAGACCAAGTTGAGCACAGCATGTGGAGCACCGGTCACCGTGAAGGGCCGGCGGCCCGAAGGGTTGGGCGCACTCGGGCGTCAAGAAGGTATTGCCTGTTGGGCGGTAGCCGTGATTTCGAAGGAGGAGTGATGGCAGCACGACAAGCGGGAGGCGCCGGCGGTCGGCGCGCCGCTCAACCGCGCCAGGCCCCAGCGCGAGGGCGCAGCGCACCAGCGCCCGCCAAGGGTCGCGCCGCGCCGGCGGCTCGTGGCCGAGCCACTCCAGCAACGCAGGGGCGCGGCGCGTCTGGATCCAAGGGTCGCGGATCCACTCCACGTTCATCGCAGGCGTTCTCTTCGCGCGGCGCCGGCCGCACCGGGCGAATCACGCCCACGGGTGAGGAACGGCGCAAGCCCGAAAAGACCCTCGGCGGCGAACAGGTCGAAGGTCGCCAGGCAGTGCGCGAGCTCTTGATTGCCGGTAAGCGACGAGTCAGCGAAGTGTGGGTTGCGACCGATCTGCTCGAGGGGGAATCGGCCAGCGACATCGTCACCGACATCGTCGAGATTGCCCGCAGCGTGCGCGCCCCCGTGCAAGAGGTCAACCGCAAGCGACTCGAGGCGAAGGCGCGCAGCGAGGCTCCGCAAGGCGTGATTGCATTCGCCGCGCCCCTGATCGAGACGGAGCTCGCCGATCTCATCAAACGGCGTCCGGGCCACGCCCCGTTTCTCGTCGCGGTCGACGGCGTGACCGACCCGGGGAACCTCGGTGCCATGTTGCGTTGCTGCGATGGTGCTGGTGTCGACGGTGTGGTGCTGCCGCGTCACCGTGCCGTGCACATCACACCGACCGTTGCGAAGGCCGCGGCCGGAGCGGTCGAGCACGTTCCCATGGCATTGGTCGGCGGCCTGCCCGCTGCGCTCGCTCGCATCAAAGACGCCGGTATCTGGGTGATCGGACTCGACGATGGCGCCGACCGCGATCTGTTCGACATCGGCGATCTCGCCGTCGAAGGAGTGTGCCTTGTGCTCGGCGCCGAAGGTGCCGGCCTGTCGCGTCTGACCCGCGAACGTTGCGACCTGATCGTCAGCATCCCAATGCTCGGCAGATTGAGCTCTCTGAACGTCAGCGCCGCCGCGGCATTGGCGACCTACGAGATCGCCCGGCAACGCCGAACGCCCTGAGCGATCACGGCGTTCGATGTAGTTCGATGGTGCGATTTTGTCATCTCATGTGATGTACGTCAGCCCGTCGAACGACAGTCGTTCTAGGAGCTGACGCTGATGGTGGGGCGGGGGGCGTTGTACGCGTAGGGGAAAGACGAGCTGAGGCGGTCACTCAGCCAGCGACGGTGTCGACCGGGACCGCGGCGCCTGTCGGAGCGGTATCCAACGGCACACCCTGATCTGGGATCACCGAGGTGTCGATCGGCACAACCGCTGGAATCGGCACCGTACTTGTCGTCGACGAAGTTGTTGTCGCTGCCTCCGGCTGCTCGAGACACGTCACCTTGACGATCTCTTGTTGTTCGAAACTGAACGTCGATGTGCTGAGGCTGCCGCCGTATTGCTTGACGAAGTCGCCGAGTCCGGCGGCGTCGCAGTTGCGTTCGACGACCTCGTTGCGGGCGACCTCCCATCCGTTCGCCAGCAACACCCAGTTGTTCTTGCGCACCTCCGTGACGCCGGGCAGGATCAGCGCGGCGCGTTGCGGGTTGGGTATCAACGAGAACCAGACCACGGCGTCGCCGAGCAGATCCGCAGCGACGACGCACTGGTTGATCTCGGCGAGCTTGGCGCACGTGATCTGGCCCGGCGTGCCCGCCTTCACGACCATCGTGCGGGTCGCATCGAGTGCAAGGTGCATCTCACCTGTCGCCACACCGTCCACGATTGCGAAGCCCGGGTCGGCCTGAATGCCGTAGACAGGCTGCAGCAGATTGACCCGGTGCTCCGTCACTGCGTGCTGGCCCGGGTGGCCGATGACTGCAACGGTTTCGTCCTTGCGCACCAACACGTACCACAGCCCATATGTCAAGCCGAGCAATGCGGCAATGGCAAGCCAGAACCTTGGCGAGACGAACTGCCGCATCGCCGCGAGGTTAGGTCAGTCGAGCTGGCTGGCGGTCGCGGTCGCCGCGCGACCGGCGGCCTCGCCGATTGCGTCGAGCACGTCGTCGGTGTGGGCCAACCCGACGAAGAGTGCTTCGTACGCGCCGGGCGCCAAGGCGATCCCCTCGTTCAGCATCGCATGAAAGAAGGTGCGATACACCCGCTCGTCAGTGGTTTTGGCCTCGACGAAGTTGCTGGGGGCGTCACCGTCGCCGAAGTACATGCCGACCAGAGTTCCGACCACGGGAAACTTGGCGGCGATGCCTGCCGCGGCGCACGCCTCGCCCAATAGCGACGAGAGCCGATCGGCGCGCCGTGCGATCTCGAGGTACACGTCGTCGTTCAGCTCATTGAGGGCGGCGCGACCCGCGGCAGTTGCCAGGGGATTGCCGGCCAGCGTGCCGGCATGAAACACCGGACCGAGGGGCGACAGGGTTTCCATCACCTGGCGACGTCCACCGACGGAACCTATGGGCAAGCCGCCACCGATGACCTTGCCGAAGGTTGTCAGGTCAGGTGTCACGTCGTACTTGGCCTGAGCCCCGCCACGACCGAGTCGAAAGCCGGTGATGACTTCGTCGAAAACCAGCAACGCGCCGACGCGGTCGCACTCGGCGCGCAGGCCCTGCAGGAATCCCTCGGTGGGGGCGACCACGCCCATGTTGGCGGCGACAGGTTCGACGATGACTGCCGCAACCTGGTCGTCGAGCTGCGGCACAGCGTTGTACGGCACGACCAAAGTGTTGGCCACCGCGCTTGCGGGAACCCCGGCAGTGCCTGGCAGCCCCAACGTAGCGACGCCACTTCCTCCGGCGGCGAGCAACGCATCTGTGGCCCCGTGAAAGTTTCCGTGGAAGATCACCAGGCGGTCGCGGCCGGTGAAGCCGCGGGCCAACCGCACCGCGGTGCTGGTGGCCTCGGTGCCGGAGTTCATCAGCCGGACCATGTCGCAACTGGCGACGCGCTCCGTCATCGCCTCGGCCAACAACATCTCGCCCGGCGTTGGGGCGCCGTACGACGTTCCATTGATCGCAGCTTCGCTGACGGCCGCCGTTACCGCCGGATGGGCATGTCCGAGGATGATCGCCCCGTAGCTCTGCACGAGATCGATGTATCTGCGTCCCTCGACATCCCACACGTACGGGCCCTCGGCACGCTGGACGATGTACGGCGTGCCGCCAACCGCCTTGAAAGCGCGGATGCTGGAATTGACTCCACCGGGGATGACTTTGCAGCTGCGCTCGAAGAACTCAGCGTTGGTGCTCACTGTTGGGTCTCTGCGAACCAGCGCGCCAGGTAGGTGAGGATCACATCGGCGCCGGCTCGTTTGATCGCAGTCAGGTGCTCGAGCGCCACGGTGTCGTGGTCGATCCAGCCATTGGCGGCGGCAGCCTTCAGCATCGCGTACTCGCCACTGACGTGATACGCGGCCACAGGGACGTTGACGTGGGCACGTACCGCAGCGATCACATCGAGGTACGACAACGCCGGCTTGACCATCACCATGTCAGCACCCTGAGCGAGGTCTGCGTCGATCTCGACCAACGCCTCGCGAGCGTTGCGGAAATCCTGCTGGTAGCCCTTGCGTGTGCCGCCACCGGCGATCTGCACGTCGACGGCATCGCGAAACGGGCCATAGAGACCACTCGCATACTTCGCGGAATAGGCCAGGATCGACGTCGACGGGAAGCCGGCGGAATCGAGCGCGCCACGGATGGCGCCGACCTGGCCATCCATCATCCCGCTGGGTGCCACGACGTGGGCGCCCGCAGTGGCTTGGGC
>JANMQX010000234.1:0-30053 GCA_031370745.1 Ilumatobacteraceae bacterium
AACCCGTTCCAAGATAAGTATTCCCATGCGGTTAACGCAGTAAGGCCCGTGACGAGACCATCACGTTGATAGGCCGGAGGTGTACACGCGGTAACGCGTTCAGCCGACCGGTACTAATCGGCCGAGGGCTTGGATTTACAATCGCTCGTGCTTGCTCTGGAGTGCTCGGAGGGCACCGCTGGATCTTTGGATCCGCGGACCCATTCCTTGACAAATAGATTTCGGTGGCTATAGCGGCAGGGTCACACCCGTTCCCATCCCGAACACGGAAGTTAAGACTGCCAGCGCCAATGGTACTTGGGGGTAGACCCCCTGGGAGAGTAGGACGCCGCCGGATTTCTCAAGCACGAACGCCCCTTACCGGGGCGTTCGTTCGCGTTTTGGACGTGTTTGTCGGGCGCGTGCCGGTTGTGAGTGCCTGGCCGCCGATTCGGCCCATATGCGACCATCTCACCGCCCGCGCCGGGCTGTCGAGTTTGGACCTAGGCTCGAACACCTATGCCCTACGACCGCCGCCCATCCGCAGAATCGGGCCGTCCGCAGCGTCCTGGACGCCCAGCACGCCCGGGTCAGAGCGCCAGCCAGGGTGTCGGCCGAGCACGCGAGGGCGGACCTCGCAGCGTCGGCAACGCCGGCCGACCGGCGGCGCGTCGCCCCGGTCCGCGACCTGCGACGCCCGATCGACCGCGTCACGACGACGAGTCCGTTGATCGACCCCGGCGATACGCCGACTCGAGCAGTGGTAGTCGCCCGGCGCGCCGTGATGGGGATTCCAGAGAGCGACCGCGCCGCTACGGCGATTCGGGCGAACGTTCGACGTCCGCAGACAACCGGCCGGCCCGCCCGAGCGGGGGTTCTGCGCGACGCGATGGTGCACGGCCGAGTTATGGGCGACCGCGCGGCGACGCCGAGCCGCGGCCGTACGGCAACGATGGCCGCCGCAGCGGGCCTCCTGCTCGTCGCGATCCCAGGGCTGTGCGCGTCGAAGACGGCGAACGTCCTCGCAGGTACGACTCGTCGCGAACGCAACCAGGCAGTCGTACCGGTGGGCGACCTGGTGGACGCGACCGGGTTCCACCGCGGCGTGTCGAGGTGCCGCGGACCGCGGCTCAACTCCGCTCTGCCGAGGTCAAGGCCGCCCGCGGTCTGCGCCAGCCCCGTCAGCAAGCAGAACCTGCGCCATGGGAACGCGAACAGTGGGTCGACGACGGTCCGTTGCGATCCGCCGCTCGCAAGGCCACCGCACGTGCCCAGCGGCCCGAACCTGCCGACGCCGTTACCAGCGACGCGAAGACGCCGCGTCGCCGCAAGTCATCCGATCTGGCTCCGGAGATCGCGGACGCGCTCGTCAAGACAGCGCCCGCTGCCCGCGCCGCCAAGTACAAGGAGCGTTTGACCACCGCTGCCGATGCCCTCGATCGAGGCCGCTTCGACGACGCCCGACGAATGGTGCAATCAGTTCTGCGCGATCTGCCCGAAATGGCCTTCGGCCACGAGATCGCCGGCCTGGCCTTCTACCGCACCGGTCAGTGGCGCAAGGCCGCAGCGGAGTTGGAGCTCGCCCGCCAATTGGACCGCACCTTGAACCACCATGCCGTGCTGGCCGACTGCTATCGGGCGCTGAAGCGCTACGACCTCGTCGATCAGCTATGGCTCGAGCTGCGCGAGGGTTCGCCGGAACCGGCTCTGATGGCCGAGGGTCGGATCGTTGCCGCCGGTGCAATGGCGGATCAGGGCAACTTGAAAGGCGCGTTGAAGCTGATGGAACGCGGCGCCGACGTCCCGAAGAAGGTCCGCGATCACCATTTGCGGCAGTGGTACGTGCTGGGCGATCTGCACGATCGTTCGGGCGACATCATCAAGGCCCGTCGCTTCTTCGGGATGATCGCCGAGGTCGATCCTCAGTTTGCGGATGTCGGCGATCGACTACGCGGCCTCGGGCGATAACAGGTCGCAGGCCGGTCGGGGAACTGTGCAGCACCCCACTGATACGGTCGGTCACGGTACGACTTCCCCCGAACCATCCAATTGATCTCGCCATGATGGCGTACCGGAGGTCGTCCACAATGAATATCGTCTTTTTGCAGGGTCGCTTGTCGAGTGAGCCTGTTCTCCGAGAGTTGTCATCGGGCAGTCGTCTGCTGTCGTTGGAGGTGACGACGTCGACCGACGGCGGCACCGCAACGGTTCCAGTCGCCTGGTTCGACCCACCAACAGTCCCCGACTGGGGCGCAGGTACTGACGTGGTGGTGCGCGGCATCGTCAAGCGACGCTTCTATCGTGGCCCCGCCGGCACACAGGCCCGCACGGAGGTTGTCGCGACAGAAGTGTGCGAGGTCGCCAAGCGCGCCAAAGCGCAACGGCTGCTCGCGCACGCCGTCGCCGCTCTGGGTGCTCCGTAGCGGAAGCCGCACACGATCCGGCCGGATACGATTATCGGGCCGCACCGCCACCTGGGGGTGCCGACCCGCTTCGGGTCGTGAACGAATCTCGAGGAGTGTCGTGGACGTGTCCACCCTGCTCGGCGCTGACGCCGAGACGCTGTTGAATCACAAGTGCGAAGGTGTCACCAGCGAACAGCTGATGCTCCCTGGCCCCGATTTCCTCGACCGTTCTCTGGCCATATCCGATCGCTCGCCCAGTGTGCTGCGCAGCCTCGGCCAGATCTACGGTCACGGACGACTGGCCAACACCGGCTACCTGTCGATCCTTCCGGTAGACCAGGGCATCGAACACTCGGCGGCGTCGTCGTTCGCGCCCAACCCGCTGTACTTCGATCCGGCCAACATCGTCGAACTTGCCATCGAAGGTGGCTGCAACGCGGTTGCGACCACCTTCGGTGTGCTGGGCGCCGTCGCTCGCAAGTACGCGCACCGCATCCCGTTCATCGTCAAGATGAACCACAACGAGCTGCTGACCTACCCGAACAAGGCCGATCAGGTGATGTTCGGTTCGGCTCGCCAAGCATTCGATCTCGGTGCCTCCGGTGTCGGCGCGACGATCTACTTCGGGTCCGACAACAGCACGCGCCAACTCCAAGAGGTTTCGAAAGCATTCAAGGAGGCCCACGATCTCGGCATGTGTACCGTTTTGTGGTGCTACGTGCGCAACAACGCGTTCAAGGTCGACGGCGTCAACTACGAGGTTTCTGCAGATCTCACCGGCCAGGCGAACCATCTTGGTGTGACGATCGAAGCCGACATCATCAAGCAGAAGTTGCCGGAGAACAACGGCGGCTACAACGCGCACAGCGGTCTCGGCACGAGCTCGTACGGCAAGACCAACCAACTGGTCTACGACCAGCTGACCACCGGCCACCCGATCGACCTCGCCCGCTGGCAGGTTGTCAACTGCTACATGGGTCGCATCGGCCTGATCAACAGCGGCGGCGAGAGCAAAGGCGACGGCGATCTGGCCGCCGCGGTGAAGACCGCGGTCATCAACAAACGAGCAGGTGGACAGGGCTTGATCTCAGGCCGCAAGTCGTTCCAACGTCCGATGGACGACGGCATCGCCTTGCTGAACGCGATTCAGGACGTGTACCTCGACGCGTCCATCACGGTTGCGTGACGTGATCCAAGGGCCGTAGCACCAGCCCTGTTCGCAACTTGGGCGTGAAGAACGTCGACTTCGGCGGCATCAGCAGTCGCTCGACGGCCGTGCGGCGGATCTCGTCGATGCTCGTCGGGCGAATCAGCACAGCTACGTCGGCATCGCCGGCGCGCACGAGGTCGACAGCGTTTGCCACCCCGTGCTGGTAGGCGACCTCGATCGGCGCGCCATTGTTGGGTCGCAGGTCGTGCAGGACGTGCTCGAGGTAGGCGCCGTCAAGGGCCCGAACACCCGAGAACGCCTCGGGCCGCGGCGTCAGCCAAACACCGCTGCCATCGGGGCGCACCAAGCACATTGCACCACGGCCGATCGACTCGGCAGCAAACCGGGGGGTCACAATGCCGGCCTCGGCGACATCGCAATACTCGGCCAGTCGAGACTCCAGCTCGTCGGCGGTGATTCCGCTATAGAGCCGATGGATCGGGTCGATGCTGAGCTGCTCGTCGACCAGTTCGGCGACGTAGACCATCGTCAGCTCAGCATCGGTGTCAGTTCGACCGGTGGCATCGCGCACCTCGTCGCGGTACGTGCGACTGATGGCGTACCGGTGATGTCCGTCGGCGATCAATACCGGACTCGATGCAACTGCCGCGCTGATGGCCGCGAGGCGCGCCGGCTCGACGATTCGCTCGACTCGATGCACGACGCCGTTCTCATCGACGCACTGGCCCAATTGCTCGCCGGGTAGGAGGAGAAGTTGGGTGAGCCCGGCGCTCAACGACAACCCCCAGATCGGTGAGAGGTTGCACTTCGTTGCTCTGGTGAGATCGAGCCGATCGGTCTTGGCCTTCGGCGTCGTGCGCTCGTGAGGCAACACGCCGTCGGCGCCCTCATCGACCACCTCGAGCGCGCCGACGACGCCGACAGTGTCGCGTTGGCGGCCGGCCGGGTCGGTGAACTGCATGCGGTACAACGTCAGCGACGGCGCCGGGTCGCGTGTCATCACACGCTGTTCGATCCATTCCTCCAACCGTTGCGCCGCCAGCTCGTAGCGACCGGGACCATCACGATCCAACGGCACATCGACGGCCACGATGTTGTGATCGTGACGTTTCAGCAAGTTGTCGACATCGGCGGGCGACAACACGTCGTACGGCGGCGCGCTGACATCGTCGAGCGGCTCGTCGGGCGAGAAGCGCAGGGCGGAAAACGGTTCGAATCGCGGCACCCATACAGGTTGGCACCTGGCATGCCAACATGGCCAGGTGCCAGATCAAATCGTCGACAACGATGACGAACCGTGTGTCGTGCTGTGTGACCTCGATGGCGTTGTGTGGCTGGCCCATCAACCGATTCCAGGCTCGGTCGAGGGGATAGCAACGTTGCGCGCCGCCGGCCACCGCGTGCTGTTCGTCACCAACAACTCCGCCGCCAAGGTCGAGGATCAGGAAGCATCGCTCGAGGCGATCGGCATTCCTGCAGTCGGCGACGTGCTGACGTCTGCCAACGCAGCTGCATTGCTCATCGAACCGGGTGAGAAAGTGATGGTCTGCGGCGGTGAAGGCGTGGTGCAAGCCGTTGTCGGGAGGGGCGCAGTCGTTGCCAGTGAAGATGTCGACGTGGTCGTCGTCGGCTTTCACCGAACGTTCGACTACAAGGAGATGCTCGTCGCCAGTCGAGCCGTTCGCATCGGTGCGCGGTTGATCGGCACCAATGACGACGCCACGTATCCAACACCTGACGGACCGATCCCCGGCGGTGGCGCGATTCTCGCCTCGATCGTCGTTGCGTCCGGGGTTGCGCCGATCGTTGCCGGCAAACCCCACGAACCGATGGCGGCATTGATTCGGGCAACACTCGGCGAAGCTGCTGCAAAGAAGGCTGTGATGGTCGGCGACCGTCCGGAAACGGATGGGCTGATGGCGGCGACGCTCGGTTGCCGGTACGCGCACGTCGAGTCAGGTGTCACCCCGGCAGGAACCGTTGTCCTGCCGCCGCCTGATCTGATTGCGGCGAACCTTGGTGATGTGGCGAAGGTCCTGCTCGACGGGACTATTGCCACCGGTAGGCTGCGTGCATGACAGGTTCACCAGTACTCAAGCGTTTGCTCGACACCGGCATGCAATACACCGAGATGTCGCAGAAGAACGCAGAAAAGCTCGTCTCCGATTTCGTGAAGGCCGGACAGGTCCGCCGCAAGGATGCCGAGAAGACCGTCAAACAGCTCGTCGAGCGCGGTCGCACGACGACCGAACACGTCGTCAGCCTCATTCAGTCAGAGGTCAGCAGGCAGCTCGGAAGGTTCGCCCAGCGGCTCGACGACGTCGAAGCTCGGGTCGAAGATGTCGCCGGAAACCTGGGCCTCGGGTCCAAGACTGCGGCCAAGAAGGCGCCAGCGACTGTGGTCACGTCGGCAGCCGCGCCGGCGAAGAAGGTAGCTGCGAAGAAGGCTGCGGTGAAGCGGGCGCCGGCGAAGAAGGCAGCAGTCAAGAAGGCTGCCGGTCCGTCGGGTGTCGCCAAGGTCGCCGTCAAGAAGCCAGCAGCCAAGAAGGCACCAGCCAAGAAGGCACCAGCCAAGAAAGCGCCCGCAAAGAAGTAACCGTGTCGAGGCGGCTGCGGTTGGATGCTGACATGGTGCGCCGCGGTTTGGTCCTCAGTCGTGCCGACGCAGCGCGGGCCATCGATTCGAACATGGTGCTGGTCAACGGCTCGATCGCCGACAAGTCGTCACGGCTCGTCGACCCGGCCGATGCGGTTGTGCTGCAAGGCTCGCGTTCGCGCTTCGTCAGCCGTGGAGGCGAGAAGCTCGATGCCGCGCTGGAGGTGTTCGCAATCGACGTCACCGGCCTGCGGGTGCTCGATGCCGGCGCGTCGACGGGTGGGTTCACCGACTGCTTGCTGCAGCGCGGCGCCGCGCATGTGGTGGCCATCGACGTTGGACACGGCCAATTGCATCCGAAGATCCGTGACGACCAACGGGTCGCGGTGCACGAGCGACTCCATGTGCGAGATCTCAGTCCGGCCGCGATCGATGGCGTTGTCGATCTGGTCGTCGCCGATCTGTCGTTCATCTCGATCATCCGGGCGTTGCCGGCGCTGATGGGTGTGTGTGACCCGAACGGCGAACTGGTGCTGTTGGTCAAGCCACAGTTCGAGGCGGGCAGGGCCGAGGTCGATCGCGGCAGCGGTGTGATCCGCGACCCGTCAGTGCATCAGCGCGTGTGCGACGAGGTCGCCGCGGCGCTGACGGCTCGGGGGTGCGAGGTACTGGGCTGGACCGATTCGCCGATCACCGGGGCGCAAGGAAACCGCGAGTTCCTTGTGCACGCCCGCCTCGGTCGGTCAGGATCTGACTCATGACCGACGTGTTGCTGGTGGCTCATCACGAAAGGGTCGAAGCCGCGGCACTGGCCAGGCTGGCAGCAACTTGGCTGTCAGGACATGGTCACTCGGCGTGGATGACACCTGTCGACGCCGAGCCGCTGGAGCTCCTCGATCTGGTGAGCGAACGAAAGCCCGAATCCGCCGGGCTGGCGCTCAGCCTCGGGGGCGACGGCACGATGCTGCGAACGGTCAAGATGCTCGGGGGATCCGGTGTTCCGATCATCGGCGTCAACGTTGGTTTGCTCGGTTACCTCACCGAGGTCGAGCCGCCGGCGCTCACTGCGGCGCTCGAGCGATGGGTGGCCGGGTCGGAAGCGGGCGAGTGGCGGATCGAAGAGCGAATGATGCTCGACGCGACTCTTCACCGGTGCGGGAACGACGCCGTGGAGTCGTGGACGGCGTTGAACGAGGGCGTTGTCGAGAAGCGGGAAGCCGGCCACACCGTTCGTCTTCTGGTTCGAATCGACGGGGCGACCTTTACGTCGTACGCCGCCGATGGCTTGATCATCGCCACGCCGACCGGTTCGACCGCCTATTCGCTCTCGGCTCGCGGACCGGTCGTCTCACCGAAGCATCGTGCCCTTCTGTTGACACCGGTGTCGCCACACATGTTGTTCGATCGGTCGTTGGTGCTCGACCCCGATGAAGAGGTCGAGATCGAGATCATCGGCGACCGCCCGGCGACGTTGTCGATCGATGGTCAGACGGCGGCGACTCTTTCCGAGGGCGACACTGTCGCGGTTCGGGCTTCGGCTTCGGTCGCCCGGTTCGTGCGCTTCGGCCAGCGGCGATTCCACCAGATCCTCAAGACGAAGTTCGGCCTCTCGGACCGCTGAGATGTTGCATGAACTGCACATCGAATCGATGGGGGTCATCGAGACGCTCGACCTGGTGCTGCTGCCAGGGCTGACCGCGTTCACCGGCGAGACCGGCGCCGGCAAGACGATGCTGGTCGAGGCCATCAACTTGCTGGTCGGCGGGCGAGCGGATCCCGGCGTCGTGCGAGCCGGCGCCACCGAGGCACGGGTCGAAGGCCGCTTCGTGGTCGGCGACGACGAATACATCGTGTCTCGAGTGATCCCGACGGATGGCAGGTCACGCGCCTACGTCAACGGCCGGCTGGCGACGGCGACGACCTTGGCCGAGTTGGGGGCTCGCACCGTCGACCTGCACGGTCAGCACGCCCATCAGAGCCTGTTGACGACTGGTGCCCAACGCGACGCGTTGGATCGATTTTGTGCGACCGATCTCCAACCGTTGCGCTCGGCTCGGGCGCGATTGACAGAGATCGACGCGTCCTTGGCCGCCCTCGGCGGCGATCATCGTTCGCGGGCGCGAGAAGTCGATCTGCTGCGGTTCCAGGTTGGCGAGTTGGCTGCGGCGGCAATCTCCGGCGCCGACGAAGACGAACGCCTGACCGCAGAGGAAGATGTACTTGCTGATGCATCCGCGCATCGAGAGGCGGGCGAATCGGCGCTCGAAGCGTTGATCGGTGCTGGCGACACCACTGCCAACGCCGCCGTGGATCACCTCGGCGCGGCCATACGCGCCCTCACCGGACGGTCGCCGTTCGAGGACTTCACATCGCGACTACACGCTCTTGCAGCAGAGGTCACCGATGTCGGGCACGATCTGCGCGCGTTCGCCGAGCACCTCGACGAGGATCCGCAGCGGCTCGCGGAGATCCGCGAACGGCGTCAGCTTCTACGCGACCTGCGGCGCAAGTACGGCGACTCGCTCGCCGAGGTGATCGGCTTTCAGCACGAAGCACAGGAGCGTCTCGCCCAGCTCGAGAGCTACGACCAACGAGTCGTCGCTTTGGAGCGAGAACGGGCGACGGCAGCGGTGGCCGAGCGAGACGCGGCGCAGACAGTCGCAGTTGCGCGACGAGCGGGCGCGTCGAGCTTGGCGGCGGCCGTACGCGACGTGGTGCGATCGTTGGCGATGCCGCATGCCGAGATGGAGATCACCGTTGGCACTGAAGCACCGGGCGACGATGTCACGTTCCTCATCGCTGCCAACCCAGGCTTACCGTTGCTGCCGTTGTCGCGGGTGGCCAGTGGCGGTGAGCTGGCCCGCACGATGCTTGCGCTGCGCTTGGTGTTGACCGAGGCCCCAGAGACCCTGGTGTTCGACGAGGTCGACGCCGGGATCGGTGGTACTGCGGCAACCGCTGTCGCGGAGTCACTGGCCCGACTCGGGCGCCGTCACCAAGTGATGTGTGTGACCCACCTGGCGCAGGTTGCTGCGCTCGCCGACACGCAGATCATGGTCACCAAGACCGTGTCGAGCGAGGCCGGGCATGACGTGACGACGACGGATGCCTGCCGCGTCGACGGCGGCGATCGCATCGACGAGATCGCCCGGATGTTGAGTGGCGAGCAGGCCGGCGACTCGGCGCGTCGCCACGCAGCCGACCTACTCGGGGGCCGGCTGCGCCTTTCGTGACGCTCGGCGGCGCAACATGCCCAACACCTGGCTGGCGGTCAAGAAGATGACGGCTCCGCCAGCAGCATCGAGCCAGTAGTGGTTCGCCGTGACGACGATCGCTAGGAGCGTCACCATCGGGTAGATCACGCTCAGCGTCCGCATGATGGGATGCCGGGCGAACGACCACAGCAAGGTCCCGCACCACAACGCCCAGCCGAAGTGGAGGCTCGGCATTGCCGCGAACGGATTGGCAATCGCCTTCGCCGCGCTCGAGTGATACGACCACAGCCCGCCGATCCTGTCGAGCGTGTCGACGAAGCAATCCGGCCCACCGTGGTGGCACACCTCCATGCGCGGCGGAGCCAACGGGAAGATGAAGTATCCGATCAGTGCGAGCGCCGTCGTCATTCCCAGCAGATTGCGGTACTGGCGGTAGTGCTCGTTCCGGCGCAGGTACACCCACCACAGCAGGCCGCCCGTGATGATGAAATGAAGGGTGCCGTAGTACACGTTCATCACCTTGATGAACCACCGCGCGCCAAGAAACGCGCGCTGTACCGCTGACTCGCTGTAGATGTGGAGGAAACGCTCGACATCGATGAGATGGAGTTGGTTTCGAAAGGCCCGCGGCTGCACGTTGCCGAGGTGGGCGAAACGGCGGACGAGCTCGTAGCTGTAATAGAAGACGACGACGATGAAGAGTTCGCGCAACCAATGCGATCGTGGAGCCGGACTGGTCTCCGTCAGATCACGCTGCGCCTCAGAGGGAATCCAATCCCTCAACTGGCGGCTCTCCATCCGGGCCAGCTTAGGCGGACGGAGCGTGAGGTGCGCTCACTCTGAACGCTCATCGTTGAACTCACTGTCGCCGCCGCGAGATCGTGACGCCGTCGACCGTGCCGACTTGCTGGTATCCGTCGTGGATGAATTGGTCGAGGTCGGGCAGCAGCGATATCGGATAGTTCCGATACCCGAGGCCGGGTGCTGTCGACGTGTCGAGGATCAGGAGTGGGGGGTGCTCGGCGAGCGACTTCAACATGATGTCGCGCGCTCCGGGGACGGCGCTCGGCAATGTCTTTGCCGGGTCGTTGCGGCCGCCAGAGCGACCAACAACGAAGTCGGTGTGCACCAATGCACCCGCTGGTAGTCGCCCGGCGACAACCAGGACCTCGGGATACGACCCCCACACGAAGACGCGGTCAGCGGCCGTGGTATGCGAGCTCACGTAGCTGGCAAGGACGGCCGGGTCCGGCCGGTTGTGAAACGAACCAGGGACGAACAGCAAAACCCAGGTGGTGATCGCGGGAACCGTCACTGCGACCATCGCCGCCCGTCGCGCCCGTCGGGTCCACTCGACAACGACCGGCACGGACAGCAACACCAACGGGGGCACGACCTGCAGCCAGTAGTGGCCGAAAAATCGCAGTCCGGCGGCCCAGGCGGCAATGCCCGATGCGACCCACACCCACAGATCGACGTCGCCGGGCACAGTCCGGCGCCTGATCGCTGCGACACCGGCAGCAGCAGCGATGCCGGTTGCGATTGCTATCACCGGGTGAAATGCGCCGAACCCGGCGACCGAGGCCAGACCCTTCCCGAGAGCAGACCAGATGCTGGTGCCGGCGAACACGAAACCCGGGCTGTTGGTGACGTTCCACTCCCAGAACCTTGCCAGAGGTGCATAGAAGCCCGTTGTGGCCACTGTGGCAGCCGCGGCGGCCAGGAACGGCGGAACATTGCGCCAGCGGCCGTGGAGACCGACGCTGATGCACCCGGGCACGACGCCCAGCAACCAGCTCTGCCGGCACAAGATGGCGACGCCGATCGCCACGCCTGCGGCGATCGCGGTCGGCAGCGTCGCGCGCCGCGCCCAGATGATGGCTGCGGTCCCCGGCAGCAACGCGAAGTGTGCGTAGTTCGCAGCGCCCGCATCCGTGGGGAAGAGGGCCATCGCACCGGCGATCAACAGCACCCCGCCCCACCACGCATGGCGCGGCCCCCAGCGACGCAGACACTCGAGCGCAACCAGGATCCCAGACGCCGCGAGCAGCAGCGACACCAGCACTCGCATCAGCCGCACGTCTGTGGAATCCGTCAGCGAGAACGAGGCTGCGTAGAGCAGTGGTGGCAGCGGAGGCTTGCGGTCGTAGATGTCGGTGTACAGCTTTCCGCCGGAGCGCACGACCATCGCTTGCACACCGATCGCCGCTTCGTCCGCATCGAACAATCTCGTGACAAACGTGGGGGCGCGTAGCGCCAACGCCAGGATCGTCAGGCTCCCGCACATCGTGAGCCGACCGGTGCGCCAATCCGTGCTCATGATCACGGCAGGCTAGTGGGGTCGCCTTCTACGCTGGCTGCGTGGATGTTCGCGGCGTGCTGTTCGACTTCGGCAACACTTTGTTCGCCCACGATCCGCTTTCGATCACGATCGCAGAATGTGCCCGACGCCTCGGCGTGCCGATGTCGACAGATCGAGCGAAGGAGATTGCGGAACGAATAGACGCCGCCGCGATGACGCCCCAGGAGCTTGCTCATGCTCGCGACCTCGACGCAACGGTGTGGCGTCAGCGCTGGCAGGTCCTATATGGCCTCGCGAATCAATGGGAGGCGCGACTGGGTGACGAGATCAACCACGACATGCACGACCCGCTGGCCTGGTTTCCATATCTACGAACTGCGGCGACGCTGCGGTCGTTGCACGATCACGGCGTGGCAGTAGGCATCATCTCCAACACCGGGTGGGACGTTCGCGCGGTGTTTGCGGCGCAGGCGATGTCGGGATTTGTCACCTCGTACACACTCTCGTACGAGGTTGGTGCAGTGAAGCCCGACCGGAAGATGTTCGATGCCGCGTGCGCCTCGTTGGGTCTCTCGTGCGACCAGGTCGTGATGGTCGGTGACGATATCCGAGCCGACAGCGGGGCCGTGCAGGCGGGTATTCGCACGCTGCTGCTGCCTGCCCTCCCACCACACACAGAGAACGGGGTCGGGGCGGTGCTTCGCCTCGTTGGGATCACCGGCTGAGACGCAGATCCGCGCGAGTGGGTCAGGGCGCGGTATGCTGCAGTCCCGTTGTCAGTTCGCCTGAGACGGAGGTCTTTGTTCAATGCCGAAGCACATTTTCGTGACTGGAGGCGTTGCCAGCTCCCTCGGCAAGGGTCTCACCGCGTCCTCCCTCGGCCGATTGTTGAAACTGCGGGGCCTGCGGGTCACCATGCAGAAGCTCGATCCGTACATCAACGTCGACCCCGGGACGATGAATCCGTTCGAACACGGCGAAGTTTTCGTCACCGACGACGGCGGTGAGACCGACCTCGACCTCGGTCACTACGAACGGTTCATCGACGAGCCGTTGAGCCGCAACTCCAACGCGACAACCGGCTCGATCTACCAAGCGGTGTTGGCAGCAGAGCGCCGTGGCGACTACCTCGGCAAGACCGTGCAAGTCATCCCGCACATCACCGACGAGATCAAGCGGAGGATCCATCGGTTGGCGAATGACGACGTCGACGTCGTCATCACCGAGGTCGGCGGCACCGTCGGCGACATCGAGATCCTTCCCTTCCTCGAAGCCATCCGGCAGTTCCGCAAAGAAGCCGGTCGCGACAATGTCTGCTACCTCCATGTGACGCTGGTGCCGTTCATCGGCCCGTCGGGAGAGCAGAAGACCAAGCCCACGCAACACTCGGTCACGGAGCTGCGCAGCCGCGGGATCCAGCCCGATGTGATCGTGTGCCGCAGCGAAGAGCCGCTCAGCGACAACTTGAAGCGCAAGATCTCCAACCTGTGCGACGTCGACGAGCGCGCCGTGGTGAATGCTGCGGATGCCGGCAACATCTATGAACTGCCGCTGATCCTGCACGACGAGGGTCTCGACGATGTTGTGTGTGATGTGCTTCGCCTCGACGCGCCGGTCGATCTCAGCCCGTGGCGCGAAGTCGTGTCAATGATCGAAGAATCGACCAAGCCGGTCAAGATCGGTCTGATCGGCAAGTACATCAGCCTGCCAGACGCGTACCTGTCGGTCGTCGAGAGCTTGAAGCACGCCGGCTTCCATCACGGTGCCAAGGTCGAAGTCGACTGGATCCAGGCCGAAGATGTCGAGGGCCTCTTGGCAGCAGGTCGGCTCTCCGAGCTCGACGGGATGTTGATCCCCGGAGGTTTCGGCGAACGCGGATTCGAAGGCAAGATCGCTGCTGCAGGTTTCGCTCGCGAGAACGACGTTCCATGCCTTGGCATCTGCCTCGGCCTGCAAGCGATGACCATCGACTTCGCCCGCAACGTGATGAACCTTGCCGGGGCGAACTCGACGGAGATGGACCCGGGCACGCCTCATCCCGTGATTGCGTTGATGCATGATCAGCGCGATGTGGTCGACAAGGGCGGCACGCAACGTCTCGGCGCGTACTACGCAATCCTCGAACCCAACACCCGCGTGTACCGGGCCTACGGCGAGCCGGTCGTCAGCGAGCGTCACCGCCACCGTTGGGAACTGAATGCCCAGCTGAAGCCGAAGCTCGAAGCCGCAGGGCTGCGCTGCAGCGGCCTGTCGCCGGATCGTCGCCTGGTGGAGTTCATCGAACTGGAGGATCATCCGTTCTGGGTCGGCACGCAGGCCCACCCCGAGTTCAAGAGCCGTCCTGATCGACCGCACCCGCTCTTTCGCGAGTTGGTCTACGCGGCGTTGGCCCGTCGCGAATCGCGCGCCCCGCACCTCTTCGTCGTCGACGAAGCCAGTTCGTCTGTCGCGTGAGCTCGCCGCCGGCGTTTCGTCATCTCGGCGATCGGCTTGTTCATCAGGGTTACATCTGGCAGGTCGTGATCGCCACCTTCGAGGCACCGGACGGCGAAGTGTTCGAACGCGATGTCGTTCGATCGCCCGGCGCCGTCGGTGTCGTGCCGCTGCTGTTTCAGGATGGTGTGCCCACCATCGTGTTCGTTCGCCAGTATCGCGGGCCCCTCGACCACTATGTGCTGGAGATCCCGGCCGGAATGCGAGACGTGCCTGATGAACCGCTGGAGCTCACAGCCGAACGCGAACTGATCGAGGAGGCCGGCTTCTCGCCCGGCCATTTGGAATACCTGACGCACTTCTACTCGTCGGCGGGCATGACCGATTCGGTGCTGCACCTCTACCTTGCGACCGATCTGTCGATAGTCGGCCGCGACGTACACGGACCTGAAGAGACGCACATGGAGGTGCTGCGACTTCCGTTGGCAGAGGCGGTCGAGATGGTGTCACGCGGCGAGATCAACGACGCAAAGACGGTGATCGGTCTGCTCCTCGTCGATCGGCGCATTCGCGAGGGCAGCCTCGTTGCACCGTCGTGACGACCATGAGGGCAATGGTGACGCTGCCGTTGGAGGCCGAGGAGTTCCTGTCGTGGATGGCCACGGAGCGCGGCCGGTCGGCGAACACGTTGTCGGCATACCGGCGCGACATCGAGGGCTACTGGTCGTGGTTGCAGAGGAGCGCGGCGACGATGCACACGGTCGACCGCGCCGCGTTGGATGCGTTCGTCGCTGAACGCCGCGCTGCAGGAGGGGCTGCCTCGTCGGTTGCCCGGCAGGTCGCTGCGATCAGGATGCTGCACCGGTTTCTCGCCGAGGAGGGCACACGCCGCGACGATCCCAGTATCGACATCGAGGGCATCCGTGTGCCGGCAGGCATTCCTCATCCGCTTTCAGAAGTCGAGGTGACCGCGTTGCTCGCAGCGCCTGTCACCAACAACCCTGCGGGTTTGCGGGATCGCGCACTCCTCGAATTTCTGTACGCAACCGGAGCGCGAATCTCCGAGGCATGCGGGTTGTCATTGGGAGATTTTGATCATGAGGAGCAGTTGGTGCGATTGTTCGGCAAGGGTTCGAAGGAGCGGATCGTGCCATACGGCCGGCACGCAGCAGCGGCGTTGGTCGAATGGCTCGGCCCGCGTGGCCGACCACACATGGAGCCACAGCGTTGGGCCCGTCGTGGTGACGCAGAGGCAGTGTTCTTGAACACGCGTGGCGCACGCCTGTCGCGCCAGGCGGCGTGGGCAATCGTGAAGAAGTATGGAGACCGCATCGGACTTGGCGCCAGGCTGTCGCCCCACGTGCTGCGCCATTCGTGCGCGACCCATCTGCTCGATCACGGCGCGGACCTGCGCATCGTGCAGGAGCTTCTCGGGCATGCGTCGATCTCGACGACTCAGATCTACACCAAGGTCAGCCAGGAGAGAATGTTCGACGTCTACCGGTCCGCGCACCCACGCGCGCGCGGCCGATGACGCGGGTGGCAAGTCCCGGCCATCTCGCCCGACGGTTGATCGGATCCCTGTCGCGGCGTGAACCGGATCACGCTGACACTGCCTGGGCGCACGCACACCTCCTCGCCAGCGAATCTCTGCTCTGGCATCGCCTCAGTGCGGCCGATCGTCGTCATTCGATCGATGTCGCCCGACGGTTCGAGTCGCTCGGTGGGCCATGGTCGCGCGATGAGATCGCTGGTGCCCTGTTGCACGACATCGGCAAGCTCGATGCCGGGCTCGGCACGTTGGCACGAGTGGCGGCGACGATGGTCGGTCCACGCACACCCCGCCTCCGCCGATACCACGATCACGAGCAGATCGGCGCCGATCTCCTGGTTGCGGCTGGATCATCGGCAATCACGGTTGAACTCGTGCGCGGCAACGTTGCGGGCCGGGCCGCATCAGTGCTGACCGAGGCCGACGACATCTAGAGACCCGCGTATCTCGCGGATCCGTTGTGGATCATGAGGCCTAGCGCGGCAGGAACCCGATCGCCGTGTAGGCCCGTTCGAGGGTTGCCGCAGCCACATGGCCGGCTTTGTCGGAGCCCTTGCGCAGTAATGACGCCAGCTCGCCACGATCGGTCATCAAATCCTTGTATCGGGCCTGGATTGGGCGCAGCAGTTCGACGATTGCGTCGCCGGCGTCTGACTTCAGCGGCCCGTACTGGGTGTACTTCGTTGCCAGAGCCTGCGGGGTCGAGTCGGTGGCGACAGCGAGGATCTCGAGCAGGTTCGACACGCCGGGCTTGGTCGCCCGATCGAATCGAACTTCGTTGTCGCTGTCGGTGACGGCACGCTTGAACTTGCGAGCGATCTCGGCTGGGTCGTCCATCATCATGATGCAACCGGCATCGCTGTCGGCCGACTTGCTCATCTTCGAGGTCGGGTCCTGCAGGTCCATGACACGCGCGCCGACTTTTGGCGTGACCGCTTCGGGGATCACGAACGTGTCTCCGAAACGGCGGTTGAAACGTAGGGCGATGTCGCGCGTGATCTCGACGTGTTGACGCTGATCCTCACCGACCGGGACCGCGTTGGTGTCGTACAACAAGATGTCGGCGGCCTGCAGCGCGGGGTAGGTGAACAGCCCCGCCGAGATGAAATCGCCATCGCGCTTGGCCGACTTGTCCTTGAACTGGATCATGCGGCTCAACTCTCCGTATGACGACGTGCACTCCATCACCCAGCACAGCTGACTGTGCTGAACCACGTGGCTCTGCACGAAGACGGTTGCCACGTCGGGATCGAGGCCGATGGCGAACAAGATTGCCGCCAGGCGCACTGTGGTATCACCGATCACACCCGGTGCTTCTGTGACCGTGAGAGCGTGCAGGTCGACAATTCCGTGGAACGCATCGGCTTCGTGCTGGCCATTGACCCAGTTGCGCAGGGCACCCAGATAGTTGCCCAAATGGACATCGCCGGTGGGTTGGATGCACGACAGGACGCGGGTCACGGCGCGCCAGGCTAGTGGCGAGCTAGCCTGAACCCGTATGGCATTTGCGGTTGCAACCCCCGTCTTCGAGGGGCCATTCGACCTGTTGTTGCATCTCATCCTCAGAGAACAGGTCGATATCTACGAAGTCTCGCTCAGTCGGATCGTCGACGCGTATCTCGCCGAGATCGAGCGCCTGCAGGTCATCGACCTCGACGTCGCCACCGAGTTCCTGCTGATCGCGGCGACGCTTGTCGAGCTCAAGGCGCGCCGGCTGCTGCCAGGCCGCGACGATGTCGATCTCGACGACGAGCTGGCCTTGTGGGAGGAGCGCGATCTGCTGCTGGCTCGCCTGTTGGAGTGCAAGACGTTCAAGGACGTCGCCGGGGTCTTCAGCCGACTCGCTGACGACGCCGACCGCAGCTTCCCGCGCACCGCCGGTCCCGACGAACGATTCGACGACGTGATGCCCGATCTGCTCGAGGGCACCACACCCAAGCGAATCCACGCTGCGTATGTGCGCGTCGTCACCCCCAAGCCCGTGCAGCGAATCGATCTGTTCCACGTCGCTCCGATACGTGCCAGCGTCGCCGATGCGGTCGCCGAACTCGTCGATGAGTTGCCCCGCGTCGGTCGCATCTCGTTCCGGCGCCTTACCAGTGGATTGGTCGAACGACTGGAAGTCATCGTGCGATTCCTGGCTTTGTTGGAGCTGTTCAAACAGGGCGTGATCGAGCTCGACCAGGACGAGCAGTTCGGTGAGATCGACGTGATGTGGACGGGCGGACTCGAGCCGGTCGCCGCTGGATCGATTGCAATCGACGACTACGAAGGCTGATCTGACGATGAGTGACATCGATAGCGAGACAGTGCGGGCGATCGAAGCAATCGTGATGGTCGCGGTCGAGCCGGTCGCCCCCGACCTGCTCGCCCAACTGCTCGAGCAACCGACGGCCGTGATCGAGCGGCTGTGCGCAGAACTGTCGGCCGCATACGACGAGGCCGGTCACGGATTTCAACTGGTCAAAGTGGCCGGCGGCTATCGCTACCAGTCGCACGCTGAACTGGCTCCGTACGTGGAGCGATTTCTGCTCGACGGGCAGCGCGCCCGCATGAGCGGCGCGGCGCTGGAGACCCTTGCGATCGTCGCGTACAAGCAGCCGTTGTCGCGTGCCCAGATCGCATCGATCCGCGGGGTCGATCCCGACGGGGTCCTGCGCACGCTGCAGGCTCGTGGCTATGTCACCGAGGTGGCCCGCGATGCCGGCCCCGGCCAGGCGATCATGTACGGCACCACCCCGACGTTCCTCGAGAAGCTCGGTTTGAACTCGCTGTCAGATCTGCCGCCGATCGCTGAATTCGTGCCAGGCGCGGATGTCGTCGAAGCGCTCGAATACGGATTGCGCATCGACGTGCCGACGCCAGATGCCTGAAATGGAGCCGCCTCTCTGGGAGCAATGGGCGACGAAGAACGCCGCGCTTCCACAAGGCGAACGGTTGCAGAAGGTTTTGGCGATCCGTGGCTGGGGCAGCAGGCGTGTGTGTGAGGACCTGATCGCTGACGGCCGGGTCACGGTCAACGGTGAGGTGGCCGTGTTGGGCCGGCGGGTCGATACCGACCACGATCATGTCGAAGTCGACGGCGTGCCGATCGGTGTCAAGCCAGGTCTCGTCTACTACCTGCTGAACAAACCCGTCGGCATCGTGACCACCTCCAGCGACACCCATGGCCGCCAGACCGTCGTCGAGTTGGTGCCTGACGAGCCGCGGGTCTATCCCGTGGGCCGGCTCGACATCGACACCGAGGGGCTGTTGCTGCTGACCAACGACGGCGATCTCGCCCAGCGGTTGACACACCCGAGCCACGGTGTGGAGAAGGAGTACCTCGCCGAAGTGGCCGAAGGCAACGTTGCTCACGGCAAGCTGCGCCAGTTGCGTGAGGGCATCGAGTTGGAGGACGGCATGACTGCCCCGTCGAAGGTTTCGCAGCCGAGCCCGGGTGTCTTACGGCTCACGATTCACGAGGGCCGCAACCGGCAGGTGCGGCGGATGTGCGAGGCGATCGGCCACCCGGTCCAGCGGCTGGTCCGGGTACGGATCGGGACGTTGCGTGACGCCGCCCTCGGTCCCGGAGAGTGGCGCGAACTCACCACAGGTGAGATCAAGACCTTGATCGAGAGCGTCGGCGCGGCTAGCTCGCAGCTACGCTGACCGCCCGTGAACAGCCCGCGTCGTGCCAATGTTGCCGGTCTTGGTCTGATCGGCGGCTCGATCGCGCTCGCCCTGCGTGAACGCGGTTGGTACGTAACCGGCGATGACCTCGATCCTGGCCGCGTCGACCGTGCCCGCACAATGGGTGCGATCGATGCGAACGGTTTCGACCCCGACGCGTTCATCACGTTCGTGGCCACGCCCGTGCTCGCTGTTGCCGACCGGGTCAAGCGGGCGCTCGCCGAGTCGTCGGGACTCGTCACCGATGTCGGCAGCGTGAAGAGCGGCATCAGTGCATCGATCGACGACCCGCGATTTGTTGGCGGACACCCAATGGCCGGCAGCGAGCTCGATGGCTTCGACGGCGCAGACGCCTCGATGTTCGAGGGAGCGGTCTGGGTGCTGACCCCGTCGACAACCACCGCCGACAGCACCTTCAGCCAGGTTGCAGCAGTGGTCGCCGAACTTGGCGCCGACGTGGTGGCGTTGCCAGCCGACCGGCACGACCAAGTCGTTGCTGTCATCAGCCACGTGCCGCACCTGGCTGCAGCAACGTTGATGGGGTTGGCCAGCGACCGCGCCGAGGAGCACGCAGCACTGTTGCGCCTGGCGGCCGGTGGCTTCCGAGACATGACTCGTATCGCCTCGGGCCACCCGGCGATCTGGCTCGACATCTGCGCCGAGAATCGCCCGGCGATCCTGTCGGCACTCGACGGGCTGATCACCGGTCTGGCATCGATGCGCGACGTCGTCGATCGCGACGACCGCGATGCATTGTTCGAGCGACTCCAACATGCGCGTGAGGCGCGTGCCAATCTGCCGAACCGGGTCAATCAGCCGAGCGAGCTGGCCGAAGTGCGAATCCCCATTCCCGACCGTCCCGGGGCGGCTGCCGAAGTGTTCACGCTCGCAGCCGAGTTGGGCGTCAACATTGCCAGCTTCGAAGTGGTGCACAGCGTCGAAGGCAACCGCGGTGTTGCGATCGTGCTGGTCGATGTGGCCGCGGCCGAGCTGTACCGGGGTGGATTGTTGGCCCGAGGCTATCGCCCGGCTGTCCAACGGCTGGGCTAGTGGCATCTCATCGAGTCACTCCTCTGATGCACCCGATCGATGCTGTCGTTGTCGTCCCGGGATCGAAGAGCATCGCCAATCGGGCGTTGATCTGCGCTGCGCTGGCCGGGGGCACCTCGACGTTCGCCAACCTTCCCGATGGCGACGACACCGAGGCCATGCTGACCTGTCTCGAGTTGCTCGGAATCGGCGTAGGAAGGCGCGAGTCGCTGCATGGCCCGACCACAATCGACGGCACAGGCGGTGTGCTCGCGCCGGGACCGATCACGCTGCCCACCCGTCTCGCCGGAACGACGTCGCGGTTCATCACAGCGCTGGCCGCGCTCGGACCGGGGCCGTATCACATCGACGGCGCGCCACCGCTGCGGGCCAGGCCGATGGAACCGCTGCACGACGCCCTCGTCGCCCTCGGAGCGAGGTTGCAGCCGGGGGAGCGGTGGGGCCATCTTCCTGTGACCATCGGCGGACCGCTGCGCGGGGCATCCCACGTCGGCATCAGTGGCGACATCAGCAGTCAGTTCATCACAGCGCTGATGTTGGTCGGACCGTACGTTCCTGGCGGCTTGCGGATCAAGATCACGACGCGTCTCGTGTCGCGCCCCTATCTGGAGATCACCCGTTCGGTGATGGCCGACTTCGGCCATGCCGCAGTGACCATCGACGACGATGACGTCATCAGTGTCGCTGCCGGCACGTACTGCAGCCGCGACTATACGATCGAACCCGATGCCAGCTCCGCCAGCTACCCGCTCGCCGCGGCAGCGATCTGTGGTGGCCGTGTCGAAGTTCCCGATCTCACCAGGCACGCGGTGCAGGGCGACGCCCGGTTCTGCGACGTGTTGGCGACGATGGGTTGTGCAGCGACCCGCGGCGAGACCTCGACGATCGTCGAGAGCGGTGACCGTCTGCACGGCGTCGACATCGACATGGTCGAGATGTCGGATCTCGTGCCGACGCTGGCGGCTGCAGCGATATTCGCGAGTACGCCGACTCGCATTCGCGGTGTCGGTTTCATTCGTGCCAAGGAAAGCGATCGGCTTGGCGATCTGTGCACCGGGCTGCGTCGCCTCGGCGCTGACGCCACCGAGACCGACGACGGGCTGGTGATCGAGCCAACCGTGCTGCACGGCTCGCGCGTAGCAACCCACCACGACCACCGGCTGGCGATGGCGTTCGGCGTGATCGGCCTGCGGGTTGCCGATGTGGAAGTCGAGGACCCGGATGTGGTATCTAAGAGCTGGCCGGGATATTGGCGCGTGCTCGGGAGTCTGCAGTGAGCGAGAGAATGGTGATTGCCGCGTTCGACGTCGACGGCACGCTGACCACGCGCGACTGCGTTCGCCCGTTCCTCGAACGCGCGGCCGGCCGACATCGTTTGATCACCTCGATGTTTCGCCGACCACTGGCCACAATCGTTGCTGCGGTGCGGCGCGACCGCGACCGCTTCAAGGAGATCATCGTCGGTGGTTCGTTGCGCGGCAAGCTGGTCGCCGACGTGGAGACCATCGGCGAGCAGTTCGCCCAGTACGTGCTTGTCAACTGGCTACGACCCGACACGTTGCGCCGTCTGCGCTGGCATCAACAGGCGGGCCACCGCATCGTCTTGGTGTCAGCCTCGCTCGCGGCATATGTGCGCCCGCTCGCATTGCGGCTCGGGATCGATGACGTGTTGTGCACCGATGCGGCGCGCTCGGGGGACCGCTACGGCGATCGTCTCATCGGGCTGAACTGTCGTGCCGACGAGAAGCGTCGCCGACTCGAGCAGTGGCTCGAGGAACAGCGATGGGCCCACGCCGAGGTGTGGGCCTACGGCAACAGTGCCGGCGACCGCGAGCTGCTGGCCCGGGCCGATCATGCCGTGTGGGTCAATGACGCGACCATCTCGGAAATCCCCGAGGTGGTCGCTGGATGACAGCAGCACTCGTCAAACAGGCGCGCCCGAAACAATGGCTGAAGAACCTGCTCGTCTTCGCCGCCCCGGGTGCAGCTGGTGTGCTCAACGACTGGTCGTCGCTGTGGCGATCTGTCGTCATCTTCGTCGCGTTCTGCCTGGCCAGCAGCGGCACGTACTTCTGGAACGACCTCCTCGACGCGGAGAGCGATCGCAATCATCCGACCAAGCAACACCGCCCGATTGCCAGCGGGGCCATCCCAGTCGGGATCGGGCGACTGGTCGGCACCGGCTTGTTGGTAGCCGGCGTCGGCTTGGCCGCGACTACCCGCTGGCAGGCCGCTCTCGTGGTGGCCGGCTACGTGGTGCTGACCTCGCTGTACAGCGCAGTGCTGAAGCACATCGCCGTCGTCGATCTCATCGCGGTCGCCGCCGGCTTCGTGCTGCGCGCCATCGCGGGCGCAGTCGCAACCGATGTGCAGATGAGCAAGTGGTTCTCGCTGACGACGTCGTTTGCATCGTTGTTCATCGTCGCCGGCAAGCGCTACGCGGAGCTGCGCGATCTCGGCGAGGATTCGCAGACCCGGTCGACACTCGACGACTACTCGCTCGGCTTCCTCCGTATCGTCCTGTCGGTCAGCTGTGGCGCGGCGATGGTGACGTATTGCATCTGGGCGTTCGACACCCGCGAGTTGGCCGGCACGACCTGGCCGTTCTACGAGCTGTCGATCATCCCGATGACTACCGCGCTGCTGCGATACACGTTGATCCTCGAACAGGGACATGGTGCCGCGCCCGAGGAGATCTTTGCCCATGATCGGGTTCTGCAAGTGCTCGGAGTGATCTGGATCGCAATGTTCGGCTTCGGGCTCTACCTCGCATGACCGGCCGCACGCCCGACGAGTTGTTGGCCGCCACCGACCTGGTCGAGGGTTGGTTGTCGAAGGATCAGGCCGCCCGATTGTACGCGGCCGCGGCCGCGACCTCGGCGGGTCAAAGGATCGTCGAGATCGGCAGCTTTCGAGGACGCAGCACGATCGTGCTGGCCGATGCAGCACCGGAGGGCGTAGAAGTCATAGCGATCGATCCACATGCCGGCAATGATCGTGGCCCGCGCCAGATCAGTGGGTTCGTCGAACAGGCCGCCGACGATCACGACGCGTTCAACGCAAACCTCGCTGCCGCAGGTGTCACCGATCGGGTGCGGCACGTACGCGAGTTCAGCCATTTGGCACACGATGAAGTGACCGGCACGATCGCCGTACTGTTCGTCGACGGCGCCCATCGATACGCGCCGGCGCAAGCCGATATTCACGACTGGGGCGCACGCGTCTCGGACGGTGGAACCATGCTGATCCACGACTCGTTCTCGTCAGTCGGCGTGACTCTGGCGATAACTCGTGAACTCATCTTCGGCCGCCGATTTCGCTATGTCGGCCGGTCGCGTTCGCTGACCGAGTATTGCGCCGACCTCGGTGACGACCGACGATCGCGAGCGGCGAACGCGGTGCGACAGATCGCCCAGCTGCCCTGGTTCTCCAAGAACCTGGCCCTGAAGGTGATCCTGAAACTGCGGCTTGGTGGCCTGATCGAACGGGTGACCCACCGCGCACCCGAGTGGCCGTACTAGACGCGAACTCAGGTCAATGCGACCTCGGTCCATCGGGAGGTGAGTACTACCCGGTCGTGGTGCCCACGACCTGACCGACGTCGCTCGCCAGATTGGCGAAGCCGCGCTGCTGTTCAGCGATGTTCAACGGCAATCAGGCGAGCGCGGTGTAGGTGCCAGCGGCATCCATCGCTGTGTGGATCGGCATGATCAGCTCGGTGAACCTGGCCGCGCCGGCGTCGCCGATCGGCTCCCAGATCGGTGCACACAGACGGTCGGTCTCGGCCTCGAGACGGTCCCGCTCGGCAATCCCGCTGGGCGTGATCGTGCCGTCAGTCTCGGCCCATCCCTGCTCGACCAACCTGCCCGCGGCGACCGCCCATTCGGCCTCGTTCCAGCGGCGTGTGGCCTGTGCGTTCCTCAATGGAAAGCGTCCCGTGCCCACCTGCAGCACGAGGCACTCGCACGGCCCGACCTCGTTGTTCACCAGCACCGCGATGTGCACATCGCCTCGCCACTCGCGCACCACCGTCAGTTGTTGCCACAGCGCGACCAACGGATCGTCTGGCAATGCGACCGTGGCATTGCCCGCCGCGAGCGGCTTGCCTGCAACGACGAGCGCGGCAACGACGGGATCGATCAGCGATCGGGCCTCGGCGACCTGCTCAGCGGAGAGATCGACGGCGGCTCTGTGCAAGGCGCGCTCGACCACGCGGAACCTGGCTGCCTGCCACTCTTCGGGCGACGCAGCGTCCCACACTCCTGGCATTGTCGACAGAACTGCCAGGGGGCTGAAGTTGTAGAACGTGGCCAGCACGACCTGGTCGGTCACGGCACCCATTGGCGCGGACCGCGAGGCGAAGTACCCGCCGGCACCCTTCACACCGAGCGCGGCGTACTCCTCGCCGGCCTCGGGGACGAAGTACACCAACCGATGCACCAGGTTGATCGCCATGTGCGCTTTGTGGACGATGGATTGATCCATGCGCGGGACTGTACTGCTCGCCTGACGGCACCGACGAGGGCCAGCGGCACGCAGCTCCGCGCCCGACGCAACCTCGTCCACATGCACATTCTCACAGCGCGCGGAGGGCGTAGTTTGGCGATACATCTCAGGGGGTATTGCGACAAACGGTGTTCGCCGTGGTGCCTCACCATTTTGCTCGGGAGGTTTCGATGGCCGAATCGGTAGGAGACGATGCACACAGGGTCCTGCCCCCGAAGCCATACGATTCCCTCGCCGCATACATCGAGGCGGGTGGCGGCAAGGGACTCGAGGCCGCAGGCGCAGTCGATGCGGAAACGATCATCGGCGAACTGGCCGCGTCGGGGTTGCGCGGCAGGGGCGGGGCCGGCTTTCCGACAGGCGAGAAGTGGCGCACCATCAAGTCGTTCGCCTCGCCGGTGCTGCGTACGTCGGTCGTGGTGAATGCGGCCGAAGGTGAACCGGGAACCTTCAAGGATCGTTCGATCATCAGGGCCAACCCTTATGCCGTGATCGAGGGCGCGCTGATCGGTGCACTGGCTATGGATGCCAAGTCGATCGTCATCGCCACCAAGGAGGCGTTCAGCGACGAAGTGGCCCGCCTGCATGAAGCGATCGCCGAGGTCACTGCCGCCGGCTGGGTCGGCGACATCGAGATCCGGGTCGTCGAGGGGCCGTCCGAGTACCTCTACGGAGAGGAGACCGCGCTGTTGGAAGTCATCGATGGCCGTCCTCCTTTCCCACGTATTGCCCCACCCTTTCGCCGCGGGGTCGTCGAGGTCGTCAGGTCTGAAGACGACGCCGAGTCAGGAAGCGGTTTGCCGGCGAACGTGCAAATGGCCGGAGACGAAGACAACAGCCCCGCCCCGCCGGTGCTGGTCAACAACGTCGAGACCATGGCCAATGTTCCAGCGATCATCGCCAAAGGGGCGGCGTGGTTCAAATCACTGGGGACGGCGGAGTCGCCGGGAACGATCGTGTGCACCATCACCGGTGATGTCACTCATCCGGGCGTCTTCGAGTTGCCGATGGGTACTCCGCTGCGCGTCGCCATCGACACGGCCGCCGGTGGGGTGCAGCGCGGTGTCAAGGTCGGCGCCGTGTTGGTCGGCGTATCCAGCGGTGTCGTCACCGCAGATCAACTCGACACTGAACTCAGCTACGAGTCGATGAAATCCATCGGCAGTGGTCTCGGGTCGGCCGGGTACATCGTGATCGCCGAAGGCACCGACGCGGTGAGCGTTGCTGCGGGCGTTTCGCGCTTTCTGGCGGTCGAGTCGTGCGGACAGTGCACGCCCTGCAAACAGGACGGCGCCGAGATCGCCCGGCTGCTCGCAAACGCCGCCAACGGCGCAGGATCAGCCGACGACCTCGTCACGGTGAAGGCACGCTTGGCGACGGTCGCCGACGGGGCTCGTTGCAGCCTCGCTGCACAGCAGCAAGCTGTCGTCGGCAGCCTGCTGGACGCGTTCCCCCAGCAGGTCACCTCCAGATTCGAACCCGATGCCACACCTGTAGAAGTCCATCTGATCGCGGCCCTCGTCGACATCGCCGACAAGGGTGCGACCCTCGATTCGTCCTTCTTGCACAAGCAGCCCGACTGGACGTACGACGAGGTCGACAGCGGCAAGACGCCCGTCGAGCGGTTCACCGATCACCGCGCCGAGGAGCCGACCGAGGACGCGCCACTGAGCTGAGCGGCAGTTCAACCAGACCACCGACGGATAGGATCTCGCAGCGTGCCGACACCCTCCCGAGCCCGCCTGTGGGGCTGGGGACGTACCAACCCGACAGTTGCTGACGAAATCACCGTCGATGCCGCCGCGCTGGCGAGGACGCTGAAGGAGGCCGGCCATCGTGGAGCGCTGGCACGTGGACTCGGGCGCAGCTACGGCGATGCGGCTCAGAACGGTGGGGGGCTGGTCGTGCGTCTCACTTCCGGCGCCGGCGACGTCGTGCTGGATCCGGTCACCGGTCGCGCCACCGTCGGGGCGGCCGTGAGCCTCGACGAGCTCATGCGAACCATCGTGCCGCGTGGCTTCTTCGTTCCCGTCACGCCGGGCACACGTTTCGTGACGATCGGCGGGGCGATCGCCAGCGACATTCACGGCAAGAACCATCACGTCGACGGCTCGATCGGCAGTTACATCGACTCGATCACGATGATGCTCGCCGATGGCTCGACGACAGTGATCGGCCCGGACCGCAACGCGAAACTGTTCTGGGCGACCGTCGGCGGAATGGGTCTGACCGGCATCATGATCGATGCCACCATCTGTCTTCTGCCGATCGAAACCAGCAGGATGCTTGTCGACACCTCGCGAATCCCCGATCTCGATGCGCTGCTGGCGACGATGAGTAGCACCGATGATGAGGTGCGTTACAGCGTCGCCTGGATCGATCTCGTGGCGAAGGGCCGCGACCTCGGCCGCAGCGTGCTGCACCGTGGCGAACACGCCCGGCTGGCCGACCTCGATGCGCGACAGCAGATCACCCCGCTCGCCTACGGCCCCCGCCAGGTCGCGGCCGTGCCACCAATCGTGCCGCCGACCGGAGTGCTCAATCACGCCACCGTCGCGGCCTTCAACGAGTTGTGGTACCGCAAGGCATCGTCGTCGCGCACCGCCGAGATTCAGGGGCTCGGCGCCTTCTTCCATCCACTCGACGTCGTTGGATCGTGGAACCGTCTCTATGGCCGCCGCGGCATGGTGCAATATCAATTCGTCGTTCCGTTCGGCGAGGAGGACGCAATGCGCACAGTTGTCGAACGGCTGTCGGCCAGCGGCGCAGCGAGCTTCCTCGCGGTTCTCAAGCGATTCGGTGCAGCCAACTCTGCGCCGTTGAGCTTTCCGAAGGCCGGCTGGACCCTCGCGCTCGACGTGCCCGGGGCGTCGCGTGGTCTCGGTGACCTGCTGCACGGTCTCGACCGTGTGGTGCTCGACGCTGGAGGCCGGCACTACTTCGCCAAGGATTCGCACATGACTGCTGACGCCGTGCGACGCGGGTATCCGCGTCTCGACGAGTGGAAGGCGATCCGCGACGAGGTTGACCCACACGGTGTCTGGCAGAGCGATCTCGGCCGTCGCCTCGGCTTGATCTGACGCCATCTCAACCTCAAACGTCACCACATTGGAGCTCCATGGAAAACGCACTCGGCCAGCCGCAAACCATCGTGTTGCTCGGCGGCACCAGCGACATCGGCCTGGCAATCGTGCGCCAGTTGCTGAACCCGACGACTCGCACGGTGGTGCTCGCCTGTCGCGACATCGAGCGTGGTGAGCGCGCCGCAGCCGGTTTGCGCCACGATTCGCTGACCGTCGAAGTCGTCGCATTCGAAGCCACGGAAACGGCGTCGCATGTCGATCTGGTGGCCTCACTGGCGCACAAATACGGCGATATCGACGTGGCAATCGTCGCGTTTGCTGTGCTCGGCGACGGCGACGTCACGACGGTCGACGCAGCGGTCGCAGCCGAACTTGCTCAGGTGAACTTCACTGGCGTTGTGTCGAGCACGATCGCCGTCGCCAATCAGATGCGACAGCAGGGCCACGGCTCGGTCGTCATGCTCAGCAGTGTCGCCGGCGAGCGAGTTCGCCGCGCCAACCCGGTGTACGGCGGAACGAAGGCCGGTATCGACGGGTTTGCCCAAGGTCTCGGCGACGCCGTGGCCGAAGATGGCGTCCACATACTGATCGTGCGACCGGGCTTTGTCGCGTCGCGCATGACAGCCGGGCTGAAACCCGCGCCCTTCGCGACAACACCCGAGAAGGTCGCCGAGGCGACCGTCAAGGGATTGCGAGCCGAGCGTCGAGTGGTGTGGGTGCCGGGAACGCTCCGTTTCGTTTTTTCGGTGTTGCGCCACCTGCCTGGCCCGGTGTGGAGACGCCTGCCCCTTGGTTGACGACTCACTTCCGAACATTCAGCAGCTCGCCGATGAGATGATGAGCCACGGCGCGCGCCGCGTTCACGTGTTGGCATGGCGCGACCTCGACGACCCGGACGCCGGCGGGTCGGAAGTGCATGCCGACGAGTTCATGCGTCGGTGGGCGACGGCCGGATTGGACATCACCCATCGCACGTCTGCCGCTGTTGGTCAGCCGTCGACGGCGACGCGCAACGGATACCGCGTTGTGCGCCGCGGCAGTCGCTACTCGGTCTTTCCTCGCGCGGTCGCCAGCGAGTGGGTGCGCCGAATGGGCCGGTACGACGCGCTGGTGGAGGTGTGGAACGGGGTGCCATGGATGAGCCCCGTGTGGTGCAGGCGGCCTCGGATCACGTTCCTCCATCACGTGCACGGACCGATGTGGGATCAGCTCCTGCCGTGGCCGCTGGCCGGTGTCGGCAGGGCGCTCGAGGCGCGTCTGGCGCCGCCTTTCTACCGCCGATCGTTGACGTTGACCCCATCTGAAGCAACCCGCGACGACCTCTTGCAACTCGGGTTTCGCGCCGATCATGTTGTTGCCGTCAACAACGGCGTCGACGCGATGTTCCGTCCAGGTGGCGCGCGCAGCATCTCGCCACTGGTGGTCTCCGTCGCCAGGCTTGCGCCGGTGAAGCGTCAGGACGAACTGATCGAGGCCGCTGTCATCGCCCGACAACGCCTGCCGGACCTGCGGTTGGTGATCGTCGGCGAAGGCCCGCTGCGCCCGGCGTTGGAGGCACGAATTGCCGCTCACGGTGCCGGGGGGTGGATCACGATGACGGGCCGTCTGAGCCAAGCCGATCTCGTTGCCGAATATCAGCGCGCATGGTTGGTGAGCAGCGCGTCGCTGGCCGAGGGCTGGGGGCTGGCGCTGACCGAAGCTGCAGCATGCGGCACGGCGGCGGTCGCCACCGATGTCAGTGGCCACCGCAGCAGTGTCGTCGATGGCGTGACCGGGGTCTTGGTGCCGCTGGAGCGCCTCGCCGAAACGATGGCCGACGTGCTGCTCGACCATGCACGTCGCGACAAGCTGGCGTCCGCAGCACTTGCCCGCGCTCGAACACTCACATGGGATGCGTCGGCGCAGGGCATCCTCGCTGCCCTCCTGGGCCAGGTACGAAGCCGCTAGATCGCTATCGCGGCAACAGCCTGGTTGCCGCTTTCAGCACTCGAAGTGCGCCCTGTTTGGCGATCGTTCGATGATGCGAGCGGCCGGTCTGACTGGTGCCGGCGCGATTCCTGACGAACCAGTCGTAGCTGTCGGCCAGCAT
>JANMQX010000254.1:0-4300 GCA_031370745.1 Ilumatobacteraceae bacterium
AGCGCTCTCCGGGACATCGGCACCGAGGGCGTATGCGCTGTGCACAAAGCTGCCGCCGGAGGCGTTGATCGTGAGCACAGTGTTGGGTGCGTCGGCGACGCCTTTACCACCGCTGTAATCGGGCGGGGGCGCGACCAATCCGGCGCGCTTGACGATGTTGAGCATGTTCTGAATTCCCTCCTCGGTGATGGTCTTCACGAGGAGGCTGGGGAGCAGCGGGCCGGGAAAGATCGCCGGAGTGACCGCTTGGGTGTAGACGCGTCCATCGCCGCTGACGAGCAGAGAGGGGGTGTTGACGAACGCGGTCCCGACGGGGAGGAGGCCCCCTTCGTACGAGAGCTTCAGCACCACGTCTTGGGCACCGGTCGGATGGGCAATTCCTGTCGATGAGCTCGAGTCCGGAACGGTCTCTCCGCCATTCGAGAGAGGCGTCGGCTCCGTCGCCTTCTTGGAATCGTCGCCACAGGCGGCCACGGCAGCGAGGACCGGTGTCACGACCGCAGCGGCGAGAAACGCACGTCTATTCATGCAAGTTTGGACGTTCGTTTCGGTCGGGTGGTTCCCACGGCGCCTAGCATCGCACGTGATGTCCGCGCTGTTCGATCTGACCGGTAAGAAGGCCCTCGTCACCGGTGGGGGGCGAGGCCTCGGCCGGGCCATCGCCGTTGGCCTTGCCCAGCACGGCGCCGACGTTGCGGTGACCAGCCGAACCGTCAGTGAGTTGGACGAAACCGCAGCGGCCGTTCGGGCGACGGGCCGTGACTGCCTCGTCGTGCCGGGCGATGCATCGAGGAAGGAAGAGATCGACCGCGTCGTTGGTGAGGTTGCCGCAGGCTTTGGTCGCATCGACATCTTGATCAACAACGCCGGCGTCGATGCTGCAGCACCCGCGATCGACTACACCGAAGCCGATTGGGACTTCGTGCTCGGCGTCAACCTGAAGGCGTACTTCTTCTTCGCCCAGGCCGCAGCCAAGGTGATGATCGCCGGCGGCGGAGGCACGATTGCCAGCAACTCGTCGATCTGCGGCGAGGTCGCCGTCAAGAACATCTCGGCCTACAACATCTCCAAGGGCGGCGTGAACATGATGACCAAGTCGCTGGCCCTCGAATGGGCTCCGCACGGAATCCGTGTCAATGCATTTTCACCCGCGTACATGGAGGTGTTCATGCCGGGCGCTGCGGGGGAGCACGACGAAGCCAAAGAACAGGCCGTGCGCGACCTCACTCCGCTGGCCCGCCGCGGCCGCCCAGAAGAGCTCGTTGGGCCGGTCGTGTTCCTGGTGTCCGACGCCTCGTCGTACGTCACCGGCGAAGTGTTGATGGTCGACGGCGGCTGGACGATTCGCTGATGGAAAAGACCGAGATCTTCGACTACATGGCGGCCAACGGCCACGAAAAACTGCTCTGCTTCCAGAACGAAGAAGTCGGCCTGCGCGCCGTGCTGGCCATTCACTCGACGGTGCTCGGTCCGGCTGCGGGCGGCTGCCGAATGTGGACGTACAGCGACGATCTGGCGGCGATGGAAGACGCGCTGCGGCTGAGCAAGGGGATGACCTACAAGTACGCAGCCGCCGGCATCAACCTCGGCGGCGGCAAGATCGTGGTGATCGGCGACCCGAAGCGTCAGGACGGCCGCGAGATGCTGTTCAGGGCGCTGGGTCGGTTCATCGATTCGTTGGGCGGCGAGTACCTCACCGGCGAGGACGTCGGTACGACCCTGCACGACATGGACCAGATGCGTGCCGAGACCCGCAACGTCATCACCTTGCCGGAGTCCGCGGGAGGTGCCGGGCCGATTGGTCCGGCAACCGCGTTCGGCGTGTTGCAGGCAATGCGGGCGTGCGTCGAGCAACAGACCGGCTCGCCCTCGCTTCGCGCCAAGCGCGTGGTCGTGCAAGGTCTCGGCGCAGTCGGCGTGCCGATGGTCGAGCTCCTGGTCGGTGAGGGCGCCACAGTGCTCGTCAGCGACATCGATCCGGCAAAAGTCGCGGCGATGGTCCGTGCCCACGGGGCCACCGAGATCGCCGCTGCCGATGTCGTGTCAGCCGACGTCGACGTGTACTGCCCATGCGCGCTCGGTGCCACCGTCAACGACGAGTCGCTCGCGGTGTTGAAGGCCACTGTCGTCTGCGGCTCGGCCAACAACCAGCTCGCCGAATGGCGCCACGGCGACGAACTGCATCGACGCGGCGTGTTGTACGCGCCCGACTACATCGCCAACGCCGGCGGCACGGTCTTCGACACCGACCGCCTGTGGGGTGGCGTCAACAAGGACCGCGGCATGGCCAAGGTGGCCAAGATCTACGAACGGATGCACGAGGTCTTCGCCATCTCGAAAGCCGACGACGTCCCCACGTATGCGGCTGCCGACCAGATGGCCGAGGCGCGGATCAACGGCTACAAGGCCATCAAGCGTGTGAACGGTTTCAACCAGGGCCAACGCGTCTCGATCTGAACGCGACCCGGCCGGTTTACACAGCGTTCACAGTTCGGCAACGGCTCCGAAATGGCCAACCTGGCACTATTTCTGCGTCCCGATCGCGGCGCGTCTGCGGTCCCGAGAACGAAGGAACTTCGTGGCCTACCAAGCTGAATACATCTGGCTCGACGGCACAGAGCCGACGCCCCTGCTCCGTTCCAAGACCAAGATCTTGGGCGACGGCAAGCCGACCCCGATCTGGGGGTTCGACGGCTCGTCGACCAACCAGGCGACAGGCGAGCACAGTGACTGCGTCCTGCGTCCGGTCTTCACCTGTCCGGATCCGCTGCGTGGCGGCAACAACGTGCTGGTGCTGTGCGACGTGTTGAACGCCAGCGACATGAAGCCGCACCCCACCAACACGCGTGCACAGACCGAGAAGGTCGCCAAGAAGTACGCCAAGGAACTGATGATCTACGGCATCGAACAGGAATACACGATGCTGAAGGCCGACGGCACGCCGCTCGGCTTTCCGAAGGACGGCTTCCCGGAGCCGCAGGGCCCGTACTACTGCGGCGTCGGCACCGGCCGTGTGATCGGACGCGAGATCATCGAAGAGCACACCCAGGCGTGCATGGATGCCGGCCTGATGATCGAAGGCACCAACGCCGAGGTCATGCCCGGCCAGTGGGAGTTCCAGATCGGGGCCGCCGACGCGGTGACCGTCAGCGATCAGCTGTACGTCGCTCGTTGGCTGCTGCACCGCATCGCCGAGGACTACGACGTCATCATCAGTTTCGCCGCCAAGCCGGTGAAGGGCGACTGGAACGGTGCCGGGGCGCACACCAACTTCTCGACCCAGGCGATGCGCGAGGGCTACGGGGCCATCGAGGCAGCGTGCAAGGCGATCGGCAAGCGGGTCGACGCCCACATCAAGGGCTACGGCCACGACATCGAGAGCCGCCTCACCGGGGCACACGAGACGGCTCCGTACAACAAGTTCAGTTACGGCGTGTCGAACCGCGGGGCCAGCATCCGCATCCCGTGGCAGGTCGCCAAGGACGGCAAGGGCTACGCGGAAGACCGCCGCCCCAACTCCAACTGCGACCCATACACGGTCACGCGTTTGATCTTGGAGAGCGTTTGCGCCTAGTCATCTCGCCTCCTCCTGGCAACCCGTTTTTGGGGCGTTAGATTTGCCGAATAGAAAGAACCGTCATGCTTGAGCAGCAACGCGACTACGTCCTGCACACCGTGGAGGAACGCGGGGTCCGGTTGATCCGGTTGTGGTTCACCGATGTGTTGGGAAGCTTGAAGAGCTTTGCCATCAGCCCGGCGGAGCTGGAGAACGCGCTCGAGGACGGCATGACGTTCGACGGTTCGTCGATCGACGGGTTCGGGCGCACGCTCGAGAGCGACGTGTTGGCGATGCCCGACGCGAACACGTTCGAAGTGCTGCCCTGGGGCGACGACCCAAAGGGAAACAAGGCGACCGAGGCTCGGGTGTTCTGCGACATCCACAACCTCGACGGCACCGCGTTCGATGGCGACCCCCGGCAGGTGCTGCGTCGCAACCTGCAGGCAGCGCACGAGCGCGGCTACACCTTCTTCGTCGCTCCCGACATCGAGTTCTTCTACTTCTCGCCACCTGAAAAAGGCCAGGCGCCGGTGCCGCTCGACGAGGGTGGATTCTTCGACCTGACCACCACCGACGTCGCCGGCACGTTGCGCAAGCAGACCATCCGCACGCTCGAGACGATGAGCATCCCGGTGGAGTACAGCTTCCACGAAGACGCACCCAGCCAGCACGAGATCGACCTTCGGCACACCGACGCGTTGACCATGGCCGACAGCATCATGACGTTCCGGTTGGTCGTCA
>JANMQX010000290.1:0-2142 GCA_031370745.1 Ilumatobacteraceae bacterium
AAGTACGGCATTCGGTTCACGTCGGTCGATGTCACCGCCGGCGGTGGGATGATCCAGCTGCAATACCAAATCCTGGACAGCGACAAGTCGAACGCAGTCCACGACGCAACGTCTGCACCGTTCGTGGTCGACGCCAACGGCAACAAGTACGCAGACCCCGGCATGGTCGGCCACACTCACGTCGGCAAGACCAAGGTGGCCGGTAGGACCGACTACATCCTTCTTGCCGACGCCCGAGGTGGTGTCAAATCCGGTTCGGTCGTCACCGTCAAGATCGGCGATCTCGAGCTGCGCAACATCCACGTTCTCTGAGCCGTTGACCAATCGATCGAAAGTCCCAGTGCCGCGACACGCCTCCAGGTACGCTCTCGCCATGTTCCGCCGCATCGCCTTGGTCGGTGTCGCCCTCGTCCTCGTGTCGTGCAGCGACTGCGGTACGAAATGCACACAAGGCATCACCTTCGCCGTCGCCGACGTTGCCGGAGCGTTGGCTCGCGGCACCGAACAGCCGTTGAAGATCTGTTTCGACGGCCAATGCCGAGACGTCACCATCAAACGCGCCAACGCAGGAGGTTCGGTCTTCCTGCCATTCGGCGGAGTCGGCACGACCGGCGATCATCACCTCACTGTCAGCGGAAGTGCTTCGATGAAGGGTGACTACAACGGTCCGTTGGCCAGCTACTCGCAGAAGACAGGCTGCGGTACGTGCGCCTTGGCCACGGTCAAGATCGGTGCTGACGGCGCAATCACCCCGGGTGTCCCGATTGGTCCGGCGCCTTCTACCACGACCACCGCTGGTTAGGCCCCGGCTGGGCATGAAATGGTGTTGGGCGGCTCTTGGCTGCCTTTTCGCCGTGTTCCTAGCGATGCCGGCCTCGCTGGCTGCAGCGCACGCCTCTATCATCAGTTCCGACCCGGTCGACGGTTCAGTTCTGGCCAAGTCGCCGCCGATAGCCGAATTGCGCTTTACGGAAGCGGTGCTGGTCACCGCTAGCAGTGCGCGGCTGCTGCAACTCGGCTCAGGTAAGCAAACTGACCTGATACTGAGCACCGCTCATGGCGGTACCACGCTGTTGGCCGACCTGCCCACGCTGCAACGCGGGGCGTACATCTTGCGGTACGTCGCAGTCGACCCCGCTGATCTCCACAAGACGATCGGGTCGATCTCGTTCGGTATCGGTGTAGCCGCCCCGCCCTCGGAGTCGGGCCAGCAAGTGGACAGCTCCTGGCTGTCGATCGGGCTTCGTGTCATCACGGACGGCGCCGAGCTCTTGGCTGTCGGCGCGGTCGTCGTCGCTGTGTTGCTCGTTCGCAAGGGACGGCGCGATCTCGGCGAGGTCACACGACTGGCAATCGTGTGCAGCGGCATCGTCGCGATCGGCTGGATCGGGCTGCTGGCCGCAGACGCGTGGACTGTCGGGTTCGGCAACGTGGCCTGGGGCAGCCTGCTCTTGCGCAGCGATCCGGGGCGGCGCGCGCTCGTCGGTGTGCAACTGGCGCTCGGATTGTGGTGGTCGGTCCGTCTCATGCGCAGGGCGGGGAGTCAGGCGGCCCGATCGTTCATCGTCCGCATCCTCGCGGTGATCGCAGCTGGGTTCGTCATTGCCGGCGCGTACGGCGGCCACGCCGGGATCGGTGGCTCATTCATCGTTGGCGTCGCGCTGCGCGTCGTGCATCTGGCGTCGTTGAGCGTGTGGATCGGGACGATAGCGGCGACGTGGTTGCTGGCCAGGCGAGACCGCGACATGCGCGAATTGTGGCCGTGGGTCAGCCGGCTGGCCGCGATCGGTCTGGCAGTTACCGGCGTGAGTGGCCTGCTGATGAGCGGACGCGTGGTGATCACGGTCACCGCGTTGGTCGGCACGTTCTACGGCCAGAAGATCGTCGCCAAGGCCGGCCTGCTGGTCGTGCTGGCGGTGCTCGGTGGCGTCGCGGCCCGCCGAGTCAGGCGCAGCGACACGCCGCGCCGTCTGCCACTGGAACTGGGTGTAGCGAGCGTGGCGATTGTGGTCGCCGCGTTGTTGGCCAGTGCTGCTCCGGCTCGTGGACAGCAGTTCTTGCCACTGCCGGCCGTCAATCCGCAGATCGTGACTTCCGACCTGTTGGATCTCACTGTGAGCGCGTCGATCGAGCCAGCTCGAC
>JANMQX010000194.1:0-2154 GCA_031370745.1 Ilumatobacteraceae bacterium
GGCAATCCGACTACGGTCGAGTCTTGCAAACCGACGAGCGACCCAATGACCTCACAGCTGCACTCGCCTTCTTCATGGAGGCCGATCTGCTGAAGGCAGTCGAGCGCCAAAATCGCCTGGCAGACGGAAGTCGTCGCGAGAACACCGCAGAGCACTCGTGGCATCTCGGCATCGCTGCACTGGTGTTGGCGCCGTACGCGAGCGAGCCGATCGACCTCGGCACAGCGGTTGCCATGGCGTTGGTGCACGACATCGTCGAGATCGACGCCGGCGACACGTTCGCCTACGACGACACTGAGGGTGCCGCCACCAAAGTGCAGCGCGAAGAGGCCGCTGCCGACCGGCTGTTCGGCATGCTGCCGACAGCGACGGGCACACGATTCCGCGAGTTGTGGGACGAGTACGAGCGCGGCGACACGCCCGAGGCACGATTCGTGATGGCGGTCGATCGGATGGCCCCGATGATGTTGAACCTTGCCGAAGGCGCTTCGACGTGGCGCGAACACGGCATCACTCGATCGCGCGTGATCGCCCGGAACGGCAAGTACATCCACCAGTCACTCCCGGGCGTATGGAGCATCGTGCTTGCCAAGCTCGACGATGCCGTGGCCAACGGCGTTGTCGATCCGGCGTGACGGACTTCACGCGTTGGGCGTGACCGAGTTCATCGTCCGTTAACCGCGCTTCGACGCCTCGCCACGATCGCCTCTGTACCCTGAAACCCGTGACTACTCAGCTCCTCCCTGACCTTGCGTCCGATCCGGTGCGCTTGGTCGCTCTGGAAGCGGTGCACAACTTCCGTGACCTCGGCGGCTACGCGACGACCGACGGCCGCACCACCAAATGGCGCACCCTCTTTCGCGCCGACGGCTTGTACCGCCTGACCCCCGGTGACATCGAAGTGCTCGAGCCGCTCGGGCTGAAGACTGTGATCGACCTGCGCAGTGACGCCGAGCTCGACGAGCGTGGGCGCTTCCCTGTCGATGTACACCCCGTCGTGTTCCACCACCTGCCGATCGTCGACGCCACATGGGCCGACCTCGAGCGACCCAAGTACGAGCGCGACGAAGACTTCCTGATCTGGGCCTACCAAGAGATGCTCACGGTCGGCGCCCCGCGTTTCGCCCTGGCATTCGATGCCCTCGCCGAGACCGACGCATTGCCCGCTGTGTTCCACTGCGCCGCAGGCAAGGACCGCACCGGCCTGCTTGCAGCTCTGCTGCTCGGCGCGCTGGGCGTTTCGCACGACGACATCGTCGCCGACTACGTGTTGACGGTCGAAGGCATGGCTCGGTTCCAGATCTGGGCCGCACGCGAATGGCCGGAATGGGCCGAGCGCATGGCATCGATGCCGCCGGCATTTCACGCCGCGCTGCCCGACGCGATGCGTCACATCGTCGACGAGCTGTGTGCCGAGCACGGCACGATCCGCAATTACGTCCGATCGATCGGCGTCAGCGACAACACTCTTGCCAGGTTGGAATCCGTACTCCTCGCCTGAGCACGCCTACGCTCGCCGCGATGAACGGCATTCTGGCATTGCAAGGCGGCGGCCCTTTCACCGCCAATGACGATCTCGACCGTCGGTTGCTGCACGATGCCGGAGCGACCCGAGTCGTCATGTTGCCGACCGCCGACGCCTACGAGCACCCCGAACTCCTCGTCGCCGCGTCGATGAATTGGGCCGAACGCCTCGACGTCGAAGTCGAGGCGTTGATGGTGATGCGCCGCGCTGAAGCGATGGACGACGGAGCGGTCGGTGTTGTGCGTGGCGCCCGCGCCGTGTACCTCGTTGGCGACCAGCCATTGCACCTGCGCTCGGTACTGAAGGGCACTCCGCTGTGGGAGGCGATCAGGCACGTCCTCGGCGAAGGCGGTGTCGTTGCTGCGACTGGCGGCAGCGCTTCGGCGATGTGCGACCCGATGGTCGACCCGCGCGGCGGAGCATTTACGTTGGGACTCGGATTGATCGATGGACTTGCGCTGGTGACCGAGGCCGAGACCTGGTCCGCCGATCGTCTCCACCGCACGCTCAAGTTGGCCAACACGCCGGTCGTCGAGCTGCCCAGCGGATCCGCTCTGGTGCACAGCGCTGCCGGTTGGGAGCAGGTCGGCGATCTCACCATCCACGGAGAACTCCCCTAGCAAGCGCCG
>JANMQX010000304.1:0-9553 GCA_031370745.1 Ilumatobacteraceae bacterium
CCGCGGCTGAACGGGGCCTCGGCGTGATCTTCATCACCCACAACCCGAATCACGCCATTCCTGTCGGCGATCGGTTCCTGGTGCTCAACCGCGGGCACAGCCTCGGCGACTTCGCCAAAGACGAGATCTCGCGCACCGAGCTCACCCGGCTGATGGCCGGCGGCGCCGAGCTCGAACAACTCGAACACGAGATCGGTATCCGCTGAGACTCGATGACCGCAGGCCCCGGCACCACCCTCGAGCTCATCACGGTTGGCCGAATCTGCGTCGATCTCTACGCCAATGAAGCGAACGCCAGCTTCATGGACCCGCAGACGTTCACGAAGTCGGTCGGAGGGAGTGCGACCAACGTCGCCATTGCTGCGGCACGGCTCGGGCACTGCTCGGCTGTCTTCACCAAGGTCGGCGACGATCCGTTCGGCGAGTACGTGCGCCACAAGCTGGAGCTGTTCGGTGTCGATACTGAATTCGTAGGGATTCATCCGTCGATGCCTACGCCGCTGGCTTTCGCAGCGATGGATCCGCCGGAGGATCCGAAGCTGCTGATGTACCGCTACCCAATCGGGCCCGACCAGACGTTGCATGGGTCGGAGATCGACCTGCAAGCTGCGATCGATGTTCCGATCCTGTGGCTCACCGGTGCGTGGTTCAGCAACGCGCCAGCACGCGAAGCGTGCTGGGAACTGCTGTCAGCGAGAGCTCGCAAGCCACAGGTCGTATTCGACCTCGACTATCGTGCCAACTTCTGGCCAAATGCGGCGCAAGCCAGCGCCGACATCAGTCCAGTGCTCGATCACGTCACCGTTGCGCTCGGTAACCGCGTGGAGTGCGAGGTCGCGGTCGGATCTGGCGACCCGCCGGAAGCAGCACGACGCTTGCTCGATCGGGGGATCGAACTGGCCATAGTCAAGATGGGCGGCGAGGGCGTGATGGTGGCAACCTCGCAGGGCAGCACCGTCGTTCCGCCTTACTTCGTCAAGGTCGTCAGTGGGCTCGGCGCAGGCGATGCGTTCGGTGGCATGCTCGTGCACGGATTGCTGTCGGGTTGGGACCCGGTGCGGATCGTGGAGTACTGCAACGTTGCCGGCGCGATCGTGGCATCACGGTTGCTGTGCAGCGATGCGATGCCTACGTTGGCAGAGGTCGAGGAAGCATTGGAGGAACGCCGTGTTGCTGGATGACAAGTCGTTCGCTTCGCTGACCGAGGCCCGTGTGCGCGCGCCGCACACGATCGCCGAGGCGCTGGCTGGGCGCCGGCGTCGCCAGACGCTGACGCAGGACGGAATGCTGTTCATCGTTGCCGCCGACCACACCGCACGGGCGATGGTCAGCTTGTACGACGACCCGCTGGCGATGGCCGATCGCCGCTCGATGCTCGACCGTTTGCTGACCGCTCTCGAGCACCAGCGTGTCGACGGGGTGTTGGCCAGTGCCGAGATCCTTGACGACCTCGTGCTCCTGGGGGCGCTGCACGACAAGGTCGCAGTCGGAACGATGAACCGCGGTGGCCTTGCCGGTGCCAGCTGGACCATGGATGATCGTTTCACTGCCTACGACACGGCGCACCTGCAGGCAGCCAATCTCGACGCAGGCAAGTTGCTGTTGCGCATCGACTACAACGACGCCGGCACAGTGCCCACTCTCGTCGGTGCTGCTCGGGCAGTGCAGGAACTGAATGACGCGCGGATGATGGCAATGGTCGAGCCGATCCCATACACAAAGAACGACAAGGGCGACGCAGTCTGGGACACCGATCCGCTGGCGCTGGTGAAGGCGGTGGGTGTCAGCGCCGCGCTGGGCGGATCCAGCGCCTATACGTGGTTGAAGATCCAGGCCACCGCTGACATCGCCACTGTTGCCAAGGTCACCACGCAACCGCTGTTGCTGCTCGGCGGCGCGCCGGGACCCGATCCCGAAGCGACGTTCGCGCTGTGGGAGGATGCGCTCCATCAACCCACAGTGCGCGGACTCGTGATCGGTCGGTCTTTGTTGTATCCGGCGTCGGGCGACGTGGCCGGCGCAGTTTCGCGTGCTGCCGACCTCGTGCAACAGGCTGCGAAGGACCGACAATGAGCGCCTCACTCCATCGTCCGGCGGGCACTCTTGCGAGGGGGGATCTCGCCGTTTCGCTGACTCCTGGCGACGCCGGGTGGACCTTCGCTGGTCTGATCGTCGTTTCGTTGTCGCCGGGAGTAGAGCGCTCTATTGACCTGGGTGACAACGAAGGCGTGGTGCTTCCATTATCAGCGACCGACGTCGACGTCACCATCGATGGCGAGAAATTCCGTCTCGATGGGCGGGTCTCGGTGTTCGATCGCGTGACCGACTTTGCCTACGCACCACTCGGCGCCAAGATCGATTTGCGGGCCGCGACCTCCGGCGAAGTTGCCGTCGCCACATCGAAATGCGATCGACGCCTCACTCCCCAGTACGGCTCGGCCGACAACGTCGCCGTCGAACTGCGCGGTTCAGGTCCGGCAACACGCCAAGTCAACAACTTCATGAGCCCCGAGACCTGGCCGGGCGCCGACAAGCTGATGTGCGTCGAGCTGATCACACCCGACGGTAACTGGTCGAGCTATCCACCCCATCGCCACGACGACTCGCCCGAGTGTCCGGTCAACAACGAAGAGATCTACTACTTCCGAATCGGCCGCGCCGGTAGTAGCGAATACTCGGCAGAGGGTTTCGGCATGCATCGCACCTACACGCCGGACGGTTCGATCGATGTCAATGTGGTGATTCACGACGGCGACGTATTCTGTGTGCCGCGTGGCTACCACGGCCCATGCATCGCGGCGCCGGGCTATCCGATGTACTACCTCAATGTGCTCGCCGGACCCGGTGGCGTGCGGTCGATGGCATTCTGCGACGACCCCACCCACCACTGGGTCCGTGACACCTGGGCCGATATGGCCACCGATCCACGGTGTCCGATGACGACGAAGGATGGACGTACCGCGTGAGCAAGACAATACGAATCGGTGTGATCGGATTCGGCTGGATGGGCCAGGCACACAGTCGCGGCTGCCGGCGCGCGCCGAGCTACTTCCTCGACCGCGACTACGAGCCTGAACTGGTCGTGGTCAGCGACACGGTCGAGGCTCGGCGCACCGACGCGGTGCGATCGTTCGGATATCAACGTGCCGTCACCGATTGGCACGATGTGGTCAACGCCGATGATGTCGACGTCGTCTTCGTCACTGCTCCAAACATGTTGCATGTCGAGATGGTCGAGGCCACCGCGGCCGCAGGCAAGCCGGTGTTCTGCGAGAAGCCCGTTGGTGGCACCCCAGCGCAAACCGTGATTGCTGAGCGAGTTGCGCGCCGCGCAGGTGTCATCACCGGGGTTGGGTACAACTACCGATGGGCGCCGCTCGTGCAGTATGCAAAGCACTTGATCGACACCGGTGAGATCGGCGAGCTCACCAACTACTACGGACGATTCTTCTCGATGTACGGCAGCGACCCGTTGGGGTTGCTGTCGTGGCGCTTCCTTGTCGACCAAGCCGGTCACGGAGTCAGCACCGACATCCTCAGTCACTCGGTCGACCTCGGCCACTATCTGGTCGGAGGGATCAGCAAGGTGGTGGGCACCGGCGAGACCTACATCAAGCAACGGCCGCTGCCAACTGGTGCCGGCACGCACTACGACCGCGGCAAGCCGGGTGACCCCACCGGCGAGGTCACAAACGAGGACTACATCGGCATGATGTGCACGTTCGAGAACGGCGCACGGGGCACGTTCGAGGCTTGCCGCTCGATGGTCGGACCCGAGGGCCAGAACAGCTTCGAGGTGTACGGCACCAAGGGCTCGATCGCTTGGAACTTCGAGAAGATGAACGAGCTGCGCGTGTACATCGCCGCAGAGCACAAGCACACCGGGTTCACGACGGTGTTCGGAGGCGATCGTTTCCCGCCACACGGCAACTTCGTTCCCGGTAGCGCCAACGGCATCGGCTTCGAGGATCTCATCTGCATCGAGGATCACGAGTTCCTCCAATCGGTTGCCGCGGGGCGCCAGTACACGCCGGGCTTCACCGAGGCCCTGGCCTACGTGTCGGTGCAGGACGCTGTGTTTCGCAGTTGGAAGAGCGGTCACTGGGAAGACGTCGTCTCCCTGAGGGAGGAGTAGAAATGAGCACGACACGACTCACCACCGCGGCGGCGATCGTTCGGTATCTGATCGCCCAACGCACGGTCATCGACGACGTCGAGGTGGCGTTGTTCCCCGGCGTGTACGCGATCTTCGGCCACGGCAACGTCACCAGTCTGGGTCTTGCGCTCCAACAGGCAGGCGACGCCTTGCCGACGTGGCGCGGCCAGAACGAGCAGGGCATGGGCCTGGCAGCCGCCGGTTTCGCCAAGGCTGCGAACCGGCGCCAGATCATGGTCGCCACTTCATCGATCGGACCCGGCGCGCTCAACATGGTCACGGCCGCAGGAGTCGCACATGCAAATCGCCTGCCAGTGCTGTTCCTCGTTGGCGACACGTTTGCCAGCCGTCTGCCCGACCCCGTCTTGCAGCAGGTCGAACACTTCGACGACCCGACCATCACCGTCAACGACGCCTTCAAATCGGTCACTCGCTACTGGGATCGCATCATGCGCCCCGAGCAGGTCATCCATTCACTACCCCATGCCGTTGCAGTGATGCTCAACCCGGCCGATTGTGGCCCGGCTGTGTTGGCGCTGCCCCAAGATGTGCAAGCCGAGGCCTTCGACTTCCCCGACGAGTTCTTCGCGAAGACGATCCACCACATCCCCCGGCCGCGCGCCGACCTGCAACAACTAGCGGCTGCCATTGCGGCCCTGAAGACGGCAGAGCGTCCGCTGATCATCGCCGGTGGGGGTGTTCGCTATTCGGGAGCCGCTGCCGAGCTTGCCGCGTTTGCCGAGGCCCACAACGTTCCCGTGGTCGAGACCGTTGCCGGCCGGGCGTGCCTTCCTGCTGCCCACCCGATGAATGCCGGTCCGGTGGGCGTGACGGGTTGCATCAGCGCCAATGAACTTGCCGGTGCGGCGGACGTGATCCTCGCGGTCGGTACGCGATTGCAGGACTTCACCACTGGGTCGTGGACAGCGTTCGCCGGCGACGCCCAACTGATCGGTCTCAACGCAGCGGAGTTCGACGCGATCAAACACCGTTCGCTGCCACTGGTGGCCGACGCTCGCGAGGGAATGCGCGAGTTGGACGAGGGCTTGACCGGATGGCGATCGGGCGAGCCTTGGGCGTTGCGGTCCAAGAACGCCACCGGCGACTATCACGCGTACATCGACAAGATTGCTGATCCTTCGGCGGTGGGCGAGAGCGGGCGACCGACCTATGCGCAGGTGATCGGGGCTGTTGATCGCGCTCAGCAGCCTGGCGACTACGTGCTCGCCGCGGCCGGTGGATTCCCGGGTGAGTTGATCAATGGGTGGAGAGCCAAAGAGGTCGGCGACTTCGATTGCGAGTACGGCTTCTCATGCATGGGCTACGAAATCGCGGGCGCATGGGGGGCCAAGATGGCCAGACCGGACTCCGAGGTCATCACGTTCGTCGGCGACGGCTCCTACATGATGATGAACAGCGATCTCTACAGCTCGGTGCTGTCGGGCCACAAGCTGATCGTGATCGTCTGTGACAACGGCGGCTTCGCGGTGATCAACCGGCTGCAGATCAACCAGGGTGGCGAGCCGTTCAACAACCAGATCGAGAACACCCGCCATCGAGAGCTCGTGTACGTCGACTTCGCCGCGCACGCGGCAGCGATGGGTTGCAACAGCGAACGTGCGGCGACGGTCCACGAGCTCGAGTCCGCGCTCGGTCGTGCGCGGCACAGCGATCGCACCACGGTGATCGCTCTGCAAACAGACGCGTACGCATGGACGGGGGGTGGCGCATTCTGGGAGGTCGGCGTGCCTGAAGTCAGCGACCGTCCGCAGGTGCAGGCCGCAAAGGCAGCAATGCTCAGTGGGTTACAAAAACAGAGGGTTGGAACATGACGGGGAGACTCGAAGGCAAGGTCATGGTCGTCAGCGGTGGCACCCAGGGGCTCGGCGAGGCAATTGCCCGCGAGGTCGTGGCTGACGGTGCTGCGGGTTTGGTGATCGCCGGCCGAAGCGCGGACCGAGGCGCGGCGTTGGCGAAGGAGCTCACTGATCTTGGTACGCCGACCACGTTCGTCGAGGCCGACATGGCGGACCTGGCAGCGCCGCACGCGGTGATCGCCGCTGCCGACACGCGGTTCGGTGTCATTCACGGTGTCGTCAACGTCGCCGCGGCGACGTGGCGCGACAACGTGTGGTCGGCTACTCCTGAGGGCTTCATGCAGATGATGGCCGTCAATGCGCGTGCTCCGCTGTTTCTCATCCAAGCCGCCGCCGAGGTGATGCGACGAGAGGGCGTCGCCGGGTCGTGCGTCAGCATCGGATCGACGAGCGGTCATGGCGGCCAACCGTTCATCCTCAGCTACTGCGTGTCCAAAGGTGCGCTCGAGACGATGACCCGCAACCTGGCGTTCTCATTGATGCGTCACAACATCCGTGTGAACCTGGTCAGCCCCGGCTGGATGGACACCGAGTCGGAGGACGCAACGCAGCGCAAGTTCCACGGCGCAACCGACGGCTGGCTGGAACGGGCCGAGGCCGGTCAACCGATGGGGCGATTGATCAAGCCGGCGGAAGTCGCCAAGGTTGTTGCGTTTTACCTGTCGGATGATTCCGGGATGCTGACCGGCAACATCGTCGACTACGACCAGTCCGTTGTCGGCGCTGGCGATGCGCCGAAGCCTTCGCTTCAGGAGACACCACAATGACGCTCAGAATCGCGGTGCTCGGCACTGGCCGTATCGGCAAGATGCACGCAGAACTGCTCGCCCGGCAGGTCCCGGGTGCATCGTTGGCGATGGTGCAAGACATCAACAGCGATGCCGCGCTTGCAGTCGGGGAGCAGTTGGATGTGCCCCATGCCACCGAGGTCGACGAGGTGCTTTCGTCTGACGAGGTCGACGCCGTTGCGATCTGCAGCAGCACCGACACGCACGTGCCGTTCATGATCGCCGCGGCCCGCGCCGGCAAGGCCATCTTCTGCGAGAAGCCGATCTCGCTCGATCTCGCCAAGGTCGACGAAGCACTTGCCGTGATCACGTCAAGCGGCGTGCCGTTCCAGGTCGGCTTCAACCGCCGCTTCGACGCGGCCCATGCCTCCGTACGCGACGCCGTGATCGGCGGGTCGGTGGGCGACCTGCACATGGTGCGCATCAGCAGTCGAGATCCTGCACCGCCGCCGATCTCGTACATCGAGGTGTCTGGTGGCATCTTCCTCGACATGATGATTCACGACTTCGACATGGCCCGGTTCATCACCGGCAGCGAGGTCGTCGACGTCTACGCACAAGGCGCGGTGCGAATCGATCCGGCGATCGGCGAGGCTGGCGACCTCGATACCGCGGTTGTGATGTTGCGCCACGAGAACGACTGCATCACCACCATCGACAACAGTCGCCAAGCCGTGTACGGCTACGACCAGCGAGTCGAGGCATTCGGATCCGGGGGACTCGCTGCGTCAGAGAATCAGTTGACTCACACCGGCATGCGCAGGTCTGCCGCCGGCACGATCAGCCAGACGATTCCGTACTTCTTCCTCGATCGCTACATCCCCAGCTACGTCGAAGAGTGGAAGTCGTTCGTCGGCTACGTCACCAATGGCGGCGAATCGCCGGTGGGACCGAACGACGGCCGAGCGCCGTTGGTCATCGGTCTCGCCGCCTGGAAGTCATACCGAGAGAACCGCCTGGTGCGCTGCGACGAGATCGGTTGACGGCTCATCGGCGTGACGGTTGACCACCGACCGTCGCTCAAAGACGATGTGGCAGCATTGAAGTCGTGCCCTTCTATCCGGTGACCAAACCATTCGTCGATGGAATGCTCGACGTGGGTGGAGGCCATCGAATCTACTGGGAAGCTGCCGGCAACCCGAATGGTAAGCCGGCCGTCATCCTGCACGGCGGGCCCGGTAGTGGGATGTCGGATCGATCGAGAAGGATGTTCGATCCCGATCGCTACCTGATTGTGCAATTCGACCAACGGCAGTGCGGACAAAGCACGCCGCACGCCGCGGAACCAGTTGTCGACCTCTCGACCAACACGACGGCTCACTTGATCAGCGACATCGAACTGCTGCGTGTACATCTCGGGGTGGATCGTTGGTTGGTATGGGGCGGATCGTGGGGAACCACGTTGGGACTGGCGTACGCCCAAGCTCACCCCGACCGGGTCGCGGAGATGATCCTGGCCAGTGTCGTGACGACGACGCATGCCGACGTCGAGTGGGTGACACGAGCGATGGGCCACGTTTTCCCGGAGCAGTGGGAGCGTTTTTGCGACGTTGTTCCTCCGTCGGAACGTGACGGGAATCTGGCCGCCGCCTACTCACGATTGCTGCAGGACCCCGACCCCGCTGTGCACGAGCCCGCCGCGAAGGCGTGGTGCGAATGGGAGGACACGCATGTGGCCACGCACGCCGGTCATCAACCCAGTCCATGCTACGAGGATCCGCGCTTTCGGCTGTGCTTCTCCCGGCTGGTGACCCACTACTGGAGCAACGCGGCGTTCATGCAGGATGATCAACTGTTCCGCGAGGCCGATCGAATGGCCGACATTCCTGTGCTGATGGTTCACGGCAGGTTGGACATCAGCGGTCCGGCGGCGGTGCCGTGGAGGTTGTCGAAAGTCCTGCCCCGATCCGAACTGGTCGTGATCCCCGGCGAGGGCCACAGCGGGGGAACCTCGATGTTCGACATCGTCGTCGCGTGGACCGACCGTTTTGGTGGATCTGCGGGATCGTCGGAGCGTCTGTGAGTTATGAATGAGGGACGTAGTTGGCACGGGCTTTGTGGATCTCGTTCCACGCCTCGTCGCGTCCGGCGATGCCGGCGGTCGACGACTCCTTACCGGGCTCGAGTGCCTTGTAGACCTCGAAGAAGTGTTGGATCTCGCTGACCAGTTGGGGTGTGAGATCGCCGAGATCGTGCACCTCGTTCCAGCGTGGTTCCTTCGGAGGAACGCACAGGATCTTGGCGTCTTCACCCGCCTCGTCGCGCATGAACAGCACCCCCACAGGCCGTGCCGCGACCCACACTCCGGGATACACGGCGTCCTCCAAGAGAACCAGCGCATCGAGGGCATCGCCATCGCCCCCCAGCGTCTCGGGGATGTACCCGTAGTCGGCTGGATAGGTCGTCGCCGTGAACAGGCGCCGGTCGAGGAAGACCCGGCCGGTGTCGTGCTCGATCTCGTACTTGTTTCGACTACCACGCGGGATCTCGATCACAACGTGGATGCAGTCGTCAGGCAGCGCACTGAGGGCCATCGCGCCATGCTCGCATATCTGCCAACGGACGTCTGATCGCAGCAACTAGCGTGAGATCCTCTATGGAGTTCCGTCGCATCACCAACCTGCCGCCGTACGTGTTCACGATCATCAACAACTTGAAGATCGAAGCACGTCGCGCAGGCGTCGATGTGATCGATCTCGGTTTCGGCAACCCCGACATCCCCTCACCGCAAA
>JANMQX010000366.1:0-12298 GCA_031370745.1 Ilumatobacteraceae bacterium
TGGGTGGCGCTGTTCGCGTACAGGCAGATCTTGCCGTTGACACCGATCTTGGCGATCGCACCGTTGGGGATCGTCGAACCGGCAACGAAGTTGAGAGTCGACGCGGTCGGGCGCGGGCTTCCACACGGGAACACCGTCACATATCCGGCGCCTTGGGCCTCGGTAACAGTGACATTCAGCGCTGCCGCAGCAGCATTCGCGGGCACACCCGCCCTGCCGGTCACCTGTATCTCGGTCACCGAACCAGCAGCCGCCAACCCGGCTCCCAGCCCTCCACCGTCCACCGTCGACGCACTCGGATCCGTGCGAGTATCCAACAACCGTGCCGGCACCAACGCCACATACGACGCCGCGGAGGGCTTGAAAGTTGGTGGAGAAACCGGGTCCCGGGGCGGCGCAACCGGGTCCGGGGGCGGCGCACCTGGGGTGACGGTGTTGGAGTTGGCGGAGGCCGGGCTGGTGCCGGCGCTGTTGGTCGCCGTGACCCGGAACCGGTAGGGGGCACCGTTGGTCAGTCCGGTGACGGCGACGCTGGTGCCGGTGGCGGGGCTGGTGGTGGTCGTCAGCGTATCGGTGCGTTCTGCAGTGATCGTGTAGCCGGTGATTGCCGCCCCGCCGTCGCTTACCGGGGCGCTCCACGCCACGATGGCCTGCGCGTTCCCCGCGGTCGCGGTGCCGATCGTCGGTGCGCTCGGCGCTGTGACCGCTGATCCGGCGACGACGGGGCTCGACGGGGGGGTTGTCGGGCCGGCGCCGACCGCGTTCGCCGCTTGCACCTCGAGCTGGTAGGTCGCACCAGCCACCAATCCGGCGACGGTGGCACTGCGTGCTGTTCCGCCGACGATCATCGATGCAACCGGTGCGGTGGGCGAGAGTGCGGTCACCGTGTAGCTGGTGATCGGGGATCCACCATCGCTCGCCGGTGGCGACCACGACGCCGAGGCCGAGTTCGTACCGGCGACCACCGCACCAAAGACCGGCGTGCCCGGCGTCGTCGCCGGCGTCACCGCGTTCGACGGTCCTGAGCTCGGCCCGTCGCCCACGGCATTGACCGCGACGACGTCGAGCTGGTAGGTCGCGCCGTTGATCAGACCTGTGACATTGGCCGTGCGAGCGGCGGCGCCGACGAGAACGCTCACCGCCGGTGCGGTCGACGAGGACGCCGTCACGCGATAGCCGGTGATCGGGGAGTTCCCGTCAGTCGTGGGTGCTGTCCATCCCACCGTGGCCGATCCGTTGCCCGCAGAGGCGGTGCCGATGACGGGAGCACCGGCAACCGTCGGCACGGTGATGACGTAGGAGTAGCAGCCGTTGGGGCACCCGGTGTCACTCAAGTTGCCGGCCGGATCGACGATGACGGCGCGCAGCGTTGTGGTGGACGTCACCGAGATCGTTGTGCCCAACGTGTAGACAGCACTCGTTGCGGTGGGCGCAACATTCATGCGGGTGAAATGAATCACCGACGCAGGGTCCTCGCCGACCGGAAGGTCGAACGAGACCGACTGGGCTGTGGTGAAGGTGCCAGGAGCCGGAGTCGCTACCGGGGGCGATGGCACGACGATGTCCTTGATGATCGTCTTCGTCGCGCCGGACAGGTTGGCGGTTGTCGGCGGGACGGTGTTGGGATCGGTGATGACCGTGTATGCCGCGCTGGCGACGACCGGGCCATCGGGCAGCGTGGCCACAGCGGACATCGGGAAGGTGGCAGTGAAGGTCTGGTTGGCGCTCGGCGTCAACGTGACCGGTGCCGCCGAGATCGTCGTCGCGCCGGACTGCAGTGACACGGTGACCGAGGTTGCGTTCGATGCAGTCCCATTGACCAGGAGGTCGCCGCTGAGGACATTGGTCGCGTTGATGCTGCCCGGAGTTGTCGCGGTGATCGCGTACCTGGCGGCCGCCGGGCACCCCGGCATCGGACCGCCGGCCACGCCCACCTCGTAGATCGTCGATTCGGTGACCCCGACGAGCCAAATGATGCGCGTTTCGGACGTTACAGCGAGACTCATGTCAGCCGCTGTCAGAGTGTATGTTGCAGTCCAGTTGATCGAACCCGGCGCGTCGTACTGGAGGGCGCCATCACCGGGCGCGCGCAGTGTTCGGCTACCGCTTTTGCTGAACAGGCTCCTGTTAGCGACCATCCGCTGGCTGAGCTGGGCGAGCGGTAGCGGGTTGCCCGTCGCGTCCTGCGCTGTGCCGTGTACCTGCAACGTGTTCGTTCCGGTCTGCACTGCCGCAGTGGCGAACACGTTGGCGACGGTGTGGCTGTCGGTCGCTGTCGCTGCGCCGTTGGTCAACAACTCCACCGTGTCGCCCGGGAGCAGGTCGGGGGTGAAGTTGTCCCAGCACACCCCGCCCGGATGGTTGACCTCGAACAACCCCGTGCTGGCGGCCGTGCCGCTTGCCGTGCCGATCACCACCCCGCTGCGCAGCAGACGGGCACTTACCGCATCGCCGGGTGAGACCACCGACGAGAAGAAATCACGCTGCGGAAACACGAAGATGCTGTGGCCGGGCGCCGTGAGCGCACTCGCCGGTGTGGCCACGACAGCTGGTGCGACTCCGGCAAGGCTCGCCACCAATGCAGCGGCCACTCGACACCTGAAAAATCTGTTCATTGTTACCCGTCCCTCACTCCGCCAGGGCACACACATCGGGAAAACCCGACCGAGGTCGCCCTGGGTTGCTCGCCGAGCACACTGTGACTATCTAATCCGAGGCTCGTAAATAGGGAATTTGGCTTAGGCCCTCGGGTGCGCTCATGGCGAACTTCAGATGGGTGTCGCGGGATTGGCCTCGGGGCACTCCATGGCCATGTCAAAGTCCTCAGTCGTGGCCGGGAAAAGTCGTCGCCGTGGTGAGTTGTCAAGGCCCAGTAGTTTCTGCCCACTGGCGGTCAGTGGATTTACCCATGCACCCGTCAGCCGGGATGTCGCGCGACGTGGCGAACGAGGTGATGCAGAGCCGGTACGTACACGGCCGGGTCCTCGGTGCTGCGAAAGAGGTGGTCGACCAGCAAGCCCTTGTACGAGGGCACGCACTGGCGGGTCGGCTTTGCCGCCGCCGAGCGCGCGGTCCGCCAACAGGCCGAGCACCACGACGACTTCGGCGTAACGTCCGGGACGCGACAACGACCGGATCCTCAACGGGTCCGGTCGTTGTCTCGCGTCGGATCAGCAGCTGACGGTCGAGAACGTCGACGAAACGTCGCCGTTGGCGTTGACGGTGACGTGCTGGGCAACGCGCACATGCACGGTCGTGCCATCGGTGGCTCGGCCCGCGGCGTTGATGATGAACGTGACCGTCTGCACGGGAGCGAATTGTGCCTGGACGACGAACGGGAACGTGAAGTGACCGCTGGCCAACACGGCGCCGGTGGCCGAGAGCACGTCGAAGGTGCCCTCTTCGTTGTCGGCGAGGTGGAAACTCGTGTCCGTGAACTGCAGGTGGAACGTCTCGGTGAAGACGAGTCGCAGTGCCACGGCGCCGGGAGCCGAAGGACAGTCAGGCAGCAGCGGGCCGGTCGTGGTGATGTTGCGAGTCACGCTCATCACGTGCGTCGGTGACTCGGCGCCGGCCGGTAGGGCGGTTCCGCCGATGGCGAGTGTGGCGATGCCCACGACGGCGGCACCGGCCGCGAGGATGGATCGAATTCGGTTGTTCATGATGTCTCCTGTCTGGCGTCGCCGGGTGACGACCTGGCCAGGATGAACCACGCCGATTTCAATCCGGCAACAGCGGTGCCGAATGTTGGGTCTCTCACGGACAGGTGGCGTGATACTCGCCCAGCGGGCCGATGTAGGCGCTCCATTCGTCGTGGGTCAGGTTGCGGCCCGCGACGCGGCATGCGGCCTCGGCCCAGTGTGCCGGGTCGAGATCCCAGATGGCGATGCCTTCGCTGGTGCCGCCACCCACCGCGATCTCGTGTCCCTGCGGTTGGAGGACGAAGCCGTTCCACTCGTCGGCGGACATCGGGATCGGTCCTCCGATCGGTGTGCCCGTGGCGACGTCGATGAGTTGTAGCGTGCGATCGCCGCCGTTGACGGCGATCATCGATCCGTCACGGGTGGCTTGCAGATCTTGCACGAACCCACGGCTGCCGACAAGGGTGCGCACGAGCGCCAGGGTGCCGCTGTCGTGCAGCGTCACCTCGCCGCTGAGCGAGCTGATCGCGATCAGGTCGTCGTCGACGAAGTAGATGCCCCGCAGATCCGGGCGATTCTCGATGCGGGCGATCTCGTTGCCGCTCGCCACGTCGTACACGCGCACGCTGTTGGTGGTCGTGACAGCAAACCGGCGCCCGTTCGGGCTGCCGGCGAGCAGGACAAGCGAATCGACCACCACGGTCGGTCCAACCCGCCTGCCGTCCGGCCGTGAGAGCGTCCAGATGTCGGAGGTGGTGGTGCCGTCATTCGGCATCGAGATCCACGCCACCGGTTGCCCGCTGTTGTTGACGTTGTTCGTGATCGTGCGGGTGAGGATGTTGTCGCCGACGGTGACCGTGACCGTGCCGGTGTCGACCTGATACGTCGCCAGCTGGAAACCGTTGTCGACGAGGAGCGCGCCACCCAGCTGACTGTCCGTGTTCCAGAAGGGGAAGTTGAACGGACCAAGCCGCCGCGTGATGTCACCGGTGGACGGGTCGATGATCACCCACCCGTTCCGCACAGTGTCGTTGAACGAGCTGTCCGTCGGTGTGCGGCCGAGCAGCGACGCACCGTTTGGGCTGTACTGGCCCTGGTTGTCTCCGGCGAGTCCGGGCGTGATGCGCCGAGTGATGGGTCCGCTGCCGTCGAGCCGCCACCTGGTGACGACGGGCTCGTCGTTGCCGAACGCGACGAGCTCGGTGCCGTTGCGGGTCGGCCAAATGGTCTCCGCCGCCCCGTTCTGCACGTCGAGCTGACGCACCGGCGAACCGTCGTCGAGGCTGCGTTCCGAGAGGCTGCCGAACGAGTCGCTGCAGTAGATGCGGTGGTGCTCGGCCGCCACAGCGAGACGGTGGCAGCCGTCAACCGAGATGTGCTGACTGTCCAGTGCCCACTTTACGTTGCCCGTGGTGACGTCAACTCGGACGACACCTTTGCGCCCGGCGCCGATCAGCGTCGCCCCGTTGTCAAGGGCGAACAGCAGCTTGGCGCTGTTCGGCGGCACACGGATCGGAGCACCGATCGGTTGCAGCGTCAGCGGCTCGACGATCTGGATGGTGTCGACGACAGAGCCGATGGCGAGCCGTCCGGCATCCAGGAAGGCGAGTCCGGCCGTCTGCCAGACCTGGTTGGCGAGCTTCTCGTCCGGGAGCTGCCCCGGCCGCCGGGCCAGCTCGGCGCCGGTTGCTGCGTCGAATGCAATGGTGGTTCCGTCGGCGGCGCCGCTGACCACGAGCTCGCGCTGGTCAGGACTGAAGACGATGTTCCCGGCAGTCAGGTCGGCGTGGATGGTGGGCCCGACGTGACGCCGAGTCGCGATGTCCAGGAATGCGATGGTGGTGGCTCCCGAACCGTCGGCGCTGCGCACCCCGAGCGCCTGGGCGACCATGGTGCCGTCGGGGCTGGGCACCAACGACGATGCTGTGTTCTCACCCGGATGGTTGCCCGCACCGGTGAAATTGTCGACGTCCACGACCGGCACGGCGCGCTCGAACGCCGGTCCGAGCTGACCGGTTTCCCGGTCGTACGAATGGACGAGGTTGTCCTGATCCGTGACGAATGCTGCTCCGCTGGCCGGCATCACCGCGCCGGCGAAGAACCGTCGGTCGGATTCCAGGTGACGAGTGTCGAGGAAGCCCGATGAGGCAGTGAACGTGGACAGCAGGGCGGATCGGGTGGCCGGGGTGTCCGTCAACCGGTACGCCTCGACGGCCAGCAGAGCCGCAGTGTCGCGATGTGTCGAGCGCAGGGCGGTGATCTCACCGACCAGAGCGCTGATGCGAGCTGTGCGCGTCGATCGATCCGCGGTGTGTCGTTGGGCCACTGCCACGATGGCCGCGATGCTCGCCAGCACGAGCAGCAGAGCGACGCCCACGAGTGCACGCCGGAAGCGCCGCACCGACCGACGCTGTCGATCGAGATCGGCATCACGGGCCCGCTGCCCTGCCTCGATGAACGCGATCTCGTCTGCCGTCAGCTCGTGACGCCGGTCCGGCAGCGCTTCGATCGCAGCCTCCAGGCGCGAGCCGCGGTACAGCTCTGCCGATGATCGTTCGTCCTGCTGCCACGTGCGCGCGGCGACGCTGAGATGGGTCAGCCGGCGCAACCACTCGCGGTCCGCGTCGATCCATTCGGCGAGGCGGTCCCATCGGGTCAGGATCGCCTCGTGGGCGACCTCGATCGTGGGTTCACGCGTCACCCGATCGTGATCACGCACCAGCAGTCGCGCGGCCACGAACTGATCCGCGAGCATCCTCGACGGCTCGGTGAGCTCGCTGAGAAGTGCTCGCCTCCTCGAGTCGGGCGCACCGTCGAGACCAGGGTTGACGAGCCGTTGGAACAGCAACCTGATCTGGTCCTGCTCCTGCGCTGTCGAGTCGCGGTATAGATCGTCGGCGCGTCGCGCGATCGCCCCGGCCATGCCACCGAGCTGGTCATAGGCCGATGCGGTGATGCGGCCGTCCATTCGTTGCTCGAACAGTTGGAACAGGGTGAACTGCAGCAGCGGGAGGCTGGCCGGGTGGGCGATGGCCTCGGCGATGACGCTCGCAGCCACGCCGTCTTCGAAGGAGACGTGCGCCCGCGCCGCCGGAAGCTGCACAGCGTCGTCCAGTTCGGCGGCCGACATGGGTGTCACGGGAAAGGTCGACGCAGCAACCAGCGCGCCCACAGCCGGATCCTGCAACGGTCGGTCGTACATGTCGGCTCGAATCGCCACGACCACCGAGACTGAAGGTCTCTCGGCCGGCCGTGCACTGATCGCTGCCAGAAAGGCGTCTCGCGCAGCTGCGTCAGCGAGGGTCCAACACTCTTCGAACTGATCGACGATGAGCACCAGTCCGCCTCGTGACTGCGCAGCCACAGTGTGGATCCATCCCGTCGCTTCGGTGCCTTCGAGGGGCCGCAGCGACACCATCGTCATGGCGGCGTACAGCGCCTCGATCGGGTGATCGCCCGGCTTCATCGAGGCCACCAGTCGATCGTCGCTGCGGCGGATGGCGGGCGCGAGTCCCGCATGCACGAGCGAGCTCTTCCCCGACCCCGAAGGCCCCACGAGGGCGACGAAACTCGAGCGCACGACGGCATCGACGAGGTCCTCGGTGATGGCGTTGCGGCCGAAGTAATCCCGAGCATCGGCCTCCCCGAACGGGCGCAGACCTCGGTAAGGGTTGACCCCGGCAGTGGCCTGTGCGCTCAGCTGGCGGGCCGCCAGTCGTCGGTCGGAGCTGGTCCGCTCGGCGGTGTTCCCGACGGGTCCGAGCGCGCCCTGCCGACCAATCGCAGCACGCCAGGCAAGGACCAGCTCGGCCATCGACTCGAACCCGCGACCGGGACCCGAGGCTGCTCGTGCAACAACCGCGTCGATGGCCGGCAACAGGTCGGGCACCCGAGCGGACAGACTCGGCGGCACGCCGCTCCAATCGGACGGGTTCGCAGGGGACCCAGCGAGCAGCTCCCACAGCGTCAGCGCCAGGTCGCGCACATCGCCCGCCGTGTCCGCGGCAGCGTCGCCGTCGAGACGCTCGGCCGCGATCCCGAAATCGCTGATGAACATGTTGTCGGCCTCGTCGAGCAGGATGTTGGCCGAGCGGATGTCGCGGTGCGCGACGCCGGCCGCGTGTGCGGTCACCATCGCGTTCCCCACCTGCTCAACGAGGCGGCCGACGCGGTCGGTGGACCACCGTCCACCGGTGACCAGAGACGCCTCCGCCGTGCCGCCGCGCATCAGCCGAAAGACTAGGTACGCTCCCCCAGGTTCGCGCCACGAGTCGTAGAGCGGAACGATGTGCGGGTGTTCCAGTCGGGCGACGAGTTGGGCCTCACTCTCGAAGCGGCGGACGAACTCTGGGGAATCGGCGAACTCTGCGCGGATGACCTTGATCGCGACGTGGCGTTCGGTTCCCGGCTGCTTTGCCGCGTAGACGGTGCCGTGCGCGCCGCGCCCGATCACCTCGTGCAGGACGTACCCGCGGAGCGGCCGCCCGAGGGCCGCGGTGTGATCGCCATCGGCTGCCACGATCCGGTCCTCTAGCGCGACCAGTTCGGCCGAGGGACCGAGGCCCGTGTTGTCGATGAGCGCTTCGCGGAACTGGTGGAACACGCGCAGTGCCTCCGCCTTGCGTCCGACGGAGTCGAGCGCCTGCATCAACAAGGCGGCGATGCGTTCTCGGTGAGGGAACTCATTCATCAGCGCTTCCAGGTCGGGGATCGCCCTGCCGCTCTGCCCCAGCACCATCAGCGCCCCTGCGCGTTCTTCGGCCGCGACAGCGCGCATCTCCTCCAATCGGGCGACGACACCGATGGCCCACCACTCGCCGGCGAACTCGTCGAACGCGGGGCCTCTCCACAGCCGCAGCGCCTCGTCGTACAGCCGAATCGCCGTGTCGGGGTCACTCATCTGGGCGCGTTTGAAGAGGTCGTCGAACTCCTCGCAGTCGACGACCGCTGCCGACGTGTCGAGCAGGTAGCCGCTGCCGCGGGTGACGATCGATGTCGCACCGATGCGGGCGCGGAGCCGCGACATGTACGTGAGCACGGCTCGACTCGCGCCGTCGGGTGGGGATCCGTCCGTCCACAGCGCGTCGATCAACTTGTCGATCGAGAACACGTGTCCCGGCGCCGTCAGCAACACTGCGAGCAGCCGTCGCTGCTGGGGCCCGCCCAGCTCGACGCGCCCGTTCTCGCCGTGCACGTCGATGCTTCCGAGGACCCCGTAGCGCACCTGCCGACCTCCTAATCGCGAACTGTAGGACATGGTCGACGATCGGGATGACAAACCGTCAACAGCGCGCCCAAAGCCGAGTTCCGGTAGTCGTACTTCGCATACACCGTCCCGCGGCGGAGCTGCTGGCCGCCGTGAACGGCTGGTTCGCTGCCTGACGCTCTCTCAGCAGCTTGCTAACACAGCGCCGATGAGTGCTGCCCGATTCATCCGTCTTCCCATCAGACGCCCGGTCCTGATGCCAAGGGAACGGCGTGGCAATGACTTCGACGGCATCGGCATCGGCTCGTCTAGCAGACTTCCTCGAACTTGGCGTGCCCGACGAGGGTGCCCCAGTGTTCCTCGATCTCCGGCGACGCGGGTGTCCGCGTCCTCGAGAGCTTGGTGGCCACGGTCTGTCGGCACGATCAGCTTGGCGCGTCCGTCGCCCGGGTCGGGGACGCGGTGCAGGTAGCCGAGGTGCTCGAGCTCGTTCACCAACTCCGACGTGGCGGAGAGGCTCAGCTCCGCTCGGGCAACTAGGTGCCTGCGTTCACCGCGCTCGTCGAGACTCGCTCGCCCGCAACGACGACGCGATCGCGGCCGGTTTCTTTGGCGATGAAGAGTGCTTCGTCGGCAACGGCGATGATCTCGTCGAGGGTGTCGCCCGCATCGGAAAGCGATATTCCGAAACTTGCGGTAAAGGGCGGGCATCGTCCATCCAGGAGTGCGAGGGCGAGATCTTGACGCAGTTGCTCGAGGCACTCGACTGCGTGGTCGGTGAACGTATTCGGGAGAACGATTGCGAATTCCTCGCCGCCATACCTCGCCGCGATTTGATCGTCATTCAACGATGACCGGAGCACGCGGGCGAAAAGCCGAAGCGCGCGGTCACCCGCGTCGTGGCCGTACTTGTCGTTGATCTGCTTGAAGTGATCAAGATCGGCGACCGCAACAGCAAATGGGGTGTTCGAGCGCAGCAGTATGTCGACCTTTTCTTCCAAGTTCCGGCGGTTCGGCAATCCTGTGAGTGGGTCTGTCGCCGCCTGGAGCTGGGTTTTGGCAAATGCGCGAACAGTACCGATTCGGGTCCCGGCTTCCGTGGCGAGCACGGTCAGGCGCTCGACGGTTTGCGTGTTGAAGGGTTGCATGTCAGGCCCGGTCGTGTGCAACACGCCAAGCGCTCGTCCCATGAAATTGACTGGGACGCACACGGCGGAGCAGGCTCCGCCCGGACGGTCGCGAAGTTTGGGACAGACGTTGAGTTCCTCGCTCGATTCGAACACTGTTGTCTGGCCTCGACGCACCGCTACGCAATCCCACGGTGACTGGACCGGGCACCCGGGTCCTCCAGATTCGGGGTGGTCGACAGCGAGGCGCAAGTGAGCCTGGCTGTTGTCTGCGAGTAGTAATTCTGCCGGTGCGTCCTGAGTGGTCGCTGCCATCGAACGACGGACGACTCCATATACGTCGGACTCGCTGTCGACCATGTCCAACGCATCGTGAACACGATTCTTGAAGTGTTGCCGCACAGCGTCGCGTTGAGCGGTTTCGCTGATTCGAGCGGCGTCCTGTTCGGCGAGATCTCTCGCCGCGAGCAAGGAGCGAACACTTCGACGGGTGGACTCGACAACCACGGTCAACAGAAGGAGCGCCAACACGGCCGACATCGCGGTGCGAGTCGCGTCTGTGTGGGTTTCTTCTGCCGCATCACGCTGAGCCACTAGCGCCCGGCTCTCGATCACTTTCGTGAGCTGACCCATTTGCCTCTCAACGGCGTGGAACTCCGAGAGAAAGGCCGGCAACAAAAGATTCGCGGCTGCGCGATCGTCGCCCGCCAGTTCCACAATCGCGACGGCATGTTCGGCATAGAGCGCCAGCGCTCCTGATGCCGCAGCGAACGACGAGGCCAGCGGGTCGGAGTCAGGTAGACCGAGTCCTGCGACAACCGCAGCCGCGTCGTGCATGTCCTCGACGCTCCGATCCGCGTGGCCGCGGACTTCTTGTATGACATCGCTTTGGGTGGACGGTTGATTCTCCAGCAACGCTGACGCGACATCGGCGCGCAACGCGTCATGAATCATGTCAGCGTCCCCTTGGGAGCTCAGCAGGTTCTGGTTTTGTACGAGGTTTTCAATTTGGCGCCTGTGACCCGTGAGCGCGCGGTAACTCACCAAGCTGACACAGACAAGACCGACAAGTGCGATAACCACGAGCGCAGCGAGGCGACGTTCGAAGGTCCATTTCATGAGTTCACCTCCCATTGGCCCACATTGGTATCGGCACACGTTCGCAGGAACCTGAGGTGAACTTCACGCGATCTTGCAACGGTCTTCATCGCCGCCCGCGTAGGCACCCTGAAGGTCGGTGGACGGCCCTCACCGTGGCAACGTGAAGAGATCCGTCCGCCTAGTCCGCCCAGTCCATATACCGGTCTACCATCGCGCCCGCCAAACGAAAGTCGGCCACTGACAGCCAAGCGGAACGATCCGACGCTGTGTCGCTCGCATCGCCGTCAACCATGACCATTCGGCGACGGGTTTGCGAAAACGCGCTACGGCGTCACGGCGACGATGGGTTGATGGCGCACAAGATCTGGACCGCAGAGGAGCTGGAGCGGATGACTCCACCCGAGCAGGATGCGATCTTCGACGTCAGCATCGTGCGCATCCTCGACGACGTACCCAAAGAGTCCCTAGCCGTGGTAGGCGCCTTCTTCGGCGTATACCCAACTGGCTTTGCCTGCCGTAGCGACCACGTGGGTCAGATCGCTGCCGGCCCCACGGTTCGGTGCTTCGAGCTTTCCGAAGCGCGGATGCTCGCTGTGTCGGAGTCAGCATTGCTGTTGTAGTACCGAGAGGGCGCGCTATGAGGCGTCGCAGCGCGCGGTTATTCCCCGAGGGAACCCGATCCCGAGAATGGGCCTCTACACAGTGGGCTGCTCGGGATTCCCGGGGGGGGGGGTTCCGTCGCGAAAGGCCACCGGTCACAATCGGGGACCGCGTTCTTTCGCGTCGCCGCACGTCGAGCCCACTCGGCTCCGGTTTGTGCCATAGCGTGAGACCTTATGGAACTACGGCAATGGCCCCGGACCCACGACGAGCTCAGTGAGGGCCCGATCCAGGTTCGAGTTGCCAGTGTCGAGCATCTCTTCAACCCGATGGATCCGTCGCCGCTCGACGCGCGGTCGCTCGACCAGGAGGTGGCCGACTGGATCGAGGAGTGGGCGGAGGACCTCGACCACGATCATCCGGTGGAAGTGGAGATCCATGTTGCCGATGATCGGCTGAACGGGCGCGAGGAGGCGATCGTCCATGGTTTGCACAGCCACTTCGAGCACCGCAAATGGCAGACCGCGCGCCAGCTACGCAAGCTGCTCCGAGAGGGCCGTATCAGTCTCGTCATCGGGCTGGCGGCACTGGCTGGCTTCAATGCCGTGTCGCACCTCATCGGC
>JANMQX010000386.1:0-4931 GCA_031370745.1 Ilumatobacteraceae bacterium
CCGAGGCGAGCAGTGAACGGCGCCACCAAGAGGCCGCCGACGCCGATGGCACCACCGAGGATGCCGACGCCCGATGCACTCATCCCGAGCCGGTTGGTGGCGACGAGCACGTGCACCACCTGTTCGAAGCCGTACAGGAACACCACGGTGCCGCTGATGGCGATCAGTGCGGCAATCCCCGGCTGGGCGCGAACCGTACGCAGGCCATCGGCGATCTGCGTCCGCGCGCTGGCAAGCTCCCCCACATCGTCGGCGACTCGGCCCCGACCGCCTCCGACCGGACCGATCCGGGCGAGCAAGACCGCCGACACCACGAACGTGATGGCGTTGACCATGAACGCAGTTCCCGCTCCTGCAGTCGCCACGACAAGCCCGCCGAACGCGGGGCCGACGAAGTACGCCAACTGACCGACGACGCCTTCCGCCGCATTCGCCGCGGCCAGATCATCCTCGTGAACCAGGGCCGGCGTCGCGACGATGAGGGCGGGCCGGTATGGGGTGGACACAACAGAGTTCAGCACCGTGAGCGCGATCACCAGGGTCGGCGACCCATGGTTCCACGCCACGACTGCCAGCACCACCATCACCCCGGCGCGCGTCACGTCCAGCACAACCATCAGCCGTCGGCGGTCATACCGCTCGGCGATCACACCGCCGAGAGTGCCGAACAGCGCGTAGGCCAAAAGACGGGCGACGGCAGCCGCGGCAAGCCACGACGGTGAGGCCGTGGATTCGATCAGAAAGACGATGATGGCGATGAAGTAGAAGAAGTCGCCGATGCTCGACACAGCGAAGCTGGCGAGCAGCCACCGCCATCGGCGGTGCCGCCACGCTCCCCGGAACGAACTCGCCATCGTCATATACTGGCCCATGGTCGGGGTTTGGACCGACAGGTCACTGCTGGTCGTGCGTGACGAGAGGGGGGCGAGTTGGAGTGGGCCATTCTCAGCACCCTGAGCGATGGCGAACGGCGGGCGGTGCTCGCCTCTACCGTTCGCCGGAAGTATCGCAAAGGGGAGGTCATCTTCCACGAGGACGATGTCGGCGAGTCCTTGCACCTGCTCGAACGAGGTCGCGCGGCTATCCGCGTGTCGAACTCACAGGGCGATCAGGTCATCATCAACGTCATCGGGCCGGGCGCCTTCTTCGGCGAGCAGGCACTTGTCGGTGACAACAACCATCGTTCGGCGACCGTGATCTCATTGCAACCAGTGGAGACACTCGCTCTGCATCGCGCCGAATTCGACCGACTACGCGCCGACCATCCGGTCATCGACTCGATGCTCGTCACAGCGCTGTCGGAGCGCGTGAACCGCCTCACCGACCATCTACTCGAGGCACTGTTCACACCGGCCGACAAGCGGCTCTGCCGCAGACTGGTCGAACTGACCGGCACCTACATCGTTCCCGGCGTGGATGGGCCGATCTCGATCCCACTCACCCAAGAGGAACTGGCATCGCTGGCCGGCACCAGTCGGCCGACCGCCAACCGCGTATTGCAAGACCTCGTGCAATCCGAGATCATCGTCGTCCGGCGCGGAAGCGTCGACGTGCTCGACGACGCGCGTTTGAAAGGCCGCTGTGTCTAAACCGGGGATCGCGCCGCGGCTCGTCCAGTCAGTCGCGTCCACCACCTCGTGCGCGGACAGTGCACCGTCGAACGTCGGCCGGGCGCAAGCCTGCATGGTGTGATCGCCCCTTGACCCTCGTGTAACCCCGGTCGTATGGTCGCTCAACGGGCAACGCCGAGAGGCAAGGATCGGGGTGATGGTGTGAGGTCTGCGCTGCGTGGCCTGTTGGGCGTCATCCGGGCTCTGCTGTTTGGCTGGATCATCGCATTGATCGGCCTGATCCGGAGGTGGTGCACAATCCGTCGACGCCGCCACGACGACGACCGCAGCGAGCACGAGCGCAAAGCGGCGAACACCACGTGCGTGCCGATCCAGGACCCCGCGTTGGTGCGGCCCGATCCGCTCATCTACTCGCAGCCGTGGTTGGCGGCCCACGGCTACAACGTGGTCTGGGACAACCCCGACTTCACGATCCTTCACCTCGGCACGCCAGTGCCGTCGCATGCGCTGCAACCGGCGACCGCGTACGACGTCGTGGTCCGGGTGTGGAACGCGTCTGTGGACGGCCCCGTCGTGGAGATGCCGGTACACCTGTCGTACCTCAGCTTCGGCATCGGCACGGTCTCGAACCCCGTCGGAACCCGCAAGGTCGATGTGGGGGTGAAGGGTGGGTCGAACAATCCGGCCCTCGTCACGATCCCGTGGACAACACCGGCGACACCCGGGCACTACTGCCTGCAGGCGCTGCTGGACCCGGCCGACGACGCCGACTTCGGCAACAACCTCGGCCAGCACAACACCGATGTCGCGATCGCCGCCTCGCCGGCAACGTTCTCGTTCACGCTCGAGAACCACACAGGTCGCGAGCATCGCTACTTCTTCATGGCCGACACCTATCACCTCGGCAAGCCACGACCGTGCGTCACCCGCGAGGACGGCGCGCAGCAGGAGGTGCAGAAGGCGTACCACCAGAGCGATCACCCGTTGCCGCCAGGCTGGACGGTGGCCGTCGTGCCACCCACTCCCACGCTGGTCGACGGAGCCGCAGTGTCGGTGATCGTCACGGTCACGCCGCCGGCCACGTTCACCGGCTCACAGACGATCAACGTGCAGGGCTACTACCGCGAGAACTACGAGGACCGCCTCGCCGGCGGCGTCACCGTCACCGTGAAGAAAGGTCCGTGACATGGCCGACAACTACAAGCAGTACACGAAATGCGGGCCATCCTCCACCTGGGTGCCGTTGTGGCTGTACCTCACCGTCACCACCACCTTCCTGGTGGCCGGCGCGGTCGCGGCCATCGTGCTCGCCGGGTGGTGCGCCCCGTTCTACTTCCTGGTGTTCGCTGCGGCCGAGACCGTTGCCGCGGCCGACTGGTGGTTGCACGTGCGGCTGGTGTGTCTGGGTGGCGACGAGTCGGCGGTGGGCATGCTCGTCGCGGTGGAGCCGTCACGCGGTAAGAACGAGGGCTTCCTCGGCAACCTCGACACCGACTACAGCATCAACCTGTTGCTCTACCCGAACCTTCCGGGAGTCACCCAGGCCGACGCCCAGATCAGCGCGCCCTACGGGCGACTGATCAAGGATCAGCACGTACCCGCCCTCTCCCCGTTCTTCCGTGGCGAAACGGCGCACGAACTTCCGGAAAGCACGGGCCGGGAAAGCGCAGTGCTGCATGCCGAGTTCGAGGGAGCGGGCATGTACGACTGGTACATAGGCGCCACCATCGCACTGGCGTTGGCTCTCGCCGCGCTGTTCGCCTGCGTATTGATCCCGCCGCCATGGGGAGTCGTCGTGGCTGCGATCCTGGCGCTCCTGGCGTTCCTCGCCTGGCTGATCAGCCATTCGATCGGCACGAGCGACTATGCCGATCCCACCGAGACGAAGGGAACACCGTCCGTGTTTCACCTGAACGATGCCGGCCCGCTGCGGTTGGGGGCGGATCTGCTGTACGTACGCGGCACCTGGGTGTTCGATTCGTTCCACGAAGGTTGGAACGAACTGCACCCGATCAAGAAGTGCGCGCTCGTTGGAAGGTGGGACGGCGCATGGCCGGCCGACATCCCAACGATCAAGACCAAGCTCGACGACGGGTTCGACGACGCGGCCGACCCGGCGACGTTGCAGCGTCAACGCGACCCGCAGTACAAGTGGGAGGTGCACCCGCTGATCGACGGCTGCCTCGTGGTGGAGGATCCGGGCGTGCACCCCTTGGGCGGCGGACCGCGCTGACTGTCAGTGCGACGCCGTGGCGACCGTACCGCGCATAGAACGGAACCAGACCACGAAGTCGCCGTGGGGTCCGTCGGAGTGCTCACGATCAGTGCGACGATGCCCTATTCCGTCTCGCCGGAGCTACCATCGGGCGACACCCCAAAGACCCGGACGGGCTCATGCGTTCTGCGCCGGGGCTCAGCTTTGGATGGGCCGGTTCAGCGCTTCGAATTCGTCTTGCGCTTCTGGGACCGCCGCTGTTTTGGTTGAGCTACGGGCTGCCCGGCAAGGGTCTTGGCAGTGGCGATCGCGTCGCCGAGTGCCAGCCAGTCTTGGCGGGGAATTGCCTCTTTCAGCGCCGGCAGGATCTCGGTCTCCTCTTCTTCGACATGATGCTCGATGCCGCCCAGCAGCATCTGCGCAGCAGCGCCGAAACCTGGCACGGCAACCATGCTCATCATCTTCGACAAGCCCTCGCGTGCGAGGCCATGCTCGATCTCGGCCTCCTCTTCGTCTTCGTCGCCGACATATTCGGCCACGGCGGGATACAGGATCTCTTCTTCGATCTGCATGTGCAAGGTGAGAGCTGCTTCGACCTCGGCGGCCATCTTCTCGCGCTCGGGACCTTCTTCGGAGTCGCCAAGTGCTGTCAGCAACTTCTTGACCTCGCGATGGTCGGCCTTGAGGATCGTCATTGGATCGTTCACTACAGCCTCCTTAGTGATGACGTCGGGATTGACAGGCCGATCGTTTACCCCGCCAACTCGGAGGCCAAACACCTGTGACCGACCATTCATCCATTCGGCAAGTGTCGGATGTGGGCGATCACACGGACGGTGAAGGCGAGTACTCACTATCAGGTGTGTTGGGAACTCGTTGGAGGCGACGATGGGAATCGAACCCATGTACAGGGCTTTGCAGGCTCGCTGCCCTCAAGGCGTCATGCCTGCTCAGAGGGTACGAACTGAGAGCCGAAACAGCGGTCGAGGGGCGAGCGAGGCGCGGGTCCCGTCACGGTTGATCGTGTTCAAAAGACCGGCACTGGGCCGGTTACGCCCACGGTCAACGCCGCAATGGTCGCATGTGGACCATTGCGGCGCCGCGTTGGCGGCTCGTATTTACAGGCTCGAGACCTTCGTCAAGCC
>JANMQX010000392.1:0-3292 GCA_031370745.1 Ilumatobacteraceae bacterium
GGCGGCATTGGTGCTCAGCTGGCCGGCAGCCGAGCGGCGATCTATCTCAGCGGCACCACCAACACCCCGCCGCTCACACGCGTCGATGCCCACAAAGTGGGCGAAATCGATATCGACAGCACCGCCGACGTCTGGGTGTGCGTCGTCGCTGGCAGTCCCGGCAAGTGGCGCAAACTGACAGGCCCCACCGCTGCCGGCGCATTCCACGCCATCAACCCCGTACGAGTCTTCGACAGTCGCTTCCCGGGCGGTGTCAAGATCGCCACGAACGAAACCAAACTCGTCTCAGTCGCCGACGGACACGACCTGACGTCCGGCGTAGTCAATCTACCCAACGCGACCCCGGCCGGTGCAACGGCGATCGCGTTCAACCTCACGGTCACCGACACCGTCGGCTCCGGGTTCCTCACCGTCGCCCCGGGCACAGCGTCGACCGTCACGGCATCGTCGATCAACTGGTCCGCCACCGGCCAGAACCTAGCCAACGGACTCATCGTTGCAGTCGACAGCTCCCGCCAGGTCCGAGTTTTCGCCGGCGGCGGCGGGTCGACCAACTTCATCATCGATGTCGCCGGCTACTTCCTGTAAACGTCGCCCACTGCGATCGATCGTCGCCACCTCCGTCACCGACCATTCCCGTTGACGACCACTGCTCGACCGGCGCCCGGCATGGGTCGAGTCGGTGGTCGTTCTGTGCCGCGCGTTCTGTGTCTCCTACCGGCACATATGTGACGCGCGCTCAGCGCCAGAGTGGGAGGTCATTCCGTGCGGATTGGGCGCATTGCTCAGACACGCGCGTATCGGCATCAGATCCGGGCGACCAGATCGGGTGGTGCCCCCCACGCGCCCTGGGGGCGCATCAGTTTGTTGATGTTCATGTTGGCGTCGGACTCGATTCAGCGAGGTGTTCGACGATGTGCACGGCATGGTCGATGGTTGGGAGTCGGTGCGTCGAGTCGCGGAGTCGGGCGATGTTGTTCTTGGCGGTGGGATCGCGGAGCAGGGAATGCACGACGTTGCGGATTCGTTCCGGTGTGAGGTCGTCTTGGTCGATGATCGCACCGATTCCGAGTCGCTCGATGCTGCGCGCGTTGATGTGCTGGTCTGCTCCGAAGGGCACTGCGATGATCGGAACCGCGTGCTCGATCGCGGCGAGCAGTGTTCCAGTTCCGGCGTGGCAGATGACGATCGAGCAGCGTGGGAACAGCAGGGACTGGGGAAGGTATCGCTCGACGCGAACGTTGGTCGGGTGCGGCTCGAGAGAGGTTGGATCTCCATTCGGCCCGACCGTGATGACGAGGTCCATCGACTCGTCCTGCAACCCGGCCAGCACGGCTGGGAAGAAGGGGAGTTCGTATGCGGGGTTGTTGAAGACGGTGCCGAGTGTGGCGTACACAAGGGGGCGGTGTAGTCCCAGTTCGGCTGTCCAGTCAGGGAGCCGAGCGTCCGCTGCCCGGTCCAGCGCAGTGGGACAGAGAGCCACGAGATTGTGAGGAGAAGGGACCTCGGGATCATGGAGTTGTGGTGGTGCAGCAGAAAGGACCACGTGCGATTCGAGCGCACCGAGGCCGACGTCGGCTGGCAGATGCACCTGTGTCCGGGCGATGTTGTACGCCGGTTCGATACTGCGGAGTAGAGCGGATGTGAACAGATTCGATGAACCGACCTGCACGGCTGCGACGGGGACACCCAGAGAATCTGCTGCGATCGCACCACCGAACTCTGTGCGTTCGCGGACGATGACGTGTGGTTTCCACGTTTCTGCAAGCGCAATGATGTCGAGCGCGACCGACGCAGCGGTCGCAGTGACGAACTGCTGGGTGAAGTAGTCCTCGATCGTGCAACCCGGTGCCGGCCTCAGTTCGTCAGGCATCCCGGACTTGTCGGATTCGAGCCAGTCGAGGCCAACCGGGTAGCTGTCGAAGCCAGTGGCGCGAATGGTTTCTCCAAACCGGTCACCCGATGCAAAGCGAACATCATGCCCAGCGTTGCGGAGGGCCGTGGCGAGCGACAACATCGGGTGAAAATGACCGTAGGCCGGATGCGTCGTGAACAAGATCCGCATCTCGTCATCCTCTCCAACGCCAACCAAACGCCGACGCGAGCGAACAGTAGCCGCGACGCGGGTTTTTCCGTCAGCAATCAGCGACCGCTTGCCTTCGGCGCGCCTGAGCACGCTCAGGTGAACCTCCCCAGAGCTGATCGGCGCACCTGGGGAGGTTCGGTGAGCGCGATCACGCGGTCGCGCAGGTCATCCGATCGCAACGAATGCCCGAAATGTGCGCACTTCGCGAGCCGATACCGGCGCTCCGATCATCTGATCTGTACTGCCCCCGAACGCCGGTTGACAGTCGGTGTCCCGTGAAGATCCACACGACTTTCAGGGGTTCTCATGTCATCGAATCAGGTTGGAGTTGATCAGGCTCTCGTCGTACGCGACGTCGACGAGGCGGAGTTGGCGGCGGTGGCGTTCCTCGCCCGTTACAGCGGCCGCACGTTGGACGCGTATCGGCAGGATCTCCGCTGCTTCTTCGCCTGGACGCAAGCGGTCGGATTCGACGTGCTCGCCGCGACGCGTCCACACATCGAGCTGTTCCGTCATCACATGGAACAGCGCGGGCTCGCAGCATCGACGATCGATCGGCGGCTGGCAACGGTGTGCGGGCTGTACCGGTTCGCGCACATCGACGGCAGGATCGCATCGAACCCCGCCCAGTACGTCCGGCGGCCAAAGGTGCACCCCAGTCAAGGACACGGCATGGACCGCACAGAGCTCGGCAGCTTCCTGTTCACAGCGGAACACTTCGGGCACCAGCGGGCCGCGCTGGCTGTGCTGCTCGGGTTGAACGGCCTGCGGGTGAGCGTGGCCTGCGACACCGATATCGGCGATCTTGGCTTCGATCGTGGGCACCGCACGTTGCGGATCGTCGGCAAAGGCAGCAAGCCCGGCGTCATCCCGCTCGTGCCTCGCACCGCCCGCACCGTGGATCTCGCGATCGGCGAACGACGCGAGGGCCCAATCCTGCTGCGTCACGATGGCCAGCGGCTCGATCGGCGGACGGCGCATTGATGGGTGAAGGCGGTCGGTAAGCGGGCTGGTCTCGGACACGTCCACCCCCACATGCTCCGAGGCGCGTTCATCATGGCCGCGCTCGATGCCTGTGTGCCGCTGCGCGACGTGCAACTCGCCGCCCGCCACGCCGACCCGCGCACGACCACGATCTACGACCGCCGAGGTGGCACTTCGGGTCGCACCGGATTCACCCGACAGGTCGCCGTTGCCGGTCAAGCG
>JANMQX010000413.1:0-4124 GCA_031370745.1 Ilumatobacteraceae bacterium
CTTCATCAGGTTGCCGTCGCCACAAGATGCCGCGGTGCATCCCGATCTCGAGGAGGCCAACAGTCTGCCGAGCAGCCGGATCGTCGGAGAGATCTCCACAGTTGTCAGAGAGCTCGAAGAGCTCGTGACTCGCACACGGGCGAACGAGCTGATGGTCACGTCGGTTGCGTACGACCTCTCGGCGCGCCTGCGCAGCATCGAGTTGCTCGCCGAGCATTGGACGGGCCCGAAACTCGACCCGGAGAACTGATTCGGACCGTCGGATGATCGACGGTTTGGTTGACGCCGTCTCAGGATGAGAAGTCGGGCACCGCGCCGCGCACGTTGTCGCTGCGTCCCTTGGGTTCCTCCCAGTCCTCCTGGCGGCCGAGCGCGGTGAGGTCGAGGAACGCGTACGACCCACCGAGCCACTCCGTGCCCCGGGCGTAGACCGAGTAGGTGTGAAACACCTCGCCGTCGACCGCGAGGAACGTGCTGTACCCAGGTTGCTCGGTTGGCTCTTCGAGCGTCCAACCGAGGCCGTGTTCCTTGAGCTCTTCTGGCCCGCGGAAGTTGAACTCGACCGGCGCAACTGATGCATCGAGGCTGACGTGATAGTCGTAGTTGAAGTCGCTGCCGAACGACGAGTACCACGGAAAGGTCCAGCCGCGCTCGTGCTTGTAGCGCTCGAGCTTGTCGAGCGGAGCACGCGAGACGACGGCGAACGTGGTGTCCCTGGCGTGCAGGTGACGAAGCAGACCATCAGATAGTTCGTCGGATCCGGCTGTGCAGCTCGCGCAACCGTCTTCCCAACTCGGATCGAACATGAAGTGTTGGATGATGAGCTGACTGCGGCCTTCGAACAGGTCGAGCAAGCTGGCCCGGCCATTCGGACCCTGGAAGTTGTAGTCCTTGTCGACTCGAACCATGGGGAGCATCCGTCGCTTCGTGCTGAGCGCGTCGCGTGCTTTTGTCATGGCTTTTTCCTCGGCGAGCAGAGCGACGCGCGCCACGCGCCACTCGTCATGGGTGGCGATCTTTGGCAGGGACATCCGACAAGCTTAGACAGCGACGAAATTCGCCCGGATCCTGCAGTCAGCGCTCGGTTGCGTGCTGGGGTGACGCGACATTCGCGGCCCGCTGCGGACCGAGCAACGGATCGACGGGCTGCGCCTCGTGGTCAGCGCCGGTCAGTGAGCTTGGCCGTGCTGTCGCGGATGATCAGTTCGGTGGGAAGCAACACGTGGCGGACTCGCGTGGTGGCGCCGGTCCGAGCCCGTGTGATCGCGGCCGTCAGCGCGGCGGCGGAGGCGTGACCTTTAGCTGCGACGTCTTGGCGCACTGTGGTCAACGCCGGTCGCATCCGTTTGGCGAGTGGGTTGTCGTCGAACCCGACGACCGACAGATCATCGGGAACACGGAGATCGAGCGCCTGCGCTGCTTGCACCGCGCCATAGGCGATGACGTCGCTGAAGCACAGGACTGCGGTTGGCCGATCGTCGATCTCCAGCAGCATCTGTGCGGCCTCGTTGCCACCGGCCTCATTCGGGTGCCACTCCTGAACGACCGTGGGCTCGATTCCGGCATCGTGCAGGGCGTCGAGCCACCCGAGCATGCGCTGCCTGCTGACATGGCTGCCTGCCTCCGCGACAGGGTCGGTCACGAATCCCCTGACTCCGAAGATGTTGGCGGTGATGATGCCAATCCGACGGTGACCGAGATCGACGTGGTGCTGGGCGGCCGCCCGTGCACCCGATCTGTCGTCGATGTTGATGCTGGGTATTCCGGCGGCCGGCACCTGATCGACGTAGACGAGTGGCAACTTCCGTCGCCTCAGCCAATCGACGGCGATCGACTCCGTGTTGCACGAGTACACGAGAGCGCCGTCCATCGGCACATCACGGGCCGGGATGATGTCGGCCTGATCGGAGGCGGAAAGAAGCGTCAGTGCCAGTCCTGTCGGGCTCAGTTCCTCGGCGATGGCACCGAGGAAGGTTGTGGCGACCTCGTCGCTGAATGCGTAACCCAATGAATCGGTCAACAGCACACCGACCGCGCCGGTGGTGCCGCGGGCGAGGGCCCGCGCCGACGGATCTGGTCCGGCGTACCCGAGGTCCTCAGCGGCGGAGAGAATTCGCCCGCGCAGGTCCGACGACAACTGGTCGGGTCGGGAGAACGCATTCGACACCGTCATACGGCTGACCCCGACCCGATCAGCGATCGTCTGCAACGTCACTCTCGCCATCCGATGATTCTGGTCCGAATCAGTGAGCGAACTGCTATCTGGTGACGTTTCGGCTGCGATCAGCATTCATGGCCGTAACGAGCAGGGCGCAGAGCGATCACAGGCCGGGAAACTGGATGCCGGATTGCTACGAACAGCCGGCGGACTCGGTGGCGAGGTTCGGTGTAGGGCAGCACGGGCGCGTTCGGCAGTGCGCTGTTTGCGAGGTGGCTGGCCGAGGACCGCACGTATTGGTTGGTGATGGTTGTGAACGATTCCATATCTCACTCCTGTTAGTAGCTGTATCGGTATAGTACCCGGCATTCTATACCGGTCAAGTCATCCGGCCTCTCTTGTTGTGTGATGGTTGTCATACGCCGGCGGGCCATGATGTGCAGGATGATCTGGAAAGCACCCGATGTGACCCGTGGGGGTGGATCTCTGGTCGCAGGGGAGCGGGAGATGCTTGACGGTTACCTCAACTTTCACCGCACCACGTTCCTGAAGAAGTGCGCTGGACTGACTGGCGAAGAGCTGGCCCGCCGCTGCGCCCCGCCGTCGACCATCTCGCTGCTCGGTCTGATCCGGCATCTGGCCAAGGTGGAGCGCACGTGGTTCCGCCAGCGCGTTGCCAGGCAACAACTGGCTCCGCTGTATGCGGGCAAGGATGTCGACTTCGACGAGCTCGATCCAGCGTGCGCCAGAGCCGAGTACGAGCAGCTCGTCGATGAGCAGCGCCTCGCCGATGCTGCTGTGGTGAACGCTTCGCTCGACGACACGTTCACGCATGATGGCGAGACGTACGCATTGCGTCTGGTGTACTTGCACATGATCGGCGAGTACGCCCGGCACAACGGCCATGCCGACATGGTTCGTGAACGTGTCGACGGAGCGACGGGCGCTTGAGCAAGACCGTGCGACGGACTGCCTGGTTGGGAACGTAACGAGTGCGCGACCCGGCGAGATGCGCCCTGTTCGGGACTAGGAGACGGTGCTCTCGCGCGATGACCCCACGTCGACATCTTCGACGAAGTTGTCGGGCAGCACCAACTGTTCACGTTGGCGTTCCTGGCGCACCGCCGAGATCACGACCTGGAGGGCACCGGAAACCGGCACAGCAAGCAGCGCGCCGAGTAATCCGAACACCTCCACGGCAAGCAACACGCTGAGCAATATTCCCAGTGGATTGACGTTGACCTTGCGGGCCATGATCCATGGGTAGAGCACACCGTTTTCGATCTGCTGGTAGACAACGAAGAAAATGATCGAGACGATGCCGGCTGTCGGGTTGTGGAGGTACGCGGCGATCACGCAGACGGCCGCGCCGAGCGTCGCGCCAACAAGCGGGACGAGGTCGGCCACGGCCACCCACAACGCCAGCACGACAGGACTGGGGACGCCAAGGGCAACGAGACAGGCGAACGCCGCGATGCCGGCGATCAGACTGATGATCAGATTGCCGATCACGTATCCGCTGACTGCGCCGGCAGCATCGTTGGCGATGCGTTGGGCCGAAGCCCGTCTTCGATATGGAATGACATTGAGCGCCGCCCGCCCGATTGCGGCCGACTGGCTGAGGAACAAAAAGGTGAGCAGCGTCATCGTGATGAAGGCGATGACCGCGCTGACCGCCGTTTGGGCTGCTTGGAACCCCGAGTCGCTGAGCCGCTTTGCGGCTCGGGCGAGATTGGCCTCGTTGTTCTTGACGTAGCTCTCGACGTGCAACTTGTGGACGATGTTGCCGACCGGGCCCTTGCCGTTGGCAGCATCGTGCACGGTGCCGGGAAGATCGGTGATGATGTTGACGAGTTGCGTCTTGACCGGCAAGACGAACAGCGCGATCACTCCCGCCAGCACCACCAGCGTGCCCACAACGACAGTGCCGGTGGCGACAGTGCGTCGGCCACCTAGTCGGCGGTCC
>JANMQX010000416.1:0-8087 GCA_031370745.1 Ilumatobacteraceae bacterium
CAGATAGCGTTCGCCCGTGCAACGACTTCTGCTGTGCATGTTCAGCGTTGCAGCTCTTTCGGCGTGCGGCAGCCCCACGGTGGCATCCGACGTTCCTGCGGCAGCGCCCCTCGCAACGTCGCCCCTCCCGACGTTGTCGCCATCATCGCCGCCGACCTCGTCGCCCCTCCCAACGTCGCCGCCGACCTCGCCGCCGACCTCGGCGCCCCTCCCGACGTCGTCGCCAACGTCACTCGCCGCGCCGGTCACACCCACAGTTCCTGACTCGCTGGCATTCTCCGCGCCGCGTGTCGGAGGCGGCACTATCGATCTCGGACAGTACGCAGGCAAGCCAGTGCTGCTGTGGTTCTGGGCGCCCACTTGAACGAAGTGCAACCGTGAAGCCCCTTCGGTCGAAGCGGCAAGTCTTCGGTGGGCCGGCAAGGTCCAATTCATCGGCGTCGCCTGGTACGGCGACGACTCCTCGTTCCAAGCCTTCGTCGACAAATACAGCCTGAGCTTTCCGCAGATCAGCGACAATCCGGGCGACGTCTTCGCTCGCTTCGGCGTGCCGTATCAGCCGGCGATGGCAATCATCGACCCTGACGGTACCGTGCATGTTTCCTTGGGCGCAGTCGAGGAATCGGCGTTGGACGCCGCCCTGACCGCAGCAGTTGCCGGATAGTCGCGGCTCGTCAACGGGCGCAGCTGAAGACGCGATCCATGTAGTCCTGAGTTGCCCGCAACGATCTTGCTGATGCCGAACCCTCCGGCGCCGACCAATGCGACGACGGCGATCAACCCACCGACCATCTTGCCTGTACTGCGCTATCCCTCATGACCGGCAGGCACGAGGGTTGCCATCGGCTCGCCGTCTGGCGGGAAGAACGCCTGCGGGTCGAATTGCGGCGGACCCATTGGTCGGGGCGGTTCGAACGGGTGCCGTCGTTGTTGTTGTCCACTCGAGATGCCTTTCGTCGCACCTGTGATGCACTAGCGGTATCGGTCCCGAATTTCGGCCGGCAAGTGCAGGTGAATTCAGACGCCTGCGGGCGACATACCCTGTGCGCATGCGCATCCTCATCTCGGGAGGCAGTGGACTGATCGGTTCGGCCCTCAGCAATCGTCTCTCAGCCTCTGGTCACACGGTCGTGCGCCTCGTGCGGCGACCGGCAAACGCTGGCGAGCTGACATGGGATCCACGTGCCGGCACGCTCGATCCTGCCGCCTTTGACAGCTGCGACGCGGTCATCAATTTGTCGGGTGCCGGCATCGGTGAGAAACGATGGACCGAGCAGTACAAGGCCGAGCTCCTGTCGAGTCGAGTGCTGGCGACCGAGTTGCTCGCCAGAACGATGGCCGGTCTCGATCGCAAGCCGGACGTGTTTCTGTCAGGGTCGGCAGTCGGTTGGTACGGCGATCGTGGCGACGAGCGACTCGATGAGCTCTCTGCTCCGGGCGCAGACTTCCTGAGCGATATCTGCCGGCAGTGGGAAGCGGCGACCGTTGCTGCAGAGAAGGCCGGCATTCGCACGGTCCATCTACGAACCGGCATCGTTCTGTCAGCAGAAGGGGGGGCGCTGAAGAAGCAGCTTCCGCTGTTCAGGCTCGGCCTTGGTGGAAGGTTCGGCAACGGCCACCAATGGCAGAGCTGGATATCGATCGACGACGAGGTCGGCGCGATCCTTCACCTTTTATCGACCGAGGTCTGCGGAGCGGTGAACCTCACTGCGCCAAATCCGGTGACGAACAGCGAATTCGCATCGACGCTCGGCGGGGTGCTGCATCGCCCTGCTGTCGTGCCGGTGCCCACCTTTGGTCCGAAGCTGCTGCTCGGAGGCGAGCTTGTCGACTCCCTGTTGCTCGCCGGTCAGCGCGTCTTGCCGACCGCGTTGCAACGCAGCGGTTACGAGTTCCATCACGCCACGTTGGACGTCGCATTACGCGACGTCTTGCATCGCTCGTAACCGCGCTTACTGGTCGGCGGTATCGATCGCCGACCAGCGAGCGAGCTCGGCATCGAGATCAAGGGGTTCGGTCGATGGTCCGCTGGGCCAATGGTCTTTCGGAACTGCCCACATCACCTCGAACTCGATGCCGTCGGGATCGGCCGCGTACAGACTCTTGCTGACACCATGGTCGCTTTCACCGACCAGCGAACCAGCGGCGACCAACTTGGTGCGCAGCGCCGCAAGGTCCTCGATGGTGTTGACCTGCCATGCCAGGTGGTAGAGCCCGGGTGATTGGGCCGGAGGGAGCTGTCGGTTGCCGACACTGAACACGCCGAGATCATGATCGTTCGTCGAACCATCGGCGCGCAAGAAGACTGCCTGACTGCCCATGGTGGCCACGGCCTGGAAGCCGAGAACAGTGGTGTAGAACTCGGCGCTGCGTTGCGCATCGCGCACCCACAACACCGCGTGGTTGAGTCGTCTGATCATGATCTCTGCTTTCTGCGATCGTCGCAATCAGGCCTGTACGGCTTGGATGTCCAACTGGATCTTGACCTTCTCGCCCAGCATCACTCCACCGGTCTCGAGGGCGACGTTCCACTCCAAACCCCAGTCCTTGCGGTTGACCTCTGCTTCGGCTGCGAAGCCGGCGCGGGTACCACCCCATGGATCCTTGCTGACACCGTCGAACTCGAGTTCGAAGTCGACTGGCTTGGTGATGCCCCTGATCGTCAGATCCGTGTGCAACACGTAGTCGCTGCCCTTGGAATCGATGCCGGTGCTCACCAATGTCATGTTCGGGTACTTCTCGACGTCGAAGAAGTCGGGCGACTTGAGGTGGCCGTCACGCGAGTCGTCGCCGGTTGCGATCGAACCGACTTCCGCGGTTGCCTCGACCTTCGACTGCATCGGATCTTCCGCGATGGTCAGCGTGCCGGTGAACTGTTGGAACGTGCCGCGGACCTTGCTGATCATGAGGTGGCGGGCAACGAACTCGATTGACGAGTGGACCGGGTCGACGTTCCAGACGCCGGCCGTGAGATCTGAGATTGAAGACATTGAAACGACTCCTTCGGGACGGGATGGAAGCACACTTGGTTGCGCTCACAACGATTATAGGATCAATTGCTTGCGGACGCAACCTTATGGCAGAGTCGGGTACACTGGGATGCATGGCAACTACCTGGCTGTCGCCGAACGAGATGCGCGCCTGGCGAAATTTCATCGAGGCGGTCAACACCATGACGCCCGCGCTGGAGAACGATCTGGTTCAGTACGGCCTGACGATGGGCGATTACGAGGTGCTCGTGAGGCTGTCCGAGGCCGACGACCACCGATTGCGAATGTGTGATCTGGCTTCCGTCCTGCAGCTCTCGCCCAGTGGCCTCACGCGCCGTCTCGACGGGCTCGTGTCGAGCGGATTGGTCGACCGGGTTGCCAGCCCCGCCGATCGGCGGGTGATGTTCGCCGCCCTGACCGCTGCAGGTCGGGCGAAACTTGCCGAGGCCGCGCCAGATCACGTGGCCAGTGTTCGCAAACGATTCTTCAAAGGGCTCACCCGAGATCAGATCCACGAGCTCGGCAACATCTTCGAGACTGTGCGATCCAACCTGACTGCGTGCCCCGAGTGACAGCGCTGCCCGGCGGGTTTCGCGCCTACGTCGCGAACATCGGCGTCAAGGACACGTCCGACGATTTCGTCGTCGTCGCCGGCGATGCTGTTTGTACGACGGTCGGGGTGTTCACGACGAGCAGCTTCGCCGGACCAAGCGTGATCGTCAGTCGCGAGCACCTCGCGTCACCCGCAGCGCGAGCGGTCGTCGTGATCTCGAAGAATGCGAATGTCGCCACCGGGATTGCCGGACTGGCCAATGCTCGCGAGGTTGTGGGCGGCGTTGCCACCGCACTTGGCTGCGCAGCGAACGACGTGTTGATCGCCTCGACCGGTGTGATCGGACGTCAGTACCCGATGGATCGGATACGGGCCGGACTTGCGGCCATTCCCTCGCCGCTGCCATGCGGCGACATCGACCCTGTCGCCCGCGGGATCATGACCACCGACAGGGTTCCCAAGATTGCCGAAACGTTGGTCGGCGCGGCCCGCATCGTCGGAGTCGCCAAAGGCGTCGGGATGATCGAACCGAACATGGCGACCATGATCACCATCTTGCTGACCGATGCCGCCGTCGCCCCCGACGACCTCGACCCGATCTTCAAGCGAGTCATCGACCGCACGTTCAACTGCGTCTCGATCGACACCGATACTTCGACCAGCGATACGGCCATTGTGATGGCCAGTGGAGCGGCGGGCGCCGTCGACCTCGAAGCGTTCGAGCTGGGCTTGTACGATGTCGCATCGTCACTGACGAAGCAGATCGCGCGCGACGGCGAGGGAGCCGAGAAGCTGATCGAGGTTGCGGTCGACCAGGCAGCTACACCCGAGCAAGCCAAGCGGGTTGCCAAGGCAATCGTCAACTCGCCACTCGTGAAGACCGCGGTGCACGGGGCTGACCCGAATTGGGGCCGGGTCGCAATGGCGATCGGCAAGTCGACGACGGCCGACGAGGTCGATCAGTCGAAGGTCGTCATTCGCTTCGGGGACCAAGAGGTCTATCCAAATCCGGTCGACGAAACAGGTCTCCACGCCCTCGCCGCGTACATGCGCGGTGAAGAGGTCCGAATCTCGGTCGTTCTCGCTGCGGGCAACTCCTCATCCACCGTATGGGGCTGCGATCTGACCGGCGGCTATGTTCGGATCAACGCCGACTACACGACGTAGCTCCAGCACCATCATGCCCGCTCTTGAGCATCGTCCGCTTGGTTCATCCGGCCTCGAGGTGTCGCTGTTCGCCCTCGGCTCGTGGCGTACATTCGAGCGGATCCCTCACGACCAAGCACTTGCGGTCATGCGCGAGGCCCGGGAAGCAGGCATCACCTTCCTCGACGACGCTCGCTACAACGACGAGACGGGTAATGCCCCGATCCCATCCGGGTACAGCGAGATCCTCTTCGGCGAGCTGTTCCGCGAGGCGGAGTGGGTGCGCGACGACGTTGTGGTGTCCAACAAGCTGTGGTGGGAGTTCTGGCCGGAGCAGGATGCTGCGGCAGAGTTGAACGGGTCGCTCGGGCGAATGGGTCTCGACCACATCGACCTCATTTACACCATGCAACCTCCCAAAGGTCTCACCATCGCCCAGCTGGTCGCCCAGGTCGCGGCATTGGTGTCGTCGGGACGGGCCCGATCCTGGGGAGTTGGCAACTGGCCGGCGGATCAGCTGACCGAGGCCGTGCAGGTTGCGCGCAGCCTCGGGGTGCCGCTACCGGCTGCCGCACAACTGCCCTACAGCCTGGTGCACCCCGACTGGGTGCAGGACCCGAAGATGGAGGCCGTGCTGGCCGACGCGGACATCGGCCTCGTTGCGTCATACGTGCTCGCCGGGGGAACGCTGACGGGCAAGTACCTGCAGGGCGAGTCGGGGCGTGCGGCCACCGATCAATCCGCCGCCGCCGTGGCCGGCAAGCAGCGTGCGACCGCCATCGTCGAATTGGCGCGGGAATGGAACGTGTCTCCCGCCAGTCTTGCCTTCGCATTCGCGCTGTCGCATCCCCGGCTGTCCAGCGTGCTGTTCGGGGCCACCTCCCCCGAACAGGTGCGCGAAAACGTCGCGTCGCTGGAAGTGTTCGAGTCGCTCGACAACGACCAGCGAGCACGGCTCACGGCCCTGGCCGTAACCCCGCCTGGCCCCGCGGCCCACCGGAATGCATAGGTCGGGCGGCAACTGGGTACATGTAGCGCATGGAAATCATCCGACACGACGATGGATCGTTGACCGTTCCCGTCGCACCCAACCGCCACGCGAATGACGACGAGGACACTGACACCCCGGTTGAGCAGCTTGCGACGACCATGGTGTTGCACCCGGGCGAGGGTGGCTACAGCGAGGCGCTGGCCCAGTGGGACGCACAGCAGAACCCGGATCACGAAGTCGTTTCCACCGCATCGGGCCGCGAACAGGCAATGCACGTCGTGCACGAGGTCGCCCAAGACCCTGATCACGTGGCCGAAGCCGTGGAGTCACTCGAGGATCCTGCTGCCAGCGCCGACGCTTTGCGTCATGTGCTGATCGGCGGAACGCCGTCGATCCAGGCGTTCGCCGGCGAGGTCGCCGAGGCTGAGGGGGGCGCCGAACTTCCTCATCACAAGGCCACCAAGATCATCGGTCAGGTTCTGGCGGAGATCGACACACACCAGTCGTAGTCGACTGCTCAAGCCAGCGTTTTACCGATCGCCGTAGGCCGAGCGATCTCGGTCGCGTCGGTTCGCACCGCGTGGGTGTTGTGTTGGTCGGCGTAAGCATTTTCCATCGCGTCTGGGCGGTCCACTTGCAACAACGCGATCTCGGCGCCGCCGGGCGCGCCGAGCAGCGCAGCAAGGCCTTCCGGAGTGCCGAACGATCGCTCGTGGACAGTCCAACCATCCGCTTCCATCGCGTTGACCACCGAGTCGAGAATGTCAACGGCGTAGATGGGCAGCACCGATCCTGACGGTCGGTGATCGGCCAGGAGGATGACCGGCGCCACTCCGAGATCGATCGCCGCGACATCGGCACCGAAGTGCTGGAACCTCCAACGCACGGATGCCCCAGGCATCGCCGACCATGTGGCGATGTCTCGATCGATGTCCGCCGACCCGACATACAGATATCGCAGGATCACGTTGCTAGTCCGGGTCGACGCCGGCGTAGGCGTAGGCGAACCAGCGGGCCAATGTCGGGTCGTGTTGGAGGGCCGATATCCAGCCTTGACGCAGGCCGGCACCGAACGTGTCGCTGTCGTTCCGATCGACCGACCCATCCGAGCCGGCGAGGATCAAACGCAACATCCACCGCGAGAACGCCTGCGTGCGCCATATCTGCGGAAGCCGCGTGTCGGAGTAGCGCGACAGGCGACCCCCGTCGCGGTTCTCGCCGAAGCGCTCGACGAGACCCTCGGCCAGCTCGACCGCATCTTGGATGGCCAAGTTCATGCCCTTGCCGCCGGCCGGTGTGATGACATGCGCGGCATCACCGGCAATGAACACGTTTCCATCCTGCATCGGCGTCGTCATGCGCATGCGTAGATCCACCAGCGATGGCTCGATGAACTGCACGTCGTCGAGCCGGCCCCGCACCATCAGTCGTGTTGTCAGTTCGTCGCGCACGCGGGTTTCCGGCCAGTCGGCGATCGTGTCGGACGCGGGTACCTCGAGATAGAAACGCGTGAGAGTCGGAAGTCGCCGCATCTGCCCGGCAAAGCCACGCGGGTGAGCGGCATAGATCGTGTGTGGTTCCAACGGAGGTGTGGTGCCGAGAACGGCGAGCCATCTCACCGGCAACGATTGCTCGACGACCTTGCAGTTGCGAAGCGAGCCAGCGATCACGCCCCGGGCGCCGTCGCACCCGGCGACAGCCTGGCACTGAATAGACCCGGCCACGCCAGAGCCATCGCGAATCGACAGTGTGATTCCCTCCTCGTCGGGCCTCAGCCCGGTGACCTCCGTGCCGAAGCGGATGTCGCCATCGACAGCGACCAGCGCGTCGCAGAGTCGGGCCACGAGCTCGTGTTGCGGGTACACGTAGTGCGGCCGATCGCCGGTCAAGGTTCCGTAGTCAAAGAGAACGCTTTCTTCGGGCGTGCGGAACTCGCAGCAATAATTTGTCTGGTCGAACTGCACGATGTTCGGCGCAAGGCCGACCGCTTTCAGCAGCTCGACGGTTCGGTACTCCAACTGGCCAGCCTTGGCGAGCATTTCCATCTGTGACCGGGCATGGCGTTCGAGCAACACGAAATCGATACCGGCGCGGCGCAACAGATGAGCAGCGACCAGGCCGGCCGGGCCCGCTCCGACGATGGCCACCGTCGTGACGTCGTCGCCAGCCGAACCCGTCGGGTCAGACATCGATGCCAGAGCTGATCACCACAGGTCGGAGGGTACAACGCTCGTCCTCCCCGCCGTCTAGCGCAGCATCGACACCACCTTCAGAACGCAGCGAGCGATGCCGGCGCCGCCTAGCAGGCACCCCGCTAGGGCAACGTGACGCCCGTGGTGATGTCGTCGATGGGCAGGTCGCCGTGGACGAAGGCGGTGACGCTGGCAGCAACCAGCTCGGCCGACCC
>JANMQX010000213.1:0-5058 GCA_031370745.1 Ilumatobacteraceae bacterium
CGAGAGGCTCATATCTTCTCGCGGAGTCGGTCACCATGGTGTCGGCCACCGAAGCAACAGCAACGTTTTGCGCTTACGATGCCGGCACAGTTCTGGGGCCTATCGGACCGGACGGGCTTTCGACGGTCGTCAACGACCAAATAGTGAGCATAAGAAACGAGTATCGGCTTTACCACGAATCGGCTGGCTGGCGAATTGGCGAACAACAGCAAATTGAAGAATTGGGACCGGGAAGTCTGTGTCCGCCCGCCGGCTAGGTCTCATCCTCTGGACCCTTGCGTTGAACGTTGCGCAACCCGTATCGGCCAATGAGTTGGGCGGTGGGGCCAGCGTGACGCCGAACGCCGGCGGCAACGCGCAGATCTCTGTATGGGTGATTGGGGCGGTCAACGGCGGCGTCAGCAAACCCTCGGGCACGACGACCTGTACGCCTTGGACGTTGTTCGATGGCTCCACGTTTGGAACCCCGGTCGGGCAGCCGACGATAATCAATTCCGCGACCGGCGAGCAGATGAAGGTCTACGTCCGCACGTGCGGTGGGATCAACCAATACGTCTTCGTCCCACCACGTCCGCCTGAAGACATTGCCAAGGTTGCTTACCAGAGGGTTGCGTCACTCGTACCGAAGCCCGAGGTCGCATTCTCGCCGCCAGTCGACAAGATGATCGTCAACTTCGAGACGTGGCTCGGCGTCAGACCAAGCGATCCGGTCACTGCGACTGCGGCGATCCCGGGGCTGTCGGCAACGGTCACAGCGACTGCAACCGACATCGAATGGACCACCGGTTCCCAAGTCGACGGAGACACCACCACGATCAACTGCCTGCCATGGGGTTCGACGAAGTTCGCCGCAGACGGATGCACGTGGACACCCGCCTATCCATCGGTCGCCAAGGTCACCGGCACAACCGATCAGCGTTACCACGGCACGGTGACCATCGTCTGGCAGGTGACGTGGCTGTCGTCGAACGGCGCCACCGGCTCGCTCGGCGATCTGCGCACCACGACACCGATCGAGATGGGCGTTCAGGAGATCCAGACGATCGGCGGCTGACAGCCACCTATCCGGCAGCATCCCATGCTTCGGTGATCCAACCGCGCACGACATCGTCGACATCTTCGGGTCCGCGAAGGTTGACGACGTGGTAGACGGTGCGGGACGTCGGAATCGGCTTTCGCGAAATGCGTCGATCGTGCACGGTGCGCGGCATGAACAGGCACAGCGCGACCCACTTCGTCATCGGTCGCAGCTGCAGCACGCCGACTCCGTTGCGCTTCACGAACACCCCGACCGACAACGGCTCCAAGAACGGTTCGCCCAGCGTACGGAGATGTGCCATCACCGCATCGAACACCGACCGCTCGAACGACGGACCGGTGCTGAAGTACTCCTCCAACGACATCGCCGGCGCGCATTCGTGACCTTGCCGGTTGCGGGCAAACTGGCGCTGACACTGCGGACACGTCCACGACACACCACAAACGTAGGCCCGTGACCGCCAGCCGGATCAACGACTACCCTCGCCAACATGCCCGACGTTTCGTTCAAAGACTTGTGCATCGACGTGACCGTCGGCGAGGGTCGTCCAGCTGCCGTCGCCGCGTTCTGGAGCGCTGCACTCGATCAGCCGATCAACGATCACGGAGGCAGAGGATTCAGTCTCGATCCTCCCGAGGGCGGCGAGAAGAACCGCGTCGTGTGGTTTTGCGAGGTTCCGGAGCCGATCACCGGCAAGAGCCGCGCCCACATCGACATACGCGTCCCCGGAGGCGATCCGACGCCACTGCTGGCAGCAGGTGCGACGATCGAGCGCGCCAAGGACGGCGACATTGACTGGCATGTTCTCAACGACCCCGATGGGGTGCCGGTATGCGTCTTCGGGCCCCATCCATCCGCACCCACCGCGCTCGGCCCGTTCGAGTTGGTGGTCGATGCCGTTGATCCACCATCTATTGCCGGTTGGTGGGCAGAGCGAACAGGCGGCAAGGTCGGCGGCCGCGACGGCGCTCCATTCGTGTGGATCGAAGATGCCGCTGGGTTCCCGTTCATGTTCTGGGTGTTTCACCATGTCCCCGAACAGAAGACCGTGAAAAACAGGGTGCACTGGGACGTGACGTTGGGCGACGCGACGATCGATGGTCTTGTCGCCGCCGGCGCAACGCTGCTGCGGTCGAAGGACGACGAGATCAGGTGGTGGGTCATGGCCGACCCGGAGGGCAACGAGTTCTGCGCGTTCGAGCCGCGCTAGCGCATCGTCATCAACGGATCGTCGACGACGCGACTCTCGACACCCGACAGACCAATGGGGTGTCCGCCACGAATCGTTACCCTGCGCACGCGCCGCTCGGTCGTGCCGTAGTCATCGACCGCGTAGTGCATCGTCGCCCGGTTGTCCCAGATCACCACGTCGCCCGGTCGCCAACGATGACGCAGCACGAACTCGGGTTGTGTCATGTGCTCGTACAGCATGCGCAACAATCCGTCGCTCTCGATCCGCGACCAGCCGACGATGTGCGACGTGAAGCCGGGATTGACGAACAGGTTCGGCCGCCCGGTTCCTGGATGAACTCGCACGACGGGATGAATGACCGGGGGCACCTTGGCAGCGTCGTCGAGCAGCTGCTGGGCGTCGTCGCGATCGAGAGCGGAGTCGAACGGTTCGCCCCAAAACGCGAGCGGTGAGATCCGGTGCACCGCCTCGAGTTGATCGACCATCTTCTGCAGCGGCACGGCGAGTCGCTCGTAGGCGGTACGGGTGTCGGCGAACATCGTGTCGCCCCCAGAGACCGGCGTTGAATCGCCCACGAGAATCGACGCCGCTGGAGGCGCGGCGACGAAGGTGACGTCGGTGTGCCAACGCGCGTTGCGTCCGCCCTTTGCGCCGTCCTGTTCGAGGATCTCGGGGAAGTCGGGGTGACCGGGGATCACCGGATGTGCGAGCGTTGGTTCGCCAAGCGCGCGCGACAGTGCAACCTGTTCGCCATACGTCAGGTGTTGGTCACGAAGCACGAGCACACGATGATCCTCGAGCAGCGACGAGAACCACGTCGGATCGAGGCCGTCACGAGCCAGACCTCCGCTGAGCTCGGCACCGAACAGCCCGGTGATGGGCGTGATCGTCCAGTTATCGATGGTGTGGGGCATCGTGTCAGCTTGCCAGATCACACTGCGTCGGCCTTCGGGCCGAAACTTGATGATTTCTTTCGTCTGAGGCTTAGGTCTAAAGGCGACTAAAGGCTGCGGTCTTATAGCCCATTGCAGACCGGCCAATTGGTAACGCAACATGCGACGAGAGGCTTAATGCCTTCGCATATCCAACGGACGGGAACCCTTCGCACACGGTGGCTGCGCGGTGAAAGACACCAGCGCAGCCAGCTCTTTGTCGCGGGCGAGTTGCTGCCCGAACAACAGAACCGAGGGACGATGAAACTTCACGGGACAACGACCAAGACGCACAAACGGGTGTCACGCTGGCGAGCACTGACGATGATTTCGGTCGTCGGACTCGCCGCATGTGGAGCCCCGGCAGCGAGATCCGAACACGCCGATCACGCCGCCTCCAGTCAAACAAATGCGGCGGGGGCCGCACTGACATGCCCTGGGAAGACTCGCACGTATTACATCGCCGCGGACGAGGTCAATTGGGACTATGTCCCTAGTGGCAAGAATCTGATCACGGGCAAGCCCTTCGACGACGTTGCCAACGTGTTCATGGCACCCGGCCCCGATCGAGTCGGGCACGTGTACCTGAAGTCGGAGTACCGCGAGTACACCGACGCCACGTTCACCCATCTCAAGGCACGACCGGCCAAGTGGCAACATCTCGGTCTGCTCGGTCCGGTGATCCAGGCCGAGGTCGGCGACTCCATCAAGTTTGTGTTCAAGAACAACACCAGGTACCCGGCGAGCGTGCACCCGCACGGTGTCTTCTACACGAAGGCCGGTGAAGGTGCTCAGTACGCCGACGGAACCGGAGCGGCCGACAAGGCCGACGATTCCGTTGCGCCGGGAAACACGTACACCTACAACTGGAGTGTTCCCGAGCGAGCAGGCCCTGGTCCGATGGAAGGCAGTTCGACGATGTGGATGTACCACTCACACGTCGACGAAGTGGGAGACACGAATGCCGGCTTGATGGGACCGATGATCATCACCAGGTGTGGTATGGCCCGGCCCGATGGATCCCCGAACGACGTGGACAGAGAGCTCGTCGTGAACTTCAGTGTCATCGACGAGAACTCGAGCCTGTACCTGCCGGACAACCTGTCGGCGTTGGCTACTCCGCCCGCGGCGGATGACGAAGGCTTCGTCGAGAGCAACAAGATGCACTCGATCAACGGCTATTCGTTCGGCAACTTGCCGGGGTTGACGATGCACAAGAGCGAGCGGGTCCGTTGGTATGTGATGGCGATGGGGACCGAAGTCGATCTGCACACACCGCATTGGCACGGCAACACGGTCGTGTCTGCCGGGATGCGGACCGACGTCGTGTCGCTGCTGCCGGCAATGATGCTGACGGCCGACATGCAACCCGACAACGTCGGGACGTGGCTGTTCCACTGTCACATCAACGATCACATCTCCGCCGGAATGTTGTCGCTCTACACCGTGACGTCGTAGTCGCACTCGAGGGGGTCCGCGGCGTGATAGCGGTTGTGCGTGAACATGATCATGCCGCGGACCATGAGGGCTGTGTTGTTGCTCGGACATGGCGGCTTCGACCGCCTCGAAGTGCGCGACGACGTCGCCGTCCCACAGCCGGCGCACGGGCACGTGCTCGTGAAGGTTGCCGCTGCGGGCGTGAACAACACCGACATCAACACACGCGTTGGATGGTACGCGCCCGACATCGTCGGCGGGCCGGGCTCACGCCCCGATATCGGTTGGTCCGGAGACGTGCCGACGTTTCCGAGAATCCAAGGCGCCGATGCGTGCGGTCGCATCATCGCTGTTGGGCCGGGAGTGTCCGTCGACCGCATCGGCGAGCGAATCATTGTCGAGCCCGTGTTCCGCTCTCGGGATTCGGGCCCCGTGTACTTCGGCTCCGAGGTCGACGG
>JANMQX010000018.1:0-4466 GCA_031370745.1 Ilumatobacteraceae bacterium
AAGGAGCAAGGCAACGAATTGACCAACGACACGGATCATCCGATCCGTTCGCTCATCTGCAGTCCTCCGGCCTGCAAGATGGACAGCCCCTACTCCGCCCGCTTCCGTCTCGTTTGACCGGGGAGACATCCCGGCGACACCAGCGGACCGAGGGACTGCAGATGAGCGAACGAGATTGCGATGGTGTGCGATGACCGAGTCGTTCCTTCACCTACCGGTGATGGTCGACGAGATCACCAGAGTGTTCGAGACGGTGCCGAGCGGTGTCGTGCTGGACGCAACGCTCGGCGGCGGGGGACATGCCGAACCGCTGCTCGACAGCTACCCACAGCTCAGAATCCTCGGTCTCGACCGCGATGAGGTCGCACTTGCCGCCGCCCGCCAGCGGTTGGCCCGTTTCGGAGATCGGTTGATGGTTTACCACTGTCGATTCGACCGCCTGGAAGACGCCATGGAAGCATTCTCAGTAGACAGCCTCTCGGGAGCCGTATTCGATCTCGGCGTCAGTTCGCCGCAACTCGACGAGCCAGATCGCGGCTTCTCGTATCGGCTCGAGGCAGACCTCGACATGCGAATGGACCGCACACAGGCCTGGACTGCCGCCGACGTCGTCAACGGCTATCCCGTCGAACAGTTGACTCGCGTTCTGCAGCAGTACGGCGACGAACGCTTCGCCAGACGGATCGCCAACGCGATTGCGGCGTCACGTCCCATCGAGACCACGACCGAGCTGGCCGCCGTCGTCGTTGCGGCAATCCCCGCGCCCGCTCGTCGCACCGGCGGACACCCGGCCAAACGAACCTTCCAGGCGATCCGGATCGAGGTCAACGGCGAGCTAGATGCCTTGGCGCCCGGAATCGATGCCGCAATCGCCAACACCAAGTCCGGGGGGCGAATCGCCGTGCTCTCGTATCACAGTGGCGAGGATCGAATCGTCAAGGAGCGGATGCGCCTCGCCGTGACCGGCGGTTGCGAATGCCCACCCGAACTGCCATGCGTCTGCGATGCCGTGCAGACAGTGCGGATCGTCCGCGGTCTGGCGCGCACGCCGAAGGCAACCGAGCAAGCGGAGAACAGGCGCGCCTCGAGCGCCCGACTGCGCGTGGTCGAACGAATCGCGGACACGCCTCGGCGTGGCACGGTGGGTTGATCAGTGGCTTCAACGCTGCGCGCCGAGCGACTCGGGATTGTCCGCGAACGCGTGCACTCCGACGGGGGTGTGATGGCCCGGCCGATGATCCGTTCGACGGTCGGTGTGGCCAGTGCGCCGCGGCCGCAGCTCACCGTCGTGCCGCGACGTCGCCGCACAGCGCGCCTGGTCGCGGTTGCAGCGTTCTTTGCGTCGTCGCTGATGCTCGGGGCGGCGGCGTTTCAAACACAGCTTGCTCGTCGGCAGGTCGATCTCGACGTTGTCGACCGTCAGATCCGAACGGCACGAAATGACTTCAACGATCTTCGCAGCCAACGCGCCGAGTTGCGATCACCAGCCCGGCTCGCAGCCAGTGGGGCAGCACTGGGTATGACGACTGCGACGAAGGCCGACGTGGCCAACATCGATCCCGAAGTCATCGCCGCCGTGCAACAGAGTGCGGGAGGCGTGTTCGATCCTGGTTCCGAGGCCCAAGACCCGGTGTTCGAACAGTTCAAGATCGTCAAGTCGGTTGTGGGCGGGTAGGGCATCACATCATGAGGGACGTGAATGATGTGGCTCGGTCACGGAGCCACCACCGACAGCGAACCGATTCGGCGCAGCAGAGCAGACGTACGCAAGCGCCGGCACCAGCGCGGCCCAGGCGTCGGCCCGCGGAGCCATACCCGACCGGCCGCAGCCCTAGGCCTCGGCATGGAGTAGCGCCACGAGCGCCACGAGCGCCACGAACGCCGCAATCGCCGCGACCGGCGCAAGCTCGGACGTCGGCAAAACAGGCCAGGCACGCGCCGCCGGTTTCGACTCGTCGTCCGAAGTCGGCCGCGGCGCGGCGGCGCCCTCGCGCCGGCCAATGGGGCAACGCCCAGACCTTTCGCAAGCGGGCAGTATCGAAACACCAAACCCGCATCTACAAAGCAGGTCAATCGTCGCGGCGACTCGTCGCGGTGTTTGTGATTGCCGCAGTGCTCTTCCTCGCTGTGCTGGCACGAGTCACATTGCTGCAGACCGTGCAGGCCGACGCGCTTCGTCTTGCCGGCAAGTCGCAACGCACCACGCAACAACCGCTGAAAGCACACCGCGGCACCATCTTCGATCGAACGGGCGCTGACCTGGCGTTGTCGGTCCCAGCGCGAACGATCACGGCCAACCCGAAGCTCGTTCTCGATCCAGTCGGCACAGTTCGCACCTTGACGGCAATGTTGCAACTGCCGGTGGCGAAACAACAGTCGCTGACCGAGGCGTTCGAGTCGAAGAAGAGCTCGTTCGTCTACGTCGCCCGCCAGATCGATCCGCACCTTGCGCAGACAGTCGTGTCGCTTCGCCTTGCCGGCATCTCCTCGCTCAGCGAAGACAACCGGATCCTTCCCGCCGGCGATGTCGGACGCAGCGTCGTCGGTCGAACGGATCCTGACCTGCAAGGCACGGGCGGACTGGAAAAGGAATACAACGACATCCTCAGGGGTGTGGATGGCCAGCAGTCGCAAGAACACGACCGCAAGTTCCGATCGATCGCCGGTGGCGACGAGACGGTGTCCCCAATTCCCGGCTCGGACATCGTGATGACGCTCGACCGCAGCCTGCAATTTCAAGTAGAAAAGGCATTGAAAGACCGCGTCGAGGCACTCACCGCCGTCGGTGGAACCGCAATCGTGTACGGCGTCAATTCAGGCGACGTGTACGCGAGCGCAAACGTGCGACGCAACGCCGATGGAACTGTCGAAGTCACGTCGGCCAATCTGGCTGCCACCGACGCCCACGAGCCTGGGTCGGTTGCCAAGGTGTTCAGCCTGTCCGCTGCGGTGAACGAGGGTCTTGCCACGCCGGAGACCACCATCAACGTGCCGGGGTTCTTGACCTACAAGCCCATCAACAAGAGCGACGGGCAATGGAAGTTCAAGATTCGCGACGCAGAGCCGCACAACGAGAAGCAGATGAGCCTGCGTGACATCATCGTCCACTCCTCGAACATCGGCACCGTGCTGATCACCGAGGGCCTCGGCACGTTGAAGTTCGGCAACTACCTGCACGAGTTCGGGTTCGGCTCGACCACCGGCCTTGGCCTCCCCGACGAGAGCGCGGGAATCATGAAGCCGGCTGCTGAGTGGCAGGCCACTGAGAAGGTCACGCCGCGATACGGATACGGCTACGCGGCCACCTCGCTGCAGCTCGTGGCCGCCGTCAACACCATCGCCAACGGTGGTGTCTATGTCGCTCCCCGCCTCGTGCTTTCGACGATCGACGCCAAGGGACAGACACATGATGCCCCACCGTCACCCTCCCACGAGGTCGTGACTCCCCAAACCGCCGCCACAATGACGTCGATGATGAAGGACGTCGTGTGCTACGGCACTGCGAAGTACGCCAAGGTGCCCGGCATGTCGGTGGCCGGCAAGACGGGAACCGCGCTGCTCAAGCCCCAGGTCGATCCGGCGCTTGCCGCTGCGCGAAAGCAGCAGGGGGCCCCGACCGTCACCGCGGTTGCACCGAGCGGCGAGACAAATCCAGCGGCGACGAACGACTATCAAGCAGGCGATGGCGCGAAGGAGTACTTCTCGACCTTCGTCGGCTTCTTCCCCGCGGACCACCCGCAGGTCACCATCCTCGTGTCCATCGACCGGCCAGATCCTTCCAATCAGGATCACCTCGGCGGCACGGCGGCGGGACCGTTGTTCTCGACGCTGGCGACGCTCGCAATGCACGAGCTACACGTCAGCCCCACACCGAACGACAACGGCTGCCAAGCCAGCGGAGGGTGACAGCGATGACTCGCATGCTTCGCGAGATGGTCGAGCAGGCGGGCCTTGAACAGTTCGAGGTGATCGGCGACGACACCGAGATCACGTCGGTCGACTACGACTCGCGGCGGGTGCACGCGGGGTCGATGTTCTGCTGTCTCCGGGGAGCGCAGTCCGACGGACACCAGTTTGCCTCTGGGGCTCGCACTGCCGGCGCGACAGCGCTGCTCGTCGATCACCGACTCGGGATCGATCTACCTCAAGTTGTTGTGCCGGACACCCGCTTCGCAATGGGCTGGCTGGCTGCAAGCTTCGTCGGCCACCCCTCGAGAGCGATGACCCTCATCGGAGTCACCGGCACCAATGGCAAGACCACCACCACCAGTTTGATCGCCTCGATCCTCACTGCTACTGGTCGGCCGACCGGCATGATCGGAACCCTCACCGGCGCTCACACGACTCCGGAGTCACCCGATCTCCAGGCCCGGCTGGCCGAGTTCGTCGAAGACGGCGTCACCGATGTCGTGATCGAGGTGTCCTCGCATGCACTCGAGTTGCAGCGCGTTGCCGGGTGTCACTTC
>JANMQX010000047.1:0-5987 GCA_031370745.1 Ilumatobacteraceae bacterium
ATCTGGGTCAGCAGCGAGGCGCCCCACTTTGCTGCACACCCGCCGCACGACGTCCACTCGGTGAGGCGGAGATAAGCAAAGGGGTCGGCGGCTGGTTCTTCCACGCCGGTCTCCGGTGTTTTCAGCTCGGTCACGGCGTCAGCCTACGGGCCCGAGGTGCCGGCCGAATCTCGCAGCGCGCACCGATCCCGTGCCCTAACGTCACGATGTGGACTACATGATGGGTCCGTATCGGTTCACCGAGACCGACGCCAAACGGACCGTGAGCTTCGCCGACGAGATCTTCGACCTGTATGCCGAGGGCCGCGATCCAGCCGTGATCGAACATCTTCGGCCACCGCAGCCCACCGGCAATGTCGAGGTGGATCTCGCCGCGGCCTGGTCAGCGTGGGCATCTGCTGGTCCGGCGCTACGCGCTGCCGGCCAGCTACCGGCGCGCCACGAAGGCACGGTCGTGCAGCTCAGCGTGTCGCCGGGTGGCCTGCCGAAGTTGTCCGTCAAGAGTGCCGAGGTGACGTGGCGGGGAATGGTCGGCGACCGACAGGCCACCCGCCTGCACCACGGCCGCCCCTGGCAGGCGTTGTGCATCTGGAGCTTGGAGGTGATCGACGACTTCCGCCGCGCCGGGCACCCTCTGGCCCCGGGCCGGGCAGGCGAGAACATCACCGTCGACGGCCTGCCGTGGGCCGACGTCCGCGCCGGCGTTCGCATGCGTGTGGGCGAAGTGCTGTGCGAGGTCAGCGCATATGCATTGCCGTGCCGCACCAACAAGCGCTGGTTCATCGATGGCGACTTCACCGTGATGCATCATGAACGTGGTCCCGTCAGCCGGGTCTATGCCACCGTATTGGAGCCCGGCCGAATAACGGTCGGCGACGCAGCCGTCCTCGAACCGTAGCGATCGAGGTATTCGCCGGCGCACGGCGAGCCGAGAAGCATCCACGCCCGATGTGCGCCGTCGGCGTGCAGCTCGGCGATCATCGAGGCGGTCGTCGCCTCGACGCCATCGACATGCATGCACACGCTCCAGCCCCCCTCGGTGCATTCGTGCGACCGAAGGTGTGCGGCGAGCACATCGAATGTCACCGGCCGCTGCTCGAGCACCGCATTCGACGCATCGAGTCGCGGATCGACGAACCGCTCGACAGGCTGACGTGGGTGCCGGTGCTCGGCATCGAAGGAGACGATCGTCGTGCGATTGGAGATTGCCCGCGTGTCTCGAACCTGCTCGGCCTCCCATGCCGAGCCGCTGGTCTCGATCACCCAGGCATCGCCCGGATCGGCGACCAGAAGGCTGCTCCAATACGGCTTCGGGCCGGTAACACCGTCAGGGTCGTGACCGGTGCCTCCCTGTGCGTATTGCTGCAACAGATCGGTGATCACATCGACGGCGTGTCGCGCCGACTCGCCGCGCTCCAGCCCGAGCCGGACCAGATCCATTCCGATCAAGGCGGGCGGCGCGTCACGGGGATCGAGCGTCGTGTAGATCGCTTCGTTTCCGATCGCCACGCCCGCTTCGTTGATCCCGTGCTCCGCACCCCAGCACCACTGCGGGCGGGCGATCAGACACCCGATCGTGTCGCCGCCGAGCGGCGCGACGTCGATATGTGTTGTCCGAACCGCTGATTGGTCGCGACGTGGCGAGTTCCACTCGATGACCTGTAGCTCGTCGGGCGGCCGGTCGCTGTTCTTTGCAAACAGCGTGAAGGGTTGACCGGTTGCCGGAGGCAGAGCGACCAAGCAATCGCACATCAGCTGAACGAGGTATCGACGGTATCAACGGTTGGATCCGGCGACGCGCCCGAGGTCACAGGTGGCCAAAGCGTCTCGCCCGCGAGTTCACCGGTCGACCAGTCGCAGTACGTCAAGGGCATCGGCGGGCCGGACACCTCCCACAGCACCGCCGGGCGCTCGCCGTGCCAGCGGATCGCAAACGACAGCGTCGACGCAAGGCCGATCGCCAGACCGTGGGCCTCGAAGTCGTTACCCAGCCACCCGTCGGGGAACGAGTTCGGCATCAATTGCGCCGAGTGCTCGTCCGACGTCACCAGCCGACCCTCGACCCACGACGGAACGACAGCAGGATCCGACGGGATCTGTCGGGCCGAACGGTCGGCCCGGTTGCCCTCGACAGCCAACTTCATCCGTCGCAGGTCGCCAAGCGCCCTGTGCTCACCCGCTGCGTGAAGCACCCGCGCCGCAGCATCGACCACGGCAAATCCGATCTGCGCGCCGGCGCGGGCCAACCGCTCCAGCTGTGTGGCGATCTCCGGCACCCAGATCGAAGCGCGGTCACCCATTCGCACCAGCTCGGCGATGCCCAGGATGAACGCGGCCGGATCGATGGCAACTGACGTCTCACCATAGATCCCACCCGCCGGACCGTTGAGCAAGAGCTCGCATCGCGCCGCGGTGACGGCGGCGACCATCGCCGCATCGGGCAACCGCAACCGGCTGGCCCTCTGCGTCTGGGCGAGCCAACCGTGCGCAACCTGATCGGCGGACGGCAACACTTCCGGAAGCGACGCAACACCACCGTGGGCGCGTCCAACGACGACTGTCGACATGTGCCCGATCGGAAACATCACAGCGTCGGCAGGCAATTCGATTCCCTGTGGTGGCATCGACGTCGGGGACCGCCGCGACAACAATCCTCCACCGGTGAACGCGACAGCTATCGGCAACGGCGATTCGTTGGTCACCCCGATCAGCGTCAGTCCACCCCCATCGGCGACCGAGTACACCCGTTGCACGACATCGCCACTCGGGATTCGAACCTTGGTCTCGACGACCGGCGTACCGTCGACCAAGGTCTGACGAGTCGACGTCTCGTGTTGTGGCCGGTGCCAACGATCGTCGGCCGCGACGAACCAGTCGATCGCGCCCGAACCGTCCCACGGCTCGACCGCACCCCATGATGTGACGGTCGCCCGCCAACGTCCGCCGACGACTCCAGTACACGTCGCGGCCCTCGCTGCTCCCCGGCTCAATCGAGCTCGCTCTTGCGGCTGCGCTGCATCAACGCACCGAGCGCGTCGGCTGCGGTGCGTCCGTGATGGCAGACACCGACGACCTGCTCGGTGATCGGCATCTCGACGCCGTGGCGCCGCGCGAGGTCGAGCACGCTCGGACAGCTCTTCACGCCCTCGGCCACCATGCTCATCGAAGCCAGCACGTCGTCGATCCGTTTGCCTTGACCGAGCAGGATGCCCACGGTGTTGTTGCGGCTCTGCGACGACGAACAAGTAGCGATCAGATCGCCGATGCCGGCGAGTCCGGAGAAGGTCGTCGCCTGCCCGCCCATCGCCATGCCCAGCCGCGTCATCTCCGCCAAGCCGCGAGTGATCAGCGTGGCTCGCGTGTTGTCACCGAAACCCATGCCCTCGGCCATGCCACTGGCGATGGCGATGACGTTCTTGACCACGCCACTGACCTCGCAGCCGACGACATCGGGATTGGTGTAGATGCGCAGACTCGGCCGGCTGAAGATGCGCTGCAGTTCGGCGGCGATCACCTCGTCGTCTATGGCCACGACGCTGGCCGCCGGCTGGCCCCCAAGGATCTCCTTGGCAAGGTTCGGCCCAGTGAGCACGGCCACCGGATGGCCCGGCATCTCGTCGCTCGTGACCTCGCTCATGCGCTTACGCGAGCTGCGTTCGATCCCTTTGGTCAGCGTCACGATCGGCACCCACGGCCGCAAAAACCTGGCGGCCTCTGCGGCCACATCGCGGTAGCCGTGCGATGGCACAGCCATCACCAACACGTCAGCGCTACTGACCGCCTCTTCCAGCGAACTGGTCGCCCGCAACTGCTCCGGCAGCATGAAATTGGCCAGGTAGTCGCCGTTCACATGGGCGTTGTTGATCTGCGCCGCCAGCTCGGGTCGGCGCGCCCACAAGATGGACGGAGCGTTGACTGCAACCAGTGCGGCGACCGTCGTGCCCCACGAACCTGCACCGATGACGGCAACGTTGATCGGCATGAAGACAGCGTACGGGCCTACGATGCCAGGAGTGAATGCCGTTGTCCTCGTTCCGGTCAAGGCATTTGCCGATGCGAAGGCGCGGCTCGCGGCAGTGCTCGACGACGCGGAGCGAGAACGACTCGCCCGATGGACGTCGGCCCGCGTGCTGGCCGCGGCAGGTGAGTTGCCCACCTACGTGGCGTGCGACGACGAGCGGGTTGCCGAGTGGGCCACCGATCACGGCGCATCGATACTGTGGCATCCCGGCGTTGGCCTGAACGCCGCAGTCAATGACAGCGTCGCCGAACTGCGCGAGGCCGGAGTCACCGATGTAATCGTCGCCCACGGCGATCTCCCACGGGCGCACTCGCTGGCCGCGCTTGTCCACCCCGGCACGCTGACGCTCGTGCCCGATCGCCACGGCGACGGCACCAATGTCGCCGCCGTTCCGACCGAGATGCCGTTTCTCTTTTCCTACGGACCCGGCTCGTTCCAACGACACCTCGCTGCAGCGATCGCATCCCGTCTGTCGGTGCGGGTGCGACGCGACCCGCTGCTGGCCCTCGACATCGACACACCGTCCGATCTTTCCCATCCACTCATACAGGAAGTGCTGCCATCATGGCTGCAAACGAGCCCGGCCAACCAGCGCTAACGGGCGAGGCATTCACCCACAACTTCGCCGTGCCCGCCACGGCGCTGGCGATCGGCGCCCATCCCGACGACGTCGAGTTCGGATGCGGAGCGACGTTGGCGAAGTGGGCCGACGGCGGATGCGTCGTGCATCACTTGATCTGTACCGATGGATCGAAAGGAACGTGGGATGCCCACGCCGATGTCGCCGCCCTCGCCGCGCAACGCCAACTCGAGCAGTCAGAGGCATCGCGTCGATTGAGTGGCGCCAACGCGGGCGTGGTCGTCTTCCTCGACAACATCGACGGTGAGCTCGACAGCAACCTCGTCGTGCGCGGCGAAGTCGCCCGCGTCATCCGCGAACTTCGCCCAGAGGTCGTGCTCGGCCACGATCCGTGGAAGCGATATCGCCTGCATCCGGATCATCGCCACGCCGGGTTGCTGACCTGCGACGCGATCGTTGCCGCACGCGATCCACACTTCTACCGCGAGCAAGGACTGCCCCCGCACCGGCCGAACGCTCTGTTGCTGTTCGAAGCCGACGCCCCTGACCACGTCGAAGATGTCGGTGGTCACGAGGGTCGCTACCTGCATCGCAAGCTCGACGCGCTCGAGGCGCACATCAGTCAGTTCGAGAGCACCATGAAGGCCGTCGACGATGACCAGTTGACCGAGTTTCGTGCTCGCGTCACAGCTCGACTTGCCCAGCTCGGCGAGCCGTTCGGCTACGCAACTGCCGAGATCTTCAAGCTCATCGCCGACCTCTGACTACAGCGCCCGGTCCCGTCAAACGCACGGCAACGTCGACCACTGGAATCGCAATGTCGTGGACGGAATTGCTGAACGGGCGAGCGCGCCGAAAAAGAAGAGCGGAGGGCGCATGGCCCTCCGCTCTCTGCTCCGTATTTCGACTCCTACGGTCGACGGATCACTTCTTCTTCGCTGCTGCCTTCTTGGCCGGAGCCTTCTTCGCTGCTGCCTTCTTCGCCGGCGCAGCCTTCTTGGCCGGAGCCTTCTTGGCTGCTGCCTTCTTGGCCGGAGCCTTCTTGGCTGCTGCCTTCTTCGCCGGAGCCTTCTTGGCTGCTGCCTTCTTCGCAGGTGCTTTCTTGGCTGCTGCCTTCTTGGCAGGAGCCGCCTTCTTGGCCGGAGCCTTCTTTGCTGCCACTTTGTTTCCTTCTTTCTGGTTTCGGTTGATTACTTGTTGTTGAGGGCCGCTTTGAGCGTGCTGCTCGCGGTGAACTTCATCCGTGTCGATGCAGCAATGTTCACTGCAGCGCCGGTCTGAGGATTACGGCCAGTGCGCGCCTGGGACCTCGAGGTGCTGAACGAGCCGAAGCCCGGCCAAGCGACCTTGTCGCCTGTCTTGGCGGCGCTCGTGACGATGTCGAAG
>JANMQX010000068.1:0-16162 GCA_031370745.1 Ilumatobacteraceae bacterium
GTCTGGGGGATGCTTTGTGAGTGAGATGTCCGAGTCACCGATTGGTGGCGGGTCGGAACGCGGCGCGGTCGAACTCACCGACGTCACCAAGCGATTCGGCACGATGGTCGCCGTCGACCAGCTCAACCTCGCCGTGCGACCGGGGGAGTTCTTGTCGCTGCTCGGCCCCTCCGGTTGCGGCAAGACCACGACTCTGCGCATGCTCGCCGGCTTCGAGCAGCCCGACGAGGGGTTCATCCGCATCAGCGGCGACTACGTGCAGGGCATCCCGCCGTACAAGCGTGACGTCAACACGGTCTTCCAGGCATATGCCCTCTTCCCGCACATGACCGTCGCCGAGAACGTCGCCTACGGCCTGCGACAGAAGCGTGTCCCGAAGTCGGAAGTCGCCAGCCGGGTCAACGAGGCGCTCGGGATGGTCAAGATGACCAAGCTTGCCGAACGCCGACCGCGTCAGATGTCAGGTGGTCAGCAACAACGCGTCGCCGTCGCCCGCGCTCTGGTCAACCGACCCAGCGTTTTGTTGCTCGATGAGCCTCTCGGCGCGCTCGACCGCAAGCTTCGCGAGGAGATGCAGATCGAGTTGAAGCTGCTGCAGAGCCAGCTCGGCATAACGTTCGTGTTCGTCACTCACGACCAGGAAGAAGCCATGAGCATGAGCAATCGAATCGCGATCATGCTCGAGGGTCACATCGAGCAACTCGGCGATCCCGAGACGGTGTATGAACGGCCTGCATCGGCATTCGTCGCCGGGTTCATCGGCCGCAACAACTTCTGGCGCGGCACAGCGACCGCAGATGGCATGACCGCCGAGGACGGAACCATTTTCGTGTGCGACCGCCCGGAAGAGCGGGTCGAATCTGGAAACCTGGCATTGTCGGCGGTGCGACCCGAGAGCTTCACGCTGTCAGCGACCGATCCCGGCGAGAGCGTCAACGTGCTCGCCGGCGAGGTTGCGGGGGTATCCCATTTCGGCGACACATTGCAGTACGTCGTCAGAACACCGTCGCGCGATGTGATCGTGTTGCTGCCCCGGCAGAAGGCACCGAACCTGCACCCCGGAGACGCGGTGTGGTGCCAGTGGTCAGCCCGCGATGTGTACCAATTCTCGGCAGCGCAAGAGCATCTGGTGCTCGCCGAGCCATCTGCAGAAGTAGCCCTCTAGACCAACGAAAGACCTTCCAAGGAGCGTTATGTCACCCAACCAAGAACCGACCAGGATCCTCGCACCGGAGAGCTTTCGCAGGGCGCTGTCGCGGCGCACACTCTTCCAGATGGGCGGTGCCGCGGCAGGCATGGCCATCCTCGCCGCTTGCGGAGACGACGCCAAGGTCGCCACCGACGCCACCGGCGGTGGCGGCACCGCGGCTGGAGCGACGACTGGCGGCACCGCGGCTCCTGCCGCTGGAGGCACTGCAGCAGCCGGAGCCAGCGCCGTCGGTGACAGTGGCACCAAACTTGGCGTCGCCACCGGCGACTGGAGTCGCGTCACCAACAAGGCGTCGGGCAGCCTCAACATGTACACCTGGGGTGCATACAACGATCCCGATATCGTCGGTGCGCTCGCCGAAGCGGACCTCGGCGTGAAGATGCAGGTCAGCTACTACACGAGCAACGAAGACCTCATCACCAAGCTGCAGGCGTCGAAGGGCACCAGCGGATTCGACGTCGTCGTGCCCACCGGGCCATACATCCCGCAGATGATCCAGAACGGGCTGCTCGAGAAGTTCGACAAGTCGAAGCTCCCCAACATGGTCAACGTCGATCCGAAGTACCTCGCCCAGGCATGGGACCCCACCAACCAATACAGCGTCTGCAAGGACTGGGGCTCGACCGGCTGGTTGTACAACAAGACCAAGATCACGAAGCCGATCACCACCTGGACCGAATTCATCGCCGCTTGTCAGGGTGAGGGCAGCAAGAACTGTTCGGTGCTCGACACACCGGCCAACATCGCCGGCATGTACTTCTGGGCGAACGGCATCGATTGGAACACCGAGAAGAAGGAGGATCTCGACGCCGCCGAGAAGTTCCTCGTCGACGAGTTCGCCACGCACATCAAGGCCTTTGACAGCTACCCGTCCACCAAGATCGCCGAGGGTGCCTACACGTTGTCGATGATGTGGAACGGTGACGCGCGCGCGGCTTACGCCGACGTCTCCGACGCCGGCGGAAACCCCGACGACTGGGTATGGGGACTCGGCGCGCCCACCACCGAACTGTGGATGGACAACTACTGCATCCCCACAGGCGCTCCGAATCCCGATGCTGCCCACGCGTGGATCGATTGGATCCTGATCCCGGAGGTGTCGATCAAGGATCTCGACTTCCATGGCTACAACTCGGGAATGCTGCACATGGATCAACTGCTCAAGGAGCTCAAGCCCGACCTCAAGTACGGCGACATGATCTTCTTCAAGGACGAAGAGGTGGCCAGAATGAAGACCCAGAAGATCACCTCTTCCCAGGACCGCTTGGTCGAGATCTACAACAAGATCAAGGCCGCAGCAGGCTCGTGATCTCGGACGAGAGATGATCGGTCCACGAACCATCGGGAGAGCGTTGACATGACGGCAGTGGTGCCGCGGCCGGCGTTGTCGGGCCCGCCGCGCCGGCGAAGGTGGCGCGGCCCGACCTTCTCGCTCGCGCTCCCGTCGATCGTGTGGTACGTGCTCTTCTTCGTCCTGCCCATCCTGCTGATCGTCTGGTACTCGTTCGGTGTCAAGAACACCGGCTCGGGTACCGGCGTTCCAGTCGACATGGCCCACAAGACGCTGCAGAACTACCGCGATGCGTTCAGTCCGACCTTCTTCACCGTGTTCAAATCGACGCTGAAGGTCTCGATCATCGCCACGGCGCTGTGCTTCGTCCTCGGTTTTCCCGTGGCCTACTTCCTGGTGTTCAAGGTCACCGAGAAGTGGAAGGGGATCATGCTGGCGCTGATCGTCGTGCCCAGCTTCACGAGCTTCCTGATCCGCACCCTGGCGTGGCGCATCCCCCTGGCGGCCAACGGTGAGCTGTCGAAATGGCTGCAGGATCGAGGGTTGATCGGTGGTCCGATCAACGTGCTCGACACCAAGACTGCGGTGCAGATCGCCATCGTGTACAACTACCTCGGGTTCATGATCCTGCCGCTGTTCGTCGCCCTCGATCGCATCGATCATCACATGCGCGAAGCCAGCAAGGACCTGGGCGCCAATCGTCTGCGCACCTTCGTGCAGGTGACCTTGCCGTTGGCGGGCCCGGGGATCGCTGCCGGGATCCTCCTGACGTTCATCCCGATGTGCGGCGATTTCGTCACGGCGACGCTGCTCGGTGGCACGTCGGGCAACATGATCGGGGCGATGATCGACGGCGAGTTCCACGTCGCCCAGAACTGGCCGCTTGGCTCGGCGATGGCCGTGATGATGATCGCCGCGGTCCTGCTGGTGCTGCTCGTCGGCCTCGTCGTCGTCTTCGGGGGGCAATGGGTGCTGCGGCGCAGACGTCACATCGAGATCGGAGGTCTGACGTGACCACGGTGGCACCCCTCGACGTGCGGAAGACGAATCGCGTCCCGCGCGACGGCGGCAAGGTGATCATGGCGATCTGGTCGACGATCGTTCTGTTGTTCCTGTTCATCCCGATCTTGTTGGTGATCCGCCACTCGTTCAACCGCGGAGGATCGTTGATCGTCTGGGCGCATCACTACTCCACGAAGTGGTGGGGGCTGTTGTTCAACGTTCACAAGACGTGGAACGCGATCGTCGTCTTCGTCGTCATCGTCGCGGTGACGTGGCTGATCGCCCGCCTCATCGGAAACAAGATCGTGCGCCGATGGTCGATTCCCCTTGCGGTCGTCGTGGGGATCATCGCCAACGGCTTGCGCACCAACTGGTACACCGACCTGTTCAAGGAGGCCGGTCTCGGCTTGTCGTTGCGCAACTCGTTCACTGCCGCCATCGGTGGTACGGCCATCGCTGTGATCCTTGGAGGGCTGGCGGGTGTGGCCTTGGCTCGACGAACGGGTTCGTGGTCGAAGCCATTCATGCTGGTGCTGTTCCTCATCCTCGTGACGCCCGAGATCATGGATGCAATCGCACTGCTGGGGTGGTTCGTGCGTGTCGGCGGTCCGTTCAACGCCCCGGTCGGCCCGATCAACAACGGCATCCTTCGCCTGTGGGTCGGTCAGTCGTTGTACACCTCGGCAGTGGTGACTCTCATCGTTCGTGCACGTCTGGCGGGTCTCGACGAGTCGCTCGAAGAGGCCGCCGGAGACCTCGGCGCACCACCGGCGCGGGCATTCCGGCAGATCACATTGCCGTTGATCAGTTCCGCGTTGATCGCCGGCGGTTTGCTGTCGTTCACCTTGTGCCTCGACAACACCATCATCGCCAACTCGGTGTCTACCGCCGGTTCGTCGACCTTCCCGGTGTATGTCATCGGCACCGCAAAGAGCACCACCAAACCCTTCGTCGGCGCCGCAGCTGTCGTGCTGTTCGGTACCACGGTCATGGCGTTGGCGTTCGTGTACTCGGTGCTTCGCAAATCGGGCGACTCCTCGTCGCAGATCGCGTCCACGCTCGCCGGGGGCTGAGCACCGCCCCGCGGGAATCGTCATCGTCGTGACGGGCTGGCGGGTGCCGTCGCAAGCGGCCAAAGAGTTGCGGACGATATTCATGCCGCGGGCTAGCCTGGCGATGCATGCCCCCAAGTAAGCAGGCCTCGTCGGAATCCTCACGCCGAACTGGGCCGCCTCGAATCGCAATCGGCCCCGACCCAGAGGGTGGGCAGCATTGGTTGAAGGGGGCCATCGGTGCCGGCGGTGGCCAGGTCGTTCCGGTCGAAGAGGCCGAGGCGTTGATGTGGACCAAGCCACGCTTCGCCGATCAGCTCGAGGAGGTGCTGGCTGCAAACGGGCAGATTCGCTGGGTGCAGCTTCCCTATGCAGGAATCGAGCCGTTTGTTCATCTTGTCCAGGACGATCGTGACTGGACATGCGGAAAGGGCATCTTTGCCGAGCCGGTTGCCGAGCTGGCGCTCACGCTGGCGCTCGCTGGCCTGCGCGGGCTCGGCACCTATGTGAAGTCGACGACGTGGCTGGGCGAGTCCGGTCGCAACCTCGTCGGGGCCAAGGTCACCATCCTCGGCGGCGGCGGTATCGCCGCGGCTCTCGTGCGAATGCTCGAGCCCTTCAACTGCCACATCACCGTCGTCCGTAACCGGATCGAGGAGATGGAAGGCGTCGACGAGGTGTTGGCCGCAGATCGGTACGTGGATGCCCTGGCGGGGGCCGATCTCGTGGTGTTGGCACTGCCGTTGACAGCCGAGACCGAGGAGATGATCTCGCTCACCGAGCTGGAGATGATGGAGAACCACGCCTGGATCGTCAACGTCTCGCGGGGCAAGCACATCGTCACCGACGATCTTGTGTGGGCGCTGCAGAACGGCGTGATCGGCGGCGCCGCGCTCGATGTCACCCATCCTGAGCCGTTGCCCGACGACCATCCATTGTGGGCGATGCCGAACTGCATCATCACGCCGCACATCGGCGCGACGCTGGAGATGGAGGAACCGTTGTTGTCCGATCGCATCACCACCAACGTCCGCCGATTTGCACAGGGCAAGTCGCTGCACGGCGCGGTGTATCCCGACCTCGGGTACTGACATGCCCGATCTCGACGCGACCGCGCTGGTCGGATTGCTCGCCGATGCCCATCGTCGACGGGTGGTCGCCGCTATCGAACTTGGCGCGCTGCATGTCGACGGAATCGTCCCTGCGACGGGGCTCACTCCGACCCAGGTCGCCAAGGCACTGGGCAAGCTCATCGAAGCGGGCCTGGTCGTCAGTGGGGACGATGGGCTCGACGTAGACGGCGGGTCCTTTCAACGCGCGGCTCGCCAGGCCAACACACGCCCGCCGTCGACCGAGTTCGCCGATGTGCCCGGCGAGACTCGCAAGGTGCTGAGCGCTTTCGTCGCAAACGGTCGCCTGCAATCGATGCCTGTCGCGGCCAACAAGAAGTTGGTGATCCTCGACTGGCTGGCGCAGGACTTCGAACCCGGAACGACGTACAGCGAGAAGGCGGTCAACCTCATCCTGGGCAAGCGGCACGCGGACACGGCCATGCTGCGGCGGTACCTCGTCGATCACGGCTTCCTCGATCGGGCGGATGGTCAGTACTGGCGAAGCGGCGGTACGGTCGGGGCGTGACCCACTACGAGGTGTTGGGCATCAGGCGCGATGCGTCGACCACCCAGGTGCGGGCGGCGTTTCGCCGACTGGCCCGCGCTCACCATCCCGACACCAGCGCATCGGGTTCGGCCGAATCACTCGCGCCGATCAACGAGGCATGGCGGGTGTTGGGTGACCCAGTCCTGCGACACGAATACGACCGATCGCTGCAGGTGGATGCTCGCCCGTCGGCACCTGCGCAGGACTGGGCGCCGTCGCCGATACTCGTGTCGCCGCCCGAGTCGAGCTTTCCGTGGCGTTTCCTGGCGTTCATGGCGCTGGCAGGGATCGGCATCGTGCTATTGGGCGTGCTCACCTACACCCCCTCCAACCCCGGGCCCCCCGACAACCTTCTCGAGCCAGGATCTTGTGTCGTGCTGGAAGACAATGGCGACGCGTCCGAGGTCAACTGCGACACCCGACACGATGGTGTCGTCGAGAGCCTGCTCACCGCCGATCAGCGCTGCCCCGCTGACGTCGAACCGCACCGCGACCGGCAAGGCCTCGGCGTGGTGTGCTTACGCCTCGGCGCATGACCAAGTGGTTGAACCGGGTGGATGAATCGCCGCCACTGCTAGTCTTGCCACGCTGCAGGGGCGTATAGCTCAGTTGGTTAGAGTACGTCGTTCACACCGACGGGGTCCACGGTTCGAGTCCGTGTACGCCCACCCGATCAGCCTGAGTTGATTTGCTTCAGTCGTTGTCGAGTTTGTCGAGCACCTTGTGCGCTGCTTCGGCGACAGCGCCCTTCACGCCACCCTCTTCAGCGATCTCTTCGAGGCGGGCGTCAACCAATCCGAGACGGGCACGTTCAGCTTCGACCGCCGAGATCTTGCCGTCCCCGTCGAGATCGTATGTCTCGAGGTCGAGTTCCTCGGGCGTCTCGGCATGGTCGGTCGGCTCCGTGGAGATCTCATTCTCGTCAGTCATGGTCAGAGTATGCCGAAAGCTGTCACCGAACTGGGTCGCATCGGCGCATATTCGTGACGGCGATGCCTGACGCCGGCACCTGACGGTGCGCGGTCGTGCCATGCGATTGCAGGGTGACGGGAGTTCCGTAGTCCGACACCTTTGTAGGGTCGGGTGCGAGTGCGCACGCAACGATGATGCCGGGTCAGAGGGGATTCCTCGGGTACGTTATGGGCAATGACGCGACTATGTGAACGACCTGGATGTTCGCAAGTCGCGGAGATGACGTACGGCTTCGATGCCGAGCATCTCATGGTGTGGATCGACGCCTACGAACGGGTTAACACAGACAGGACCGGTGTGCTGTGTCGCCGCCACGCCGATGCGATGGTCGTGCCGCTCGGGTGGATGCTCGACGATCGCCGTGATCCCATTCCGCGACTGTTCAAGACACCGGCACATCCGACCTTGTCGACACCGCGGCATCGCCGGCCTGCGGCTCGCAACTACTACGACACCGAACAATTGAAGCTTGGTGAAGACGTGGTTGTGTACGAGTCGGCTGAGAAAGACGCGACCGGTGATGGTGATGGTGATCGACCCAACGACAACGAAGCGATGCCATGGAAGCCGGCGTTCGATCAAACAGATGATCTCGACGGATTGCTGGAGGCCAGGGGACCGCTGCTGGCGCGAGCGTTCGGTGGCCACGAGCGGCGACGACCCAACGGTTAGAGCGGAGCCGATCGCGAAGCGCGGGGCCTGGCTTCGAACCGGCGATACTTGCCTGGATGGATGTCATCGCCTCGCTCGAAGCACCGTGTGCCGCTGAGCGACTGTTCGAACTGATCGACGACCTGTCGAGCTACCCGCAGTGGAACGGCCTCGTGCACAGCGCGATCGCAGAACCGGGTGACCAGCAGGCGTGGGATGTCGAGTTGCGCGCCCGCCTCGGGCCGCTGGCGCGCAGCAAACGGTTGCGGATGATTCGAACGGTTCGCGACGTTGAGACGTTCACCGCGACGTTCGAGCGCGATCAAGCAGATGGACGCAACCACTCGCCATGGGTGCTCGACGCGCGAATCGTCGAGCGCGACGGCCTAAGTACGTTGACCATGCGCCTGCACTATGGCGGCGCGCTGTGGACCGGAGGTGCACTCGAGCGGGTCCTGGCCGAGCAGATCACCTCTGGTCGTGAACGCTTGTTGCAGCTCGTGGCGACCACGCCGTGAATCGGCCGTCGTCGCTGCGTTGCAGTGTCAACGCGATGCCGAAGCAGTCGCTGAGGTTTGCCGAGGTCAGCGTGCGGTGAATCGGACCGGAGGCAACGACGCGACCCTCGCGCAACATCAAGACGTGCGTCATTCCCGGCGGAACCTCATCGAGGTGGTGGGTGACGAGGATCAACGGCGGCGCGGTTGGATCGGTCGTCAACTCGGCCAGGGCCTGCACCAATTGCTCGCGGCCGCCGAGGTCGAGACGGGCGCTGGGCTCGTCGAGGAGCAGCACTGCCGGCTCGTTCATCAGCGTGCGGGCCAGCAGCACACGTTGCTGTTCCCCCGATGACGTCGTCGCCAACGCGCGCTCAGCCAGCCAAGCGACACCCATCCGCTCGAGGCAAGCCAGCGCTCTGGCCTCGTCGGCGGCGTTGTAGCGATGCCACCACGGCTCCAGCGCCGCATATTTTGCCGTCATCACGATGTCAAGACATCGAAGTGTGGGCCGCAACTGCCCCGCCAGCGACGGCGACATGTATCCGATACGACGCCGCAGAACGCGCACATCGGTGCTGCCGAGGCGTTCACCGAGGACTCGTACAGCGCCGCTGGACGGGTGCTCGTACATGGCAGCGATGCGCAGCAATGTCGTCTTGCCTGAACCATTGGCTCCCAACACGATCCATCGCTGTCGTGGCAACACCTTCCACGTCAGCGGTGCCAGTATCGTCCGGTCGTCGCGCACGAAGCTGACATCGGTGAGGCGCATGACTGCAGACCTCGTGGATGAGGCTTCGGGCACGAACTGCGACGATACGCTACGGATCGTAAGAGCGCTGTAAGTTGGACCAGGCAATCGACTGATACCCTGCGCATCGGGATGCGTCGGATGTTGTTGATTGTGTCGGCGGTGAGTTTGTTCGCGCCACTGTTGTCGACCACGGTCGGACGCGCCGCTGGCACCGACTCCGCTGCTCAACAGGCCGCTCAAGAGATCGCCGACGCCCGCGAACGGGCCAACGCCGCAGCAGACGCGTATTTCGCGTCCGAATCTCGTATCGATCAGCTCACCCTTCAGCAGGATCAGCTGCAGTCCGACATCACTGCGCTCGAAGGCGATGCCAAGGCCCTGCAGCTTTCGGTCGAGAATGTGGCAATCGGCCGCTACACCAGGTCGGGAACCGCCGGTGTTCCGCTGCTGACTGGCTTTCAGTCGCCAGCAGATCAAATCAAGGTCGACGCCCTCCTCGAAGTGATCTACGACTCCTCAGCGAGCGACTTCGATCGATTTGATGCCCTCAACGCCGACCTCGCCCACAAGCGACTCGAGCTTGTGGGCAAGAAGTCTCAGGCCGAAAAAGAACGTGTCAACCTTGCGTCGTTGAAGGATGCGGCATCAGCGCAAGTGGTGCAGCTGAAAGCCGTCGAGGCAGGTCGACTGAAGGACGAAGCCGTGCGCGCGGCTTTGATTGCCGAGCAGGCGCGACGCAAGCGCGCGCTCGACGCCCAGAAGTTGCTCCGTGCTCCGCCACCGACAACAGTCGCACCGATCGACTCGACGAGCCCGGTTGCCGCAGCGACCCCGGTGGCGGCCGTGGGCGCCTCCAGCGACGACGCCTCACCCAATGGCGTGGCGACTCGCCCATCGCTCCCCGATGCCGGCGGAGGTCAAACCAGTGGCGGTGGCAACGGCACCTTCGCGGGTGGCGGTAGCAACGACTACGGCGGCCCAGGTTGGGTCTGCCCGACGGGTAATGCCGCGGCACCATTTGCCGACACATGGGGCGCGCCGCGCAGCGGTGGCCGCCGGCACCAGGGTGTCGACATGATCGGTCAGCGTGGTATCCCGGTGCTCGCGGTGGTCGATGGTGTCGCCGAGGCGAGGCAGAACGCTCTGGGTGGAATAACGATCTGGCTGACGGGCGCAGACGGCAACGGGTACTACTACGCACACCTCGACGGCTACAAACAGTTGGGATCGGTGACGGCCGGCACCCCGATCGGCATTCTCGGCCAGTCGGGGAATGCCCAGTTCAGCATCGCTCACCTGCACTTCGAGGTTCATCCCGGCGAAGGCTCCGCGGTCAATCCATATCCCACCGTCGCGGCCCACTGCCCATCGTTCTGATGGTCGAGGCGCTCGCTGAAGCGCTTTGCGCGGTTCTCGGAGTAACCCATGTTGTCAATCTCACCCGCCTGTCAGGTGGTGCATCGCGCGACACCTGGCGATTCGAAGCCGACGGGCGCACGCTGATCCTCCAACGCCAACGCGGGGGTGATGTTCGCGACATGGGCACCGAGATCGCCGCCGTGCGAGCTGCAGCAGCGGCCGGTGTGCCCACTGCGAGCATCATTGCGGCGTCGACCGATACCGCAGAGCTCGGCGCGGCGTACATGATCCTCACCGACGTCGCCGGTGAGACGAACCCGCGCAAGATCCTGCGCGACAACGAATACGAACGTGCCCGGGGCGCCCTACCGGCGCAGCTCGCCGAAGCGTTGGTCAAGGTTCACGCCATTGATCCGGCGACCGTCCCGGGTCTCAACGACGTTGACCAGGTCACACAATATCGCGATGTGCTCGACACTCTTGGGCAACCGCATCCCACCTTTGAGCTCGCGTTGCGATGGCTGGATGACAATCGTCCGCCGCTCGCCGATCGCGGCGTGGTGCATGGCGACTTTCGGCTCGGCAACGTGATCGTCGGCGACGACGGTTTGCGAGCGGTGCTCGACTGGGAACTGGTGCACATCGGTGATCCGATGGAGGATCTCGGTTGGCTGTGCGTCAAGGCGTGGCGTTTCGGATCATCGAAACCTGCGGCGGGCATCGCAGAGTACGAGCAACTCTTCGAGGCCTACGCGGCGGCAGGTGGTGGAGTGGTCGATCCCGGCATCGTGCGCTGGTGGGAGGTGCTCGGCACGATGAAATGGGGGATCATGTGCATCATGCAGGCCAATGCCCATCGCACGGGAGTCACTCGTAGTCACGAGTTGGCGGCAATAGGGCGGCGGGTCTGCGAGAACGAGCACGATCTGTTCCTGGCGTTGGAGGGCCACTGGTGAAACCCCATGACGTTCCCTCCACGGGCGAACTCGTCGAAGCGGTGCGCGAGTGGCTGCAAAGCGACGTGCTGTCGGCGACCGACGGCAGGCTGCAGTACCACGCCCGCGTTGCGATCAACGTCTTGTCGATCGTCGAACGCGAGCTCGCGCTGGGACCAATGCAGCAGGACGCTCATCTCGACCGGCTGCGCTCGCTGGGAGTCGACGACGACACCGCGCTGGCAGCCGCCATCAGATCCGGCGAGCTCGACGATCGTCTGGCCGAGGTACGGGCAGTGGTGTGGGAGTCGGTTCGCGACAAGCTGGCGGTGGCCAACCCGAAGTACCTGCCGTCATCGTGAGCGGCTGATGGCCACCGGTTGACCGGCAGCCAACTGTCCGCATGCCGCGTCGATGTCGGTACCGCGGTTGCGACGCACCGTGGCGTTGACACCAAGCGATTCGAGCGTCTCGCGAAAGTCGTGCACGCGCTTCAGCGGCGAGCCGACCGTGGGGTACCCGGGCGTCGGGTTGAGCGGGATCAGGTTGACGTGCGCGGGCAGGCGAAATCGACGGCACAACTTGGCCAGTTCGGCAGCATCGCTTGACCTGTCGTTGACGCCGTCGATCATCGCCCATTCGAAGCTCAGCCGGCGGCCCTTCCCGGCCAGGTAGCCCGCGCACGCCTCCATCAACTCGTCGATGGGGTAGCGCTTGTTGATGGGAACCAGTTCGTCGCGGAGTCGATCGTTGGCGGCGTGCAACGAGACTGCGAGGTTGACCGGCAGCGGTCGCTCTGTCAGCCGGTGAATGCCCGGCACCAGCCCGACGGTCGAGATCGTCAGCTTGCGCGCCGACAACCCGAGATCGGTGTGCATGCGTTCGACTGAACCCCAGACCGCCGCTTCGTTGGCCAACGGCTCGCCCATGCCCATGAAGACGACGTTGCCGAGCCGGCGCTGCATCGCACGGGCTTCGCGGGCCGCGGCCGCGACCTGCTCGACGATCTCGCCGATGCTGAGATGGCGAGTGAACCCGGCCTGGCCGGTTGCGCAGAAGCCGCATCCCATCGCACAGCCGACCTGGCTGCTGACGCATACGGTGACGCGGTCGGGGTACAACATCAGCACGGTCTCGATGCGCTTTCCGTCGTGCAGTTCCCAGAGGTACTTGACTGTGTCGCCTCCATCGCTGACCCGGCGTACGACGACCTGCAGCGCAGGAACGAGTCGCTCGGTCAGCATCCCCCGCAACGCCTTGGGGAGGTTGGTCATCTCCGACGGTGTCGCCAGGTTTTGATACAAGCCCTGCCAGATCTGATCGACCCGGTAGCGCGGTTCACCCTGGAGCAACTCGGCCAGTTCGGTCCGGCTCGGCTGGTAGAGCGAGGTTGTCACATGTCGGCGGCCAACGCCGCGTATTGCTCGATGTGACCGCGCAACACATCGAGGCTCGCCGTCCAGAACGACTCATCCGCGACGTCGAACCCGAACACGGCACCCAGCTCCTCCGCTGTGTTCATGCCGGCGCGCGACAGCACGTCGTCGTAGGACGCTTGAAATCGCTGCGGATCCTCGCGGTACTTGGCGAACAAACCGAGCCCGAACAGGAAGCCGTACGTGTACGGCCAGTTGTAGAAGTGCGAGCCGTAGTAGTGCGGCTTCACGGCCCACATGTAGGGGTGGGCGGTGGCTTGATCGAGGCCATCACCGTATGCGTCAGCCTGTGCGCAAACCATCATCTCGTTCAACTCCGACACACCGAGAGTTCGGCGTTGTCGGCGTGCGAACACCTCGGTCTCGAAGGTCATCCTGCTGCGGATGTCGACGATCGTCTGCACTGCGCCGAGCAGATTGACATCGAGTAGCGCCAGCCGATCAAGGCCGGCGAGGTGCGTCAACCCCTCCTCCACCACCAGCGTCTCGCAGAAGATGCTTGCTGTCTCGGCCAGCGCCATCGGCATGCGTCGCTGCAGTGCCGTGCGATGTGCGAGTTGGGTGTTGTGATATGCGTGCCCGAGTTCGTGAGCGGTGGTCTGGGCCGAGTCGACGCTGCCACTCCAGTTGAGGAATACCAACGAACGGTCGTCGACGAAAGGCATGCAGAACGCGCCGCCACGCTTGCCCTCGCGGGGCGCGGCATCGATCCATTGTTCGTTGATCGCCCGGTCGACCAGCCCGCCGAGAGGCTGGCTGTATGAGCTGAATGCCCCGCGGACGATGTCCAAGCCGTCGGTCCACGAAATGGAACTCGGTGCGAACGGAAGCGGAGCGAACAGGTCGTACCACGGGAGCGCGCCCGGGCGACCATGTAGCCGCGCTTTGGCGTGCATCCAACGGCGCAGGTCGGGCAGGGCTGCGTCGACGGCCGATTGCATCGAGTCGAACGTCGCCCGGGTGACGTTGTTGGCGAAGAGGGAGGCCTCGAGAGGGTTGTCCCAACCGCGGCGGCGATTGACGATGTTGGCCTCGCCCTTTACGGCATTCATCGCCGCAGCGCACGCCACGGCGACGGTCGGCCAGGCGCGCATCTCGCCCTCGTACGCCGCCTGACGAACCGCCGGATCGGCATCCGTCCCCAACCCGCGGATTGCCGCCATTGGCATCGTCTCGGCGCCGTCGGCAAGCTCGACCACCGCGGTGAGCTGCGACGTGACGTCGGCGTGCATCCGTTCCCACGCGGCCGAACCCGTGAGGCTCAGCTCGGCGTAGAGGCCCTCTTCGGACTCGGACATCTGGTGTGCAGCACGTGCCGCCAGAAACGCCAACGGGCCGCGGTGCTCGGCGACCTCACTGCTGACTGCGGCGAGTGCATCGACACCCAGCGAACTGACCCAGCCGGCGAGGCGAGCGAGCAGCGGTCGTTGCCGCGAGTCGATCACCTCCAGCTCGCTGAGCAGTCCCTGCGCAGTCTCGTTGAAACTGTCGGTCGACACGGTCGCATAGATGTACGCGCCGACGATATCGACGCGCTGCGCGTTGTCGTTGACCGCTCGAAGCACAGCATCGGCTGCTTCGCCGTCGGCCTCGGTCACGGGCCGTGCTTCGCACGAGCGGATGTCGTGCTCGTCGAACAACGCGGTCAGCCGAATCGAGTCAGCGTCGCTCTGTTCGAGACAGTCGACGAATGAGCGCGACTCGAACGACTCGTGTACGTCGGCCACGCTCCAGCGGGGGAGTGCCTCGGTGGTGTCAGTCATGATCTGCTCCGGTCATCTCGTGCTGTTGATCTCTGCAAGGTAGGCGTGGTCGGCGTGGTGGACCGTGAATCCAAGTCGCTCGTACAGCGACATCGCCGCGGCATTGTCGGCATCGACGTGCAGCATGCCCGTGGTCAGACCCCGTGCGGCGAGGTGCTCGAGGCCGGCGATGGTCAGGGACTTGCCGAGCCCGAGGCCATGAAACGCTGGGTCTACGGCGATCACATAGATCTCGCCCATCGGCGGCACGGTGTCGCTGTGAACCTTGGTCCAGCAGTACGCAGCCAGCTTGCCACCGCGTTCATGAAGCCGAAAGCCTTCAGGATCGAACCATGGCTCGACCTCTCGTCGGCGCAGGGTTTCGATCGTCCAGCCACCTTGCTCGGGATGATCCAGGAAGGCGGCGTTGTTGACCCGCAACCATTCCATCTCGTCGCAGCCAACGACGAACGAGCGTGTGTCGACCGTGCCGGGGACGTCGATCGGCAGGCTGCGGCGCATCTGCAGGAGCCTGCGCCCCAACTTCAGCCCGACCCCTTCGGCAATCAGCTGGGTGCGATCGCCGGGACGATGGACCCACCAGTTGATTCGCCCCCCACCGTCAGCAGCCACGACCTCCATTGCCACCCGCAGGAGTTGAGACGTGAGCTCGTCGGCCCACGCCCGCTCGGCGGGTGCGACGACCAACTCCATTGCACTCGAGGAGTTGGCGCTGGTCAGCTGGGCGTAGCCATCGAGGCTGCCTGTCTCGCCGTAAGCGAGCACGGCGACGAAGCTCTGGCCCCCATGGTCTTCGAGGTCGAGCAACAAGTGGTCGGACAATGGGTGGAAGCCGTCGTAGCTCTCGGCCTCGGCCAGCAGCCGGCCGACTGTGGCGAACTCGCGATCATCGAGCTTGCGCCGTGTCTCGATACGCCACATGATCCCCGAGGCTAATGGCGGGCGACAGCAGAGGCTCCTGTGATTGCGCCTCGGTTGAATAGTGTCGATCCCATGGCAAAACCGCGCTCGCCAAAGGGTCGCACCCTCGAGGTTGCCCGACGCCTTGCCGACACCTACCCCGATCCCGTATGTGAACTGGACCACACCAATGCTTTCGAGCTGCTGGCGGCCACCATCTTGTCGGCACAATCCACCGACGCCCGAGTCAACATCGTCACACCGGTGCTCTTTCATCGCTACCCGAGGCCCGCTGATCTCGCGGCGGCGAACCCTGCAAACGTCGAGGAGATCATCCGCTCGACGGGCTTCTATCAGAACAAGACGAAGAGCCTGATCGGCATGGCTCAAGCCTTGATCGAACGCTTCGGCGGCGCCGTACCGAGGGAGCTCGATGACCTCGTCACACTGCCCGGGGTGGGGCGCAAGACCGGAAATGTTGTGCGCAGCGTCGCGTTCGATCTACCCGGACTTCCGGTAGACACCCACGTCCTCAGGCTTTCGAAACGGCTCGGCCTGAGCGAGTTGCAGGACCCGGTGAAGCTCGAACTCGAACTGAACTCGTACCTACCACCGGTCGCGAGGGGTCCGTTCAGCTTGCGAATGGTTCTTCACGGGCGCCGGGTGTGCGACGCCAAG
>JANMQX010000186.1:0-9890 GCA_031370745.1 Ilumatobacteraceae bacterium
AGGGCTGGAGCTACCAGAGTCCCGGCGTTCCGGGCCAGGGCGCGTTCGGCTGGAACCTCACGGGTGGCTCGACGCCCTCGCACTTCCCCAGCGAGGAAGACATGATCACCTTCATCAAGAGCGGTTCGGAACTCGGCGCACGTTACGGCAAGCAGTCGCAGGGGACCGGGCGCATGCCTGGCTTCGGCGGTTTGCTCACCGATGAGCAGGTCAAGGCCATCGTCGAATACGTTCGGAGCCTGTGATGGCTGCATTTCTGGCAATTGGCTGGCAGCCCGAACTCCGCGGGATCCTCATCACCATCATCGCACTGACCACCTTCTGCGGCAGTTGCTACTTCTTGCTCAGCACCAATCTGGGGGCTCGTCTCGGCTTTCTTGTGGCCCTCGCGGCACTCGCCGGATGGATGTTCCTGATGGGGGCGACCTGGTGGTCGTACGGCAAGGGCCTCCTCGGCCCCGATGCGTCGTGGGCGCCGATCAGCGGGCGCACTGTCCTGCAGACAACTGCGGCTGTCAATGAATCCGGCGCGCTCAACGCACCGGTGGTCGTTGCTCCCAATGCCGACCCCACCGCGGCTGCAACAGCCGTCGACTCGCAGTTCGTCACGGATGGTTGGAAGAAGCTGGCCTCCTCCGTGCCGTCGTATCAGCAGGCCGGCGCCGCGGCCAGCGTGTTCGTCGAGGAATCGGGCGCACTGGCCAACGGCGAGTTTCAAGTTGTCAACGTCTTCGACAAGGGCGGTCAACGGTCGCCGCAGCTGTTCCACGGCAAGCTCGACTTCCTGGCCTTCTTCCACAAGCCGCACTACGCCGTGGTCGAAGTTGCTCCGCTGATCACGCAGCGCGACGAACCTGGCCGAGCGCCGGCTAAGCCCGAGATCGACCCGGCACGCGCGCATCAATACGTCTACATGATTCGTGATCTCGGAGCGAAGCGGAAACCGGCGGGCTTCATCACCGTTGGTTCGCTCGCCGTGTTCTTGATGCTGTGCTATCTGCTGCACACCCGCGATCGCCGTGTCACGGCCAATCGATCGGCGAAGGCCCTGCCGGCGCAAACGTCGCCTCCCCAGCCTGCCCCGGTTCAGGTGACCTGATGGGTCAATACCTGCCGGTCGTGTGCCTGCTGGTGCTGGCCACGTTGTTCGGCGCTCTCAGCTTCTTTGCCTCGCGACTGTTGGCGCCGCGGCGCCCGTCGTCGGCCAAAGCAGCGCCATACGAATGCGGCATCGTACCCAGCCGGGAGCCTCCCGACCGGTTTCCCGTCACGTTCTACGTGGTTGCGATGTTGTTCGTGATGTTCGACATCGAGCTGATCTTCATCTACCCGTTTGCGGTCGATCGGGCGTTTCTCGGCACCTACGGGTTCGTGGAGATGTTGGCCTTCAGCGTCATCTTCTTCGGCTCGTTCGTCTACGTGGTGGCCCGCGGCGCCCTCGACTGGGGCCCGGCTCAACGTGAACGTCGTGTCGACGGTGCGGTCTCCGCGGACCGCACACTTGGCACCACGATTCGACGTGTCGGTACCGAAGGCCGCCTCGACGAGACGACTGCGGCATGAGCCTGATCCGCAACATCCAAGACGACGGTCTGGGCGGAATCCAACACAACGCGATCACCGCCAAGATCGAGGATCTGGTGAAGTGGTCGCGCAGCCGCAGTAGTTGGCCGGCATCGTTCGGGCTGGCCTGCTGCGCCATCGAGATGATGGCCACAGGTGCCGCCCACTACGACCTCAGTCGCTTCGGGATGGAAGTCTTCCGGGCGTCACCGCGACAGGCTGACATCATGATCGTCGCCGGTCGGGTCAGCCAGAAGATGGCACCCGTGTTGCGCCAGGTCTACGACCAGATGATGGAGCCCAAGTGGGTCATCTCGATGGGCGTCTGTGCGTCCAGCGGCGGCATGTTCAACAACTACGCGATCGTGCAGGGTGTCGATCAAGTCGTGCCCGTCGATGTCTATGCACCGGGGTGCCCCCCGACGCCTGAAACCTTGATCCACGCGATCGAGACGCTGCATCAGGCGATCGAAGACGGGCACCTTCTGAAGCGCCGTGCCGAGACCGGTGCCGGTGCCAACGTTCATGTTCAAGAAATCCCCTCAGGGGCCGAGTCGGTACCCGTCCTGCTCGGAACGCGGTGATTGATGAGCGACGTTCACGCCGCAGCGCCCGACGAGGCCGTCCCGACTCCTGAGCCGCCGTCGATGCACGGGTGCCCACTGACCGATAGCTGCGGCCAGAGGGTGCTTCATCCAAGTCGCGAACAATATGTAGGTGTTGTGCGTGCGCTGCTCGACGAGGGCTACGAGATGTGCGTCGACCTGACGGCGACCGACTACCTGCTCGCGCCCGAGCGGGCGATGGTCGACGGCATCACTGCCGAGCGGTTCGAGGTCGTCGTCAACCTGTTGTCGTTGACGCTGCGCCAACGCATCCGATTGCGTGTGCAGGTGCCCGCCGACGACACGTCGGTCGAGTCACTGTTCGACTTGCACCCCGGCACAGAAGCGATGGAGCGAGAGGCGTTCGACATGTTCGGCATCACGTTCAACAATCACCCCGATCTCACCCGCATCCTGATGCCGGAGGATTGGGAAGGTCACCCACTTCGCAAGGACTACGACACCGGCGCCATCCCCGTGCAGTTCTCCACCGACTTCGGTGCACGAACGTGAGCATTGTCGAGACCATTCAGGCCGGCGACGACGCCCAGCAGGGCCTCAAGCCGCGCAGCCAGTTGACGGCGCGCGAACTGTTGCGCGAGGTCGGTTCGGTCCTGCGCATGAGCGAGGCTGAGGCGGCCAATCTCGGCGAAGTCCCCGCTGATCCCACCGAGGATCAGACGATGATCATCAACATGGGGCCCCAGCACCCCAGCACGCATGGCGTGTTGCGCCTCATGCTCGAGCTTCGCGGCGAGGAAGTGCTGCGCTGCAAGCCAATCATCGGCTACCTCCACACGGGCATGGAGAAGACAGGCGAGAACCTCACGTACATGCAGGGTGGCACCAACGTCACACGCATGGACTACGTCAGCCCGCTCAACAACGAGTTGGTGTTCTCCATGGCCACCGAGAAGTTGCTCGGCATCGACGGCGACATTCCTGAGCGTGCGGTGTGGATGCGCATGTTGCTGAGCGAGCTGAACCGGATGAGCAGTCATCTCCTGTTCCTCGCCACCAACGGCATGGACATCGGCGCGGTGTCGATGATGATCTACGGATGGCGCGAGCGCGAAGAGGTGTTGCGTTTCTTCCAGAAGGTCACCGGATTGCGGATGAACCACAACTTCATACGCCCGGGCGGCGTTGCTGCCGATCTTCCCTCCGGCTGGCGAGACGACGTGCTGCGCCTGCTCGAGCTCATCGAACCACGCCTCGTGGAATACGACACCTTGATGACGGGCCAGCCGATCTGGCGCGAGCGGTTGCAGGGCGTAGGCGTCATCACCGCACAAGAAGCGATTGCCCTCGGCGCCACAGGACCCATCTTGCGCAGCACCGGAACGGCCTGGGATCTGCGCCGTGACATGCCATATCTTCACTACCCTGAACTCGAGTTCGATGTGATCGTCGGCTCGTACGGTGACGCGTTCGATCGCTACGCCATTCGTCTCAACGAGGTGCGCGAGAGCATGAAGATCGTTCGCCAGATCCTCGACCACATGCCCGGCGGCGACTACCGAATCCAAGACAAGAAGGTCACGCCGCCGCCGCGGGCCCGCATCGACGAGTCGATGGAAGCGTTGATCCACCACTTCAAGATCTTCACGGAAGGCTTCAAGGTGCCAGAGGGCGAGGTCTACGTCGCCATCGAGAGCCCGCGCGGCGAGATCGGTTGTTACATCGTCAGCGATGGCTCGGCCACGCCGTACCGGATCCATGTGCGAGCCCCGAGCTTTGTCAACATCCAGTGCATGCCACACATGCTGCGCGGCGGGTTGATCGCCGACGCCGTCGCAGTGATCTCTTCTGTCGACCCTGTTCTTGGCGAGGTCGATCGCTGATGGGGCGACTCAACGAGGCCAACGTCGTATATGCCAAGGAGATCATCGGGCGTTATCCGAAGGCTCGCTCGGCGACGATTCCGCTGCTGCATCTCGCTCAGCAGCAAGATGGCTACGTCACCAACGAGGCGATGAAGCACATCGCGGAGCTGGTCGGGGCAACGTCGGCGGAGATCCTCGGGACAGCAACGTTCTACGAGATGTTCAAGTTCGAGCCCGTCGGCAAGTACTTGATCAACATCTGCAGCACCATGTCATGCGCATTGCTGGGTGCCGACCAACTGATGCACCACGCCGAGCAGCAACTGGGCATCAAAGCCGGCAGCACCACCCCCGACGGGTTGTTCACCCTCGAGCACGCCGAGTGCCAGGCGGCGTGCACCGAGGCGCCGTGTCTGCAGGTCAACTACCGCCATCGCTACCGCGTGACGGCCGCAGATCTCGACACTTTGATCGACGACCTCAGCAACGGCCGGCTCGATGGCGAGGTGCCACCCCACGGCACGGTTGCCCGTACCCGTCAGCACATCCCATCCGAACGCGCTGTCGGCGTGTTCGCACCCGACGACGTCACCACTGCGCCGGTGTGGATGCCGGCGCCGACCGAGGCGCAACGATGAACGGCACCACCTACCCGCACGCGGCTGGCTTCGTCGCCGGCGACCGGCCGCGCATCGTGACCTCGCGGTTCCAGTACGACGACGCCCACACGCTCGAGCGTTTCCTGGCCACCGACGGCTACAAGGGACTGCAGGCTGCGTTGGCGAAGTCACCGGTCGACGTGCACAACGACGTCAAGAGCGCCACGGTGCTGGGTCGGGGTGGCGCCGGTTTCCCGGCGGGCGTCAAATGGGGCCTCACTCCCCAGGCCGTGTGGCCGCGGTACCTCGTCGTCAACGGCGACGAGAGCGAGCCGGGTACATACAAAGACCGCTTGTTGATGGAGCTGGATCCGCACCAACTGATCGAGGGCTGCTTGATCGCCTGCTACGCGGCCGGGCTCTCGCAGTGCTTCCTGTACATCCGCGGTGAGATGGCCGTTGCGCAAGAACGCGTCGTCGCCGCGCTCAACGAGGCGTACGCCGCGGGGTATGTGGGCAAGAACATCCTCGGCACCAACTTCAGTGTCGACATCGTGCTGCACTGGGGCGCCGGCGCGTACGTGGTGGGCGAAGAAACCGGACTGATCGAGAGCCTCGAGGGCAATCGCGGCATGCCGCGCCTCAAGCCACCGTACTTTCCGGCAGCAATCGGCCTGTACGGCAAGCCGACCATCGTCAACAACGTCGAGACCCTGGCCAATCTGCCATGGCTGATGCGCAATGGCGTCGAGGCGTACACAGCGATCGGCACGCCGACATCCCCCGGCACACGTCTGGTCGCAGTGTCGGGTCACGTCAAGCGGCCCGGGGTCTACGAGATCATCAACGGCACCACGACGTTTCGAGACTTGCTCTACGGCGACGAGTTCTGCGGCGGAATTCGCGACGAGAACCAGCTCAAGGCGTTCGTGCCTGGTGGTGGCTCGGCGCCGTGGTTCCTGCCTGATCAACTCGACCTTCCTTTCGAGGCGAAGCTCGTGGGCGCGGCTGGATCGATGCTCGGCTCCGGTGCGGTGATCGTGATGGACGACACCACCGACATCGTTGCCGCCGCGTACACGCTCGTGCGTTTCTATGCTCACGAATCGTGCGGCAAGTGCGTTCCGTGCCGCGAGGGTGGCACGTGGCTCGAACGCATCATGAAGCGTCTCGTCGACGGTCACGGCACGACGCGCGATCTCGATCAATTGTTCGAGATCGGTCAGACGATCTGTCCCGGCGAGTTCCCGCATGCGGCGAGCGAGCGGCTGGGACTCGAGGCAAAGCCGTTTCCGTTCAGGATGACGACGATCTGTTTCGTCGGACCGTCGGCGTACACCGCTGTCGATTCGGCCCTGACTTTGTTCCGCGACGAGTTCGAGGCCAAGATCGTGCACCGCAATCTGATCCCGGTGTCAGTGGGGGCCGGTCATGACGAACACTGAAGCCGACACTCAAGCAGAGAGTCCACCGCCTGATCCGAATGCGGTCCGGTTGACGATCAACGGGCGCGAGGTCGTTGCCCGCAAGGGTGACCTGGTGATCGCCGCTGCTCAACGCGTCGGTGACTACATACCCCGCTTCTGTTACCACGAGCGAATGAGCTCCGTCGGAATGTGTCGGATGTGCCTGGTCGACATCGACACGGGTCGCGGCCCGGCCTTGCAGCCCTCCTGCATGATCACCGTCGCGCCCGACATGGTGGTCGACACGCAGAGCAGTTCGGCGCGGCGTGCCCAAGAAGGAGTCATCGAACTGCTGCTGGCCCAGCACCCCCTCGACTGCCCAGTGTGCGACAAGGGTGGCGAGTGCCCGCTGCAGGACCAGGCGTTCAGCCACGGTCCAGGCGAAAGCCGCTACATCGAAGAGAAGCGACACTTCGAGAAGCCGATCCCCATCAGTGATCTCGTGCTCCTGGATCGCGAGCGTTGCATCCTGTGCGACCGATGCACCCGGTTCGCCGACGAGGTCGCCGGCGACGCCCTGATCCACTTCAGCAGTCGCGGCAACAACACTCAGATCACGACGTTCCCCGACGAACCATTCGCCAGCTACTTCAGTGGCAACACGGTGCAGATCTGCCCGGTCGGCGCGCTCACCGCCAAGCCGTACCGGTTCAAAGCCCGTCCGTGGGATCTCGAACAGACCGAGAGCACCTGCACGACGTGCGCTGTCGGTTGTCGCACAGTCGTGCAATCGAGCCACGACGAATTGCTCCGTTATCAGGGCGTCGACAGCGATCCGGTCAACTGGGGCTGGCTCTGCGACCGTGGGCGGTTCAACTTCGAAGCCGTCAACAGTCGAGATCGACTCAGTGCGCCGATGGTGCGCGTCGACGACGAGTTGCAGCCGACGACGTGGAACGCGGCGCTGGCTCGCGCTGGCGAGTTGATCTCCGAAGCGAAAGCTGCCGGGGGTGCGGGCTCGATCGCGGTGCTCGGTGGAGCGCGCGGAACCAACGAAGATGCGTATGCGTGGGCCCGTCTCGCTCACGATGTGATCGGTACTCCGCACGTGTACCCGCAGATGGGCGACGGCGCAGAGATCAACCTGCTCGGTTTCGACCGGGCGACCATCGACGAGGCCGCCAATGCCTCGACCATCATCCTGATTGCTCCCGATCTGAAAGAAGAGCTGCCGGTGCTGTACCTGCGCCTGCGCGACGCGGCGCAAAAGCGCCGCAGCCGAATCATCGAGTTCGCCCAGAAGGGCAGCGGCCTCAGCCCCTACGCATGGAAGACGATCGAGTATCAGGCGGGCAACATCACCGAGGCCGTTCGCTCTGCGGGCAAGAACCCGGTCATCGCCACGCAGATCGAAAAGGGAAATGTGGTCATCGTCGCCGGCCGGGCGAACCTTGCCGAACATCCACTCGAGGTCGGCAATGGTGTCGTAGCGGTCTTGCAGCTGGCACAGGGAGCCAAGGTGTTGCCGGCGTTGCGCCGCGGCAACATCGTCGGTGCGATCGAGATGGGTTTGATCCCCGGCACCGACGGGATGCACGTGTTGGAAATTGCCGAGGCTGCGGCGGCGGGCAAAATCGAATGCCTGATCCTGCTGGGCTGCGATCCGCTGGCCGACTTCCCCGACACCGATCTGGCCAGGCGGATGATGGCCGGCGCGCCGCGAATCATCGCAATCGATACTTTTCTGACGAAATCGAGTTCGCCCGCCGACGTGGTGCTCGCCGCTGCGGCGTACGGCGAGAAGAGCGGTACGACAACCAACATCGAAGGCCGCGTCACGACGGTCTCCGAAAAGGTGACACCGCGGGGCACCAGCCGGCCCGATTGGATGATCGCGGTCGAGCTCGCCGAGCGGCTGGGTGGCGACCTGGGTATCTCGTCGGTCAATGATCTCACCGAGGCCATTGCCGCGAATGTCGCCGGCTTCGGCGCGGCGACGGTTGCGGCGCTGCGCGTCGCCCGCGACGGCATCGTGTGCAAAGGCTCGTTGCCAGCGGCCACCGCTCGCGTGTCGACAATCGATGAACGCAACAGCTACGACTACCGCCTGGTCGTCAGTCGCAAGCTGTACGACAACGCGGTCGGAACTTCCAAGTCGCCGTCGTTGGCTCATCTCGCCCCGGGATCTCACGTGCACCTGCATCCGCTGGACGTCGAGCGCGTCGGGTCGACTGACGGTGCCGACGTGAAGGTCACCAGCAAACGAGCCTCGATGGTGTTCAGCGTCGTTGCCGACCGCACCGTGGTTCGCGGTACTGCGTGGGTGCCGTTCAACCAGCCGGGGCCGAGTATCAGCGAGCTGATCGATTCGAACGACGTCGTGACCGACGTGCGGGTGGAGTCGTTCTGATGTTGGCCCTCGATCCACTACTCGAGAACCTCTCGTTCGTCGCTGTGCTGCTCGTGTTGTTGAAGGTCGTCGTCATCTTCGTGATCGGGCTCGTCGCGACGATGTTGATGGTGTGGTTCGAGCGCAAGGCGATCGCGGGCATGCAGAACCGCATCGGACCCAACAAGGCGGGTCCGTGGGGTATTCTGCAAACACTCGCAGATGGCATCAAGCTGTTCTTCAAGGAAGATCTGATCCCCGAACAGAGCGACCGCTTCGTGTTCAAGCTTGCGCCATACCTGGCCTTCGTCCCGGCCTTCTTGGTGTGGAGCGTGATTCCCCTCGGCGGCGATTTCAGCAGCGGAAAGACTGGCGAGGTCGTCTGGTTCCATCACATCACTCGGTTGCAACTCGCCGACCCGCAGATCGGGGTGCTGTTGCTGCTGGCGCTCAGCTCGATTTCGGTCTACGGCATCATGTTGGCCGGTTGGGCCAGCGGTTCGAAGTACCCGTTGCTTGGTTCGGTGCGCGCCTCGGCCCAAATGGTCAGCTACGAAGCGGCGCTCGGGCTCAGCCTCGCTGCCGTGATCCTGGTCACCGGCACGCTCAGCACCAGCGGGATCGTCTTCTATCAGTCGAGCATCTCCAGATGGCAGGTCGCCGCCACCGCGTTCGTACCGTTCGTGATCTTCCTGATTTCCGCAACCGCCGAGCTGAACCGACCGCCATTTGATCTCGTCGAGGCTGAACAGGAGCTCGTCGGTGGCTTCAACACCGAGTACAGCAGCATTCGTTTCGCGCTGTTCTTCCTCGCTGAGTTCATGAACACCGTGACGATGAGCGGAGTCATCGTCACCTTGTTCTTCGGCGGACCGCAACCGCTGAAGATTGCCGGCAACGCCAACGTTTTGCACTTCCTCGGACCGTTCTCCGGCACGGTCTGGTTCTTCCTCAAGCTGATGGTCTTCTTGTACGTCTACGTGTGGTTCCGGGCAACATTGCCTCGCTTGCGCTACGACCAGTTGATGGATCTCGGTTGGAAGGTGATGATTCCCGTAGCGCTCGGGTGGTTCTTGTTGTTGTCGCTGCTGCGAATCGGTGGAGACCGCGGCTGGACCCGGTTGCACAAGACAACGGTCGGTGTCATCTCCCTGCTCGTCTTGGCGGCGGCCGGCGGCTTGTTGATGCTGGCCAGCAGGGTCAGCGCACGCAACCGAGAACGAGAGGGGGCGATGTTCTGATGGGGTATCTCGAAGGATTTCTGATTACTGCGAGGCAACATCGGCTGTTCGGTGGTAAACGAGTCACCACGTCGTACTCCGGTGGTCGAGTCGCCAAGAAGGGCGAAGACACCGCTGGTCGCGACGAGAAGATCGACAAGCCCGAACGCTTGCATGGTCGCCATGTGCTCAACCGGTACGAGGACGGCATGGAGAAGTGCATCGGTTGCGAGTTGTGTGCCGGCGTGTGCCCTGCGAAGTGCATTCACGTGCGCGGCGCCG
>JANMQX010000274.1:0-5443 GCA_031370745.1 Ilumatobacteraceae bacterium
CGCACGTCGGTGCGCGAGGCCATCCAAGGCCTCACCGCATCGGGGGACCTCGAACGCCGGGGCAATCGCCCGGTCGTCGCCGAGCGGCTCCCGGAGATCCGCCTGAAGGGTGACACAGCAACGCTCGACGAGCGCAAGGCATTGGTTCGCCAATTGTTCGAAGTTCGCAGAACGATCGAGCCGGCGATGTCGGAGTTCGCGGCCCGCCGCGCCACGGCAGCCGAACGCGCAGACATCACGGAAATTGCGGCACGTTCGACCAGTCAGCTCGACGAGTTCCGCACGATCGACCGCGCCTTTCACACTGCGATCTCCCGTGCATGTGGGAATCCGTTGTTGCAGGAGGTCTACGGCAAGACCCTTGGAGCATTGTTCGATTCGAATGAACTGGCCTCGTTGCTCTTCGCCGAGATCAACCGTCTCGAGGTCAGCGGCATCATCGCCTCGTCGACCGCGGCCCATCAGGCAATCGCCGCCGCGCTCGTGGCGGGGCGTCGCAAGGCGACGATCACCGCTGTGCAAGCGCATCTCGACGATGTCGAGCGCCGAATGATCGATCGACTGTTGTGAGTACTAGCGCGACGAACGGTGAGAAGGGAGGGCCGATGGATCTGACCAATCAGTACTGCTACTTCTACGAAGCCGACAAGTTCAACGAGACCGACCGGCCGGGTTTTCGGCGCAGGGTGATCAATGGCGAACTGCTGCAGCTGTGCTTTTGGCGGATCGACGGCGGAGCAACCGGATCGTTCTTGCACCATCACGTCGACCAGGAACAGCTCGGGATCATCGTGCGAGGCAAGCTCGACTTCCGCATCGGCGAACCCGACGATGAGACGCGCGTGGTGCTCGGGGCCGGCGAGGTCTACTTGGCACCCCGTTCCGTCTGGCATGGCGACAGCGTGTTCGTCGGCGACGACGAGCTCAACGAGGTGTGGATCCTCGACGTCTTCGCTCCCCCGAGAGACGACCTTCGCAATGGCTGATGGCTCCATCGCCCCCGACTGGCGTCTGGCCGTCGACATCGGCGGAACGTTCACTGACGTCGTGTTGATCGACGCGGCCAGTGGCCGAGTGATCGTCGAAAAGACGCTCACCACGCCAGCCGCACCGCTCGATGGTGTGCGCGCCGGAGTGCGCCAACTGCTCGTCAAGGCTGGTGTTCGACCCGCCGACATCACTGCTCCCATCGTTCACGCCACGACGCTCATCACCAATGCTCTGATCGAAGGCAAGATCGGTCGCGCCGGTGTCGTCACGACCGCAGGCTTCGCGGACACGATGCTGATCCGCGACGAGCATCGCTACGACATGTACGACCTGCAGATCGAATTCCCCAATCCGCCCGTACCGCGCGATCGCGTCGTCGAGATCGCCGAGCGCACCAATCCCCTCGGCGCGGTCGTCGAGTCGCCGTCCGCCGCAGACGTCGATGCGATCGCAAATGCGTTGCGCGACGCCAAGGTGGAGGCAGTCGGCGTATGTCTGATCAACGCCTACGCCAATCCGGCCAATGAGCGCCTGATCGCCGAGCACCTGCGCCGCGAACTCGGAGTGCCGGTGTGCATCTCCGCCGAGATCTCGCCACAGATCCGCGAGTACCCGCGGATGATCACGACGGCGTGCAACGCCGCCACCATGCCGGTGATCGGGCCGTACCTCGACGAACTGCAGAAATGGCTCGCCGCGGAGGGATTCGGCGGCTCGGTGTTGATGATGCTGTCGAACGGGGGTGTCGTGTCGGCCGACGACGCGGCCCGCGCTCCTATCCGACTGGTAGAGAGCGGCCCCGCAGCCGGTGCGTTGGCCGGAAGTTGGTTCGCCCGCCACCGCGGCGAGGATCGATTGCTGTGCTTCGACATGGGTGGCACCACGGCCAAGGCGTGCTTGATCGTCGGCGGCGAGCCGGAGATCACCAACACATTTGAAGTGGCGCGCATGTACCGGTTCAAGAAGGGCTCCGGCTTTCCGGTGTCCGTGCCGTCGGTCGACCTGGTCGAGATCGGCGCCGGTGGCGGAAGCTTGGCGCGCATCGATGAGCTCGGACTGCTGAAGGTCGGTCCGGAATCCTCCGGCGCCGACCCAGGGCCAGCGTGTTACGGCCGCGGCGGCACGCGGGCGGCGGTGACCGACGCCGACCTCGCGCTCGGAATGCTCGATGCCGAGTACTTCCTCGGTGGCGACATGCACCTCGACCTCGCCGCCAACGACGCCGCGCTGCAATCCATTGCCGACGGTCTCGGCCTGCCGGCCGGCGACACCGCTGCGGGCATTCACGAGCTGGTCAATCAGAACATGGCAGCCGCGGCGCGGATGCACGCGGTCGAGCAAGGTGAGGATCTTCGTGGCGTCACGGTCCTGGCGTTCGGCGGCGCCGGACCGATTCACGCCTGCGGGGTCGCAGAGTTGCTCGATTCGCCGCGAGTGATCTTTCCCGTCAACGCCAGCGTGCTCAGCGCGTTCGGCACCTTGGTGTCGCCGGTTCGAATCGACCTCGCCCGTTCGATGGTGCGCTCGCTCGCCGAGATCTCGCACAACGAGAGGGATCTGCTGCTCGACGACCTACGCGAGGAAGGTCGCCGCGTGCTGGCGGCGGCCGGCGTGCCAGGCGACCGGATTCGGTTCCGTTACGGTCTCGACGTCCGATATCTCGGCCAAGGCAACGAGCTGACGATCTGGGTCGGCGACGGCGACAAGTGGCCGGTCACCGACGACGAGATCGTCGACCGGTTCGAGAGCGACTACCGGCGCATCTACGGCCTCACCATTCCAGATGTCACTGTCGAGGCAGTCACGTGGCGGCTGTCGGCATATGCCAATGCCGACACGGTCGAACCGATCGCCGAGCTCGGAGACGATCACGGCAAACCGAACACCTTCCGCAACGTCCGCTTCGACCGCGTCGCTGCGGCGCTCGAGACGCCGGTCTACCGGCGCACCGATCTCGGGCGCGGCCAGCGGCTCACCGGCCCGGCGATCGTTGAAGAGCGCGAGACGACAACCGTGATTCGGCCGGGCTGGGTCGTCGAAGTCGCCGACGATGGATCGATGATCGCCGAAAGGAGCATCTGATGGCCTTCGACCCAATCGAGCTCGAGGTCCTGTGGCAGAGCCTGATTGCCACCGTCAACGAACAGGCAAGGGCCTTGCAACGTGCCGCGTTCTCGCCCATCGTTCGCGAGGCCGGCGACTTGGCCAACGCCGTGTTCGACCAGCGCGGTCGCATGGTTGCGCAGGCGGTCACCGGCACACCGGGACACATCAACTCGCTGGCTCGCGCCGCCACCGCGGTGCTCGAGGAGCACCCGCCCGAGTCGCTGGTCGAAGGCGACGTGCTGATCACCAACGACCCGTACAAGACGGCCGGCCAACTCCTCGACGTCACGGTGCTCTACCCCGTGTTCCGCGGCGGAAAGGCAATCGCATTTTTCGGATCGACGATCCACCACACCGACGTCGGTGGCTATGGCATCGGGGCCGGGGCGCGCGACGTCTTCGAAGAGGGGTTGTGGATCCCCATCTGCAAGTTGATGAACGCCGGTCGACGCAACGCCGACGTGTGGAGGTTCATCCTCAGCAACGTGCGTCAACCCGATCACATGTCGGGCGACCTGCACGCCCAGATGGCATCGGGCGAGGTCGGGGCCCAACGGCTGCTGAGCCTGTGCGCGCAACACGGTCTCGACGACATCGAAGCGCTCGCCGACGAGATCATCGAACGCAGCGAGACCGCCACTCGGGCGACGATCCGTGAGCTGCCGGCAGGCACCTACCGTGCCAGTGCCGAGCTCGATCTTGCGGACGGCAGTCGCATCGACATCGTTTGCGCAATAACCGTTGATCCGGTGGCGGGCGAAATCCTCGTCGACTACGCCGGGTCATCGGGGGCCAGCCCGTACGGCATCAACGTCGTCAAGAACTACACGCACGCCTACACCACGTTTGCGGTTCGGTCGGTGTTGAATCCCGAGTTGCCCAACAATCACGGGAGCCTGGCCCCGATCCTGGTCGAGGCCCCTGTCGGCTCGATCGTCAACGCGGTATCACCGCAACCGTGCACGGCCCGCCATGTCGTTGGCATGTTCTTGCCCAACGCGCTGTTGAAGGCGCTCGCCCAGATCAAGCCGGAACAAGCAATGGCCGAAGGCAGCGGTGCGGTCTGGACCATGCAGGTGTCGGGGAATCACGACGACGGGCGGCCGTTCATCACGGCGATGTTCACCTACGCCGGCGGCGTCGGTGCTCGTGCCCACAAGCCCGGCCTGTCGGCGTGCTCGTACCCCACAGGCGTGGCCGCTGTTCCTGTCGAGGTGGTCGAGGCGTCGGCACCGATTCGCTTCCACCGCAAGTCGCTGCGAACCGGAAGCGGTGGCCGAGGACAACAGGTCGGCGGGATGGGGCAAACCGTCGAGTTCAGCGTCGACACCACCCGTCCATGGCAGTTGAACGCTGTCACGTCGCGGCTCGCTGTCCCGCCGGAGGGCATCTTCGGTGGAGGGGCGGGCGCTGCCGGATCGTTCACCGTCAACGGTGAGGCCGTGCGCACCCAGCAACGAATCACGTTGCAACCGGGCGATCGCGTCAGCCTCGACCTGCCCGGCGGTGGTGGATACGGCGCGGTCGAGGAACCACAACCGGCGTGAGCAGCTGGCCGGCTGCACGATGCTTCGGCGACGCATGGACCAATGCAGTCGCCGCCGATCCCAGCGGGCCGTTCCTGCGATTCGAGTCGCTGTCCGGCGAGGTGTGCGAGTGGAGCTATGGAGCGTTCGACGGGCTCGTAGGTCGAATGGCCACGTCACTCGTGGAGGCGGGTGCGGTGCCGGGAAGCGCAGTACACCTCGCTCTCACCAACAGTCCGGCGTTCGTTGCGGCCTGGCTCGCCACCATTCGACTCGGTGCATGGGTCGTACCGAGCGATCCGATGGCACGCACACCAGAACTGGCCGGGCACATCGAACGAACCCGGCCGGCCGTCGGCCTGTACGCCAATTCACGCGGTGACGAATACCTCGCTGCGGCCGCTGCCATGCCGACCATTGCGTTCGACGAGGCCGACACGGAGCTGGCGCAACTCGACCGCAAGCCGCACAATGACTGGCCGCGACTGCAAGCACTCGACCGAGCCGCGGTGATGTTCACTTCGGGAACGACTGGTCGCCCGAAGGGTGTCGAGATCACCCAGGCAAACTACGCGTTCGCCGGCAAGGTGATGGCGGAGGCCGTCGGCTTGCAGTCGCACCATCGCCAACTGGTGGTGCTGCCGATGTTCCACGCCAACGCCCAGTACTACTCGTTCGCCTCGGCGATCTGGACGGGAGCTTCGGTGGCGTTGATGCAAACCTTTTCGGCCAGCCGGTTCCTCGCCCAGGCCGCACGACACAAGACGACGCACGCCAGCCTGTTCGCCGCGCCGATTCGGATGATTCTGACCCGAGGGGCG
>JANMQX010000281.1:0-1880 GCA_031370745.1 Ilumatobacteraceae bacterium
CCGGCCTTCGACAGGCGGATGAAGTACGGGTCCGCCGACTTCGATCCGGTGGTCGTCACCGTCCAACCCTTGATCGAGCGCTGGTAGTCGTCGGCGACGGCGCGCCACAATCGAGCCGAAGCGGCATCGCCGTTGATGTCGGCGATGTCGGCACCGGCCAACAACCCGGCGATCTCGGCGGCGATCGTCGACGGTGAAAAACCGGACTGCTCTTCCCACCGCTCGGAGCCGAACGACGGCCCGCGAGCGACCACGAAGTTGGCGGCCGGTTTGATGTGCTGTTCGTAGAGGGTCGCGTCAGTGAGGCCGAGTTGGTGGGCCATGAGGATCGGATAGGCAACCTCGTCGAGTTGCGTGCCGAACGAGTCGGGCGCGGTCTTGCCGTTGACCAGCGAGTTGCGCGGCATCGAACCGTCGGCCAGTTGTTGACGTTCGAACAAGAACAACGTTGCGTCGCGTGCCGTCTGAAGATCACCGGCAGCCATCAAGCCCGTCCACGCTTCGTACAGGTCGCGGGCGAACACCTCGCGGTACGAACCGAAGTAGGTGTTGGCGGGGTCTGCGGCCGACACGGCCTGGCCCCACGGCGACGACAACCCGGCAACGATCGCGCCGGGGAAGGTCTTGTCTTCGGCAGCTTTCACGACGTTGATGCTGAGGTAGTACTCGTCGCCCAACTCGCGCACACGTGCCCGGCTGAGGCCAGGCAACGACGTGGGCGGCGGGTTGAGCTTCTTGTCGTAGCGCTCCCAGCCCTTCTCGTACTCCTCGCGGATGTCGCCGAAGTCGTGGCGCAGCGACTGCTCCGCGGTGTTGACCGCCTCGGACTGCGTCGCACCGAAACCGAGAGCGAACGTGATTGCGCCATGGTCTCCCTCGTCGTCGCCAAGGTTGGGACTGACTTCGGCAACCTGCACGATGTTGCCTCTGTCGGCTGACTGGTTGAGCGTCGTCAGTCGGTGGTCGGTGTCGAGTTGCGTCAAGCCGTCGCTCGCTCCACCGGCATACCCGCTGGTGACGGTGGTGAAGGGGCCATCGAGCGCGGCGAACACCGGTTGGGCGTAGTCGCGGTTCGCCGCATTGGTCGCAGTGTTGGTATCGAACGCCACCGGAATCGGATGGTGAGTCGACATGTCGGTGATGGCCGAGTCGGGACCGCCGTTACCGGTGCCGCCGCCCCCATTGCCGTTGACGGTCGGGTCGAATCGCACGTACAGCTTGAGATGTGCGTGTTTGTTCGCGATCAAACGCGTGCGCATGAGCAACGTGTTGCGATCGGGATCGGTGACGTAGTCGGTGACGATCTTGTACTTGCCACTGTTTGCCATGCTCGTGACGCGGCACGACATGCCGCTTTCGTCGAGGGTGGACGCTGTCGACACCATGTCGCGGGTTTGGAGATCGGTGAAGCTGGACCCGTCGGTGACGATGTACTGCAGCGTCTCGACGTTGGTGTTGTCGATGGTCGGGTAATACACATCGCTCAACACGCCGCCGGCGACTGTGAACCAGACCTTCGACGCTGTCGTGCGCGAGGTGCCGAGGCAGTCCTTACGGGCGAGGTCGAAATGCGACAGCGCACCCGGCCCGTCGGTAGCGGGCGAAGCCAGCGCCGGTGAGGCAGAGATCGTCGGCAGGCCGAGCACCACCAACGCGGCACAGGCCAGCATGGCGAGACGACGACGCGGGCGGCGAAGACGACGTGAAGGATGCATCCTTCCCCCTCAATCTCAATTCGCCCACTTGGCCAACAATGATGGGTCGGCACCTTGGATGGTGTCAACCCCGCACTGCTGACCCGATTTCTGGGCAGCTTCCTGCATCCTCGCCATGCCTCCGCAGACATCGGGTAGCCACATCGCTGCTTGCCGCGCCCGGGG
>JANMQX010000377.1:0-16378 GCA_031370745.1 Ilumatobacteraceae bacterium
CGACGCCGAAAAACGAGAAACGCCCGGAAACTCAATGTTTCCGGGCATCTCATTTGGTGGCGGGGGCAGGATTTGAACCTGCGACCTTCGGGTTATGAGCCCGACGAGCTACCGAGCTGCTCCACCCCGCGTCGGAGTAGAGCATGTACGGTAGCGAACAGCCATTTCGATCACAACCCCCAGAAGTGAGAGCAATTCGATGGGTTTGTTCACCAAGAAGCAGAAGTCGATCACGGTGCAAAATCCGCCAGCAATGCCCCCTCCTGAAGTCGATCCGATGGACGGGCTGGAGGAGCTTCTACCCAAGATCTCAGACCTTCCGGTGGTGGCTCAACCGGTCACGCCACTCAGGGAAGAAACCGTTCACAAGCCGCTGAAACCGATCAATCCGCCGAAGGCGATCAAGCCGCCAAAACCGCCGAAGCCCGCCAAGATCAGGGGCACCGTTACTCCCGCCGATTTCCTGGCACTGCGATCGGAGCTGATAGCGATGAGAGCACGGCTCGACGAGAGCGAGCAGGCGAGAGCGATCGTCGAGGCTCGTTTGGGCTCACTCGACGCAGCGACCTCAGCCTTCCAGACCGAGCGCAACGACATCAGCGAGATGTCCGAGATCGTGATGCAACTGCAGCAACAGGTTGCCGAAGGCCCCGCCTCTGGTGCCGCCGCCGAGGGCGAATCATCACCGAGCAGCGGTCACCACGACGAGCTGTCGGCCAAGGTCGACGCTCTCCAGAACCGGATGTTCGGTATCCAGGATCACGTCCCGAAGATTGCCGAGCTCGAGACCCAACTCGCACAGCTCCGCGCCGATCTCGAATCAGCCACCGCCGCCGCCGCCGAAGCGGCTGCACTGCCTCCGCCCCCGCCAACACCTGGTGGTCCGGATCCGGAAACCCTCGAGCGAATCGCAGCAGTCCAGCAGCGCGTCAACGAGCTCGATCAACTCCGTCATCGTCTCGGAGAGGTCGACCACCTCAAACTGCGCATGGGAGAGATCGATCACCTTCACCAGCGCGTCGCGGGCGTCGAAACCTTGCATCAGCGAATGAGTGAGCTCGACGATGTCGAGCAGCGGCTCGCCTCGGTCGACGGCCTCGCCGCTCAGCTGCAGCAACTCAATGCGCGCGTCGCCGCACAGGCCGAACTGGGTGGCCAGCTCTCTGCTCTGCGCGATCGTGTCGCACAACTCATCGATCAGCCGCGAGAATCGGTCGACGAAGACGTTCGGCTGCAACTGCAAGAGATCTCCGAACGGCTTCAGGGCAACGATGCGCTGCACGCCCAGCTCGGCGAGCTCGCCAACCGAGCCACCGCCAACGACACAGAAGCACGTGCAGTGCGCGAGCACATGGCTCTCCTTGACCAGCGGCTGACCAACGTCAGCACCGAGCTGGCCAATCAGCTCAGCGAACTCGGTCGCGACATCGACGGGCTCGGGCAGCGCATACCGGAGGTCGCCGATGGCACCGTCAGCGACGACGTAGCCGACGCCTTGCGTGGCGGCCAGGTCAAATTAGCGAGCGAGCAGGCCCGCTACGAGATCGCCTTCCGACAGGATCTGGCATCGCTTGCCGAGTTGCTGCGTCACGGCCGGGAACCCGCCAGATCACAGACCAACGATTCCAGCTAGCCCTGCAAGGCGGATACTGCCTGCTGCACCAACGCTCGGGCCTGATCGACCCGCGCCTGGTAGGTGGCCAAGTCATGAGCATCGAGCGCCTGATCAGCTTGGGCGAACAACGCCTCAGCCTCGTCGAGCAGATCGGCCGGTGTCTTGCCGGTCGCCGGCGGTGTGACCGCGCCCCCGGCGCCGGTGCCACCACTGCCGGCAGGTGTGTCACCGACGACGTCTCCGATGTTGGATTGGAACCCTGGGAACAACTTCGCCAGGGCGCCGCTGAGCGAACTGCCGAACGCAGCGTTCTTGTTCTGCGACACCAGCACCAACTCGATGGTCGGCTGTGACTCGCGCGAATCGCTGACCGTCGGCTGCACGTAGACCGGTCGCACCCACAACAACCCGCCGGCCAGCGGCACCATCTGCAGATCGCCGAAGACCACATCTGTGCCTTCGATATTGAGCAGGCTGAGTTGTTGCGACACGCTGGCCTCGGTGTTCATCGTGTTGGAAACAGTGAACGGTCCGTCCTCGGCACTCGTGACTTCGTAGGCCACCAGCGTGCCGTAGTCCTTCGGGTCACTGCTCGCAGTCATGAACGCCTGCAGGTTGCGTTTGCTGTCGTCGGTCGAGAACGGCACGAAGGGTCGCAACAGCTTGAACGACGCATCAGTCTCGCCAGGTGTACGAAGCATCGAGTAGTAGGGGACGAATCGTTCGGTTCCCGATTCGGTGGCCAGATCGGTCTGCCCCGCGGTGGCGTCTCCGGCAACACTGTCGCCCGTGGAGATGACCTGAGCCGCCCGCGGACGAGCGATAGGCGCCTGCGCAACTGACCATGCACCGGTACGTCCGAAGAATGCGTCCGGACTCAACCGATACTTCGAATAGGCCGCCGTCTGCACCCGGAACAACTCTTCGGGATAGCGGAGATGGGAGTCGAGCCCCTCCGGCATCTGATCGCGGGTCTTGAACAGACCTGGAAAGGCCGATTGCCAAACCTTCGCAATCGGGTCGACAGGGTCGATGATGTAGAAGTCGACGGTCCCGTTGTATGCGTCGACGACAACCTTGATGCTGTTGCGTACGTAATTGAAGGGATGGTCGAGACCGCTGCCGGGGTTGAGTTGCCTGCGATCGCCGCTCTCGGCGTACGGATAGCGGTCGGACGTCGTGTAGGCATCTATCACCCACAGCACCCTGCCCCTGAGGGCAACGGGGTAGGGATCGTTGTCGTATGACAGGAATGGGGCGAGCTTCTTGGCTCGATCCTCGACACGCCGAATCGACACCAGTCTCGAGGCGTCGTTGATTGCCCCCGAGCCGATCATGTTGTAGTCGAGGTAGCTGAGCGCGAACGCCATCCGCTTGAACACCGAGTCGAGCTTGATACCACCGCTCCCGCTGTACGGACCGGGGTCGGCGTAGCCCGGGCAAACCTCTTCGTTGACCCCCGTGTCGACAATCGCATACCCGGAGATGGCGTCGCTGTAATACATCTCCGGCCTGTCGAGCTTGACCTCGCGATAGACGGGTCGGCGATCGCTGATCTGGCCCGATGGAGCTTCGACAAGACCGCAACCGTGGGTGTTGATGAGGTGCTGGCCCTGCCACGACTTGTTGGCGATCGCCGACAGGTCGAGTTCGCGCGCAGCCATCGAGACCTGTTGTACGCGTCCATCCAGGTCGTAGCGATCTGGGTCGACGTCGTTGATGGTCAGGCCCGCCTTCTGACTCTGGTCGGTGCGGAAGCGGCCGACCATCGCTTCGGGCTTCAGCAGGCGCACGTTCTTCAGCGGCGTGACATCGTTCGACAATGCCGGCTGGGTGATATCGGCGAAGCTGACCTGTTTGCGCCCGACGTTGTCGATGGCGAGCGCATGAAGGGTGGCGTCGATGTTGCGAACGATGTACGGCGCTTCTTTGTCACGTTGGTTGGGATTGACAACCAACGCCTGAATCGCTGCCGGGTAGATGACGCCACCGACGAGGGCGATCACGGCCCACAACGCCGACGCGACGACTGGGATGCGCCACGAGTTGGTGCGCAGCGTCGAGAGGAACAGACCGGCGACGAGCAGCGCAACCAAGGTCAACAGCACGACAGCGGGGAGCTGTGCCTTGGCAGCGGAATACAACAGGCCGCGTACGAACCCGCGGGAGTCGGTCGTCAGCGCGTATCGAGTGAGCCAGTAGTCGCCCGCCTTCACCACCGCCAACGCTGCGAGCAGAACCGCGACGTGCGCCTTGGTGGCGCGGCGAACCTTCGGCCGCGGCGGCTGAATGATGATGCCGCCGCTGAGAACGTGGGTGGCGATGACCAACAAGGTGATGAACACCAATGCGGCGAACAACCAGTCGAGCACGAACACAATGAACGGCAGCCGGAACATGTAGAACCCGACATCGTGACCGAACTGCGCATCGGCGATCCCGAATCGCTGCGAGTTGCGGAACATCAACCAGTCCTGCCAGTGGCCGACGGCGGGTGCCGCGAACAACAAACCGGCAACAGTGGCAACCGCGATCCGCAGGGTTCGCAAGCGGTGACCGAAGAACTCGTGGAAGCGCTCGACCACCGGATGCGTGTTGGCAGAGAACGCCGATGGTGCCAAGCGATCGGCAATGACCAGATTGAGAATGGCCAGAGCCACGAACGTGCCGCCGAACAAGAGGAACATCAGCAACTTCGAACGCAGCATCGTCGAGAACACTCCGGCCCTGCCGACAGAGTCGAACCACAGGTAGTCGGTGAAGAAACCGGCGAAGAACCGCCCGAACAGAAGCAGGCCGACGATGATCACCGCGACGGCAATGAGGGCAACCCTGCCCTTGTCGGAGAATCGACGAGACCTCATGGACGCGGGCCCACGAGGCGGAAGGTCGGACGGGTTCCGCACTCTGGCGAGACTACCGGGGAGCTAGCGCAAGCATGCAGCGGCATCCCTCGTGGGCCGGCGCACACGTGTGACCGGTGGGGAATGGTTGACCAGCAGCGACTTCGCCGGCGAGGGCGTTGTCTTCGGCGTCGGGACACGCCGGACCGTTGGGATCGACCATCCAGCACACCTTGGTACCCGGCACGACTGCAGCCAGCGCGCCGCGCCCGAAAGCGGCTCGAGTCACGTCGTCGAGGTGCTCGTCGATGCGCTGTGTCTTCCACTCGCGATACAGCCCTCGGACCATGTTGGCCAACTCTTCGTTGTCACCACCGGCGTCGTTGACGGCACGCTCAAGCCGCTCGCGCAAGGGGGAGACGATCGTCGCGGTCAGTGCCTCGATCGCAGCTTTGGTCGCGCCGGCACGATTGATGTCGGCCTTGTGTTCTTTTGTGGTGCCCTGGTCGATGCTGGCGGCGCCGACGAGCGCGGCCTTCTCGAGCTCGGAGGTGATGGCCGCCGCGTAGCGCGAGGCCTGCTCGGTCTCCCAGGGCAGCATCGTGTCGAGGGTGCGTACCGGCTCGTTGCGGCGAAGCGTGTGCAAAATCTCGTTCTGCTCGTCGGCCAGCACACGCTTCAATTTGCGCGCACACGAGACGATGATCGGCGTCAGCGAGGCATCGCGTTGGCCGAACAGTGTGTCGTCGTGGGCCTCTTCGACCACCGGCGCCTCCGGGGACGCCTGGAAAACCGCAAGATCTTCGACGATGGTCAACATCGTCGTCGCATCGCCCGCGTCGTTGACGACGGCATCCGCGTCGTCGTGGGAGTCGGTCGTGTCGTCGGACAGCTGGGCGCGCTCGACGATCGACTCGGCGCGTGCAGCACGCAGGCGCGCAAACAGATCGTCGACAGAAGCGGTGACCCCCTCGATCGACTCGTTCTCGTTCTCGTCGTCGTCCTCGGCTCCGAACAGCGCCACGACCGGTGCCGCCTTGCGAGCGTCGTCGAGCTCGTTGTGATCGTGAACCTCGTGTGCGTCGCGCATCAACAAGACGGTGTTGTCGGGGTCGTCTGCCGGCTCAGCCTCGACGACTGCCGGTTCGCTGGCTGCGTCGCGATCCGCCGTCACCACGTCTGGGCCCGCGATCTCGGGTGCGGTGTCATCGTCGGGCTCCACAACTTCGACGGTCGGCAGATCCTTGACCGGCCCCTCAGACGGCCGCTGGTTGGGAACCATCAGCGGCACCGGACCGGTTGTCGGAGCCAGGTTCACGTATTCGGACGGCTCGCCCAGCGGTGTGAGCTCGGCCATGACGTCGACGGCGACGAGCCTCGAGCGCTCGAAGGCCTGCAGCAGACGATCGCGTCCGTGCATCAGCTGTTCGATCTGCTGGCGAGCGAGTTCACGACGACGAGCAAGCTCGCTGAGCACGCGCTCGCGATAGGCACGAGCTTCGTTGACCATCTCGCGACCCTGTTGCTTGGCCATGACCAACTCGGATTCGGCATCCGCCGACGCATCCTGACGCCGGCGGGCTGCCTCGACCTCTGCCTCTTCGCGCAGTCGCTGAGCCTCGTCGGTGGCTTCACGCAGCATCCGCGACGCAGCATCTTCCGTGCGAATCTTGATCTGCGATGCGGCTTCGCGTGCCGTCTGCAAGATGCGCGCGGCCTCCTCACCGAGCATTCGAGTGACAACTTCTTCGTCGAGGGCTACGACCGAATTGGTCGAACTGCGCTGGGCTGTGCGCAGCTCGCGCTCGAGAAACCTCTCGCGCTCTTGAAGCCGGGCCATTTCGGCAGCGACCATGCGCAACAGATCGCGCACCTCGGTCTGGTCGTACCCGCGTCGCGACGTCGAAAACCCTGCCGCGGCGATCGCGTCGGGCGATGACGGATCAGGACGTGAAAACGAAAGTGCCATTGAGCGCAAGCGTAGGTCGGGTTGCCACTGAAATCGTGGCAATCCCTTGACGCGGCGCGGTGGGTCGGCTACGGAGTGGAATCGGTGGTGGTCGAAGCGACCACCGGCGGGGGCGGTATCGACTCGCCGCCGATGCGCTGAAGTGCGGCCAATGCCTCGTCGAGCGTTGCCACCGGAATGATCTCGACTGCGCTGCCGACAACCTTGCGGGCGTTCGCGATGTCGGCCTCGCCCTGGTTCGTCGGCACCAGGAAGTACTTCGCTCCGGATTGCAAGACCGCCGAAGCTTTCGACGTCAACCCACCGATCGCACCCACCTTGGCGTTGATGTCGATCGTCCCGGTGACCGCGATGCGCTGACCACCCAACAGGTCACCCTTCGACAGCTGATCGATCATCGTCAAAGTGAAGGCCAGGCCTGCGGAGGGTCCACCGATCGACTCGGTATCGATGTTGATCTTGACGTTGGAGGGGAGACTGATTTGCGCTGTGTCGCTGGGGATGAAGCCGATGATGGTGCGGGTGGGCTCGTCGGGTGAGGCGATCAGTTCAACGTCGCCACTTCCAGCCTTGCCGTCGCGCTCGTAGTCGATATGCACCTTGTCGCCGGGCTTGTGCTTCGCCAAGATCGGTGCGAGATCGTCGACCACCGACAACGCAGTGCCGTCGACCTTCGACAGCTTGTCGCCCGGATCGAGCAACTTGTCGGACGGCGCGAACTGCACGCACGTTCGGCCATCGTCGCTCGCCTTGAGGCACACCAACGTGTCGATGATCACGTCACCCGGTGTCAGCTTGGCGTCGAAACCCAGCCGTTGGAGCGCGACGAATTCCGCGGTTTCCTTGGCAGTGCGCATGTCGCGTTGGCCGCGAGTCGTCTGCTGTTGCGGTGTCTCCGTCGCGTACAGATCGGCGTAGCTCTTCGGGTCGACGGCACCGTTGTGGCGCCCCACCCACCACTCCAGCATGCTCAGCTCCGGTGTGCGCACGGTGACGAACAGCACTTGGCCACGGCTGTCGTAAGTCGTCGGACCGTCGATCGACAGCCGCGGCTCGACAGGCTGGGCATCGGCGGGCACGACGGCGAACTGCACTTTTTCGGTCGGACCCTGCTTGGTGCAAACGCCGGCGTCGTCGCGCGCGAGGCAATCGCGTTTGCGGGCCACGAGCGTGCTCGGCAAGATCGCTGTGACGGCAACCGCGCCTACACCGAGAAATCCGACGACTGCGAGCGGGAGAGCCCAGAACAAGTGCCTGCGCCGCAACGACCGAACCTCGGCACGTGGCTCTATTACAATTGGTTGTTGCGTGTCGACCAGGGAACTCACCATCGCTACTGCTTGGATTGCCGTCCTCGCCATTGTGGCACTCGTTGCGGCAGGGTGGCGTAAGCCTGCCAGAGCCACGGCCAATCCGGCACGCGCTCTCCGATCGCGTCGCGCTCGTGTCGGTCTACCGGTGATCGAGGTTGCTGCACCCCGGCATCGGCGCCCGCAGTGGTGGCGAAAGCTCTGGGCGTTGATCGCCGGAAGCACGATGGCCGCCGTCGTTGGGGCGATCGCCGCCACCCTGATCGGTTTCGGCGCATCCTGGATCGTGGTCACGTTGTCACACACGCTCAAGAAATGACGCTCCGCCGGCGGGAAATCGGTCGCTGGCGGGAGATCGCGGTCGCCGGACACACCGGCGATGCCGATGCTGCTCGCGGCGCACTCGCCGACGACGATCCGGTTGCTCGCGAGCTTGGCCTGGGTGCCTCGGCCCGATTGGGGCTGCTGACCGACGACGATCTTCGGGTCGCGCTCGTCGACGATGCGCCGTCTGTGCGACGCCGCGCCGCGATGATTGCCGGCAATCGTCCCAGCGTGTCGCTGGGCGCGTTGCTCGACGATCCCGATACAACCGTCGTGGAGGCGGCGGCGTGGGCATGCGGCGAGCAAGAATCCGTCGACGACGATGTGCTGCTCGCCCTGATCGATCTCGGCGTTGCCTCCACCGATGCTCTCGTTCGCGAAGCCTGCTGCGCGGCCCTCGGCGCAATCGGTGATCCACGGGGAGTGGCAACGATCCTGCACGGCTGCACCGACAAACCCGCTGTGCGTCGTCGCGCCGTCTTGGCACTTGCACCGTTCGACGGCGACGAAGTCGACAAGGCGTTGCAGGCGGCGCTGACAGACCGCGACTGGCAGGTTCGTCAGGCTGCGGAAGACGTGTTGCGCGCCGCCAACGGCTGAAGACAACCCGAAGTCCCGAACTTGATGCTTCAGCCGAGCCGGATCACAGATCGTAGCGGTACACGTTGGTGTCGCGGGCGGAGAAGCCGATCCGTTGGTAGAGCCGATTCGCGGCTTCTCGCGATGGCCGACTGGTGAGGCTGACTGCTTGTGCGCCGCGCCGGCGTGCCTCGTCGAGAGCGGCGAAGTTCAGCGCTTCACCGACGCCGTGGCCACGTGCTGTCTCGTCGACAACCACGTCTTCGATCCACGCCTTCAAACCCGTGGCGATGCGGTACAGCACCAGCGTCAGGCTGCCGACGATCACCCCGTCGACACGGGCCACGAACACAGTTGCACCACCGGCGATGATGGTCGCCAAATCCGAAGCACTGGGGGGCGGGGCCGACGACAGTTGCGGAAGCAACCTTGCCAACGCCGTGACCACCTCATCGGTCGGAGCGTCGATGATGTCGATGGTCGCGGTCATGACAGTCAACCTACGACAAGGATTCTGACCGCTCGAAAATCTCTGGTCGCCAGACGGGCTCGCGAGCGGCCACGAGGCTGGCGACATCGTCGTGTGCGAGACGACGCGATGTGCAGAGTGAAGAGGGATCATCACCGCGACGCTCGGTCGCGGCGCGTCGCCGTGGTCGCTCAGTAGGCCCTCGCGCACTCCGTCGGTAGTGTTGTCGGCGATGGACCACGTTCGCTGGATGGCCCAACCCACCCTTCACCGACCGACGATCATCGCCGCGTTCACGGGGTGGAACGATGCCGGAGACGCTGCCAGCAACAGTGTGCGACACCTGATCGAGGCCTGGAACGCCCAGCCGCTGGCAGAGATCGATCCAGAGGAGTTCACCGACTTCGCAACGGTTCGACCTCATGTGCGGTTGAGCGCAGGCATGACCCGCTCGATCGTCTGGCCAACAGTTGGGCTCTGGAGCGCGTCGACTCCCGGCGGCGACGTGATCTTGTTGCTCGGCCCAGAACCTGCCCTGCGCTGGCGACTGTTCAGTGAGCAGGTCGTCGCCGCCGCAGCGAAGTTCGAGGCATCGATGTTGCTGACTCTTGGCGCCTTGCTTGCCGACGTCCCGCATTCACGACCCGTGCAGTTGATGGGCACCGCGACCGATCAGACGATGATCGACCGGTTCGACCTGCAGCGATCGCGCTACGAGGGTCCGACCGGAATCGTCGGAGTGTTGCACGATGCGTTTGCCAGCCACGATTTGTCGTCGGCGTCGTTGTGGGCTGCGGTGCCGGCATATGCATCGCAGGTTCCATCGCCAAAGGCTGCACTGGCGCTGGTCGAGCGATCCTGCGAGATGTTGGGATGCCCTGCGCCGACCGCCCGGCTCATCGCCGACGCGGGCGAGTACGACGCCCGAGTCTCGGCCTTCGTCGGCGACGATGATGACCTCATCGGTTACGTGTCGAGGCTCGAGTCGTTGGCCGACAGCGGCCACCTCGATGTCGACGACCATGACGACGACGACGACGACGACGACGAGGACGACGAGGACGACACCGAGGTGGTCGAGTCGATCGAAGACACACGCCTCAACAGCGACGAACTGATGGCCGAGGTCGAGCGCTTCTTACGCGATCAGGGCGGCAGCCCCTAGCCGGGTTGGCCGCGCCACATCGGCGAGCGCGGCGCATCGAAAGCAGTCGGGACCTGTTGGCCGTCGATCGCCGCGAAAGCCATTGGTCCCCACCAGTTGGCCCCAGCACACGGCCACGGCAATGCACCGCGGCTGAACCAGCCAACTCCGGCGGTTTCCAGCGGGTGGCCGACCAGGTCGCCACCTGTGGCCGTGCAATGAAACAGCAACAGGTACATGGCGAAGCGGGTGAAGCCCATGCGTTGACCGTCGACCACGGCGAGGACCTGCACCGGGTCGCACTCGATCCCGGTTTCCTCGTGGACTTCTTTGACGACGACCTCGGCCGGCGAATATCCGACATCGGCCCATCCCGTCGGATAGAGCCACAGCCCGCTGTCGGCGCGCTGCACCAGGAGGATCTCGCCGGCCTCATTGCCGACCACCGCACCAACGGCAACCTTCGGCGTCACATAGCCGGGCACACCCTCGCCGATGGATTCCATCCACTCCTGTACAAAGTGGTCGCGTTCTCGGCTGACCTCCAGCGCTTCATCGGCAGCACCTTTGATGTCCGCGGCAACGTGCAAGATCTCTTCGAAGCGCTCGCGTTCGTACAAGCTCTCGGTGAAGCCGAGCCCAGTGCGCGCGATGGCCGCCAGCGACTCGCTCCATCGAACCAGATCGCGGGTGAAGTCGTTCGGCGCGGCGTCACTCACAATGGCGACCCTACGGCATGCAATAGTGCGCGTTCGATCTCGGCTCGATGGTGCGTGTCCGTCACTTTCGAGCCGTCGGATGTACGAACATAGAAGCTGTCGATGACGCTCGGGCCGATTGTCTGGACCGTGGCATGGCGGATGTCGAGCCCCATCTCGGCCAGCGCAGTTGCGACGCGGTGCAACAATCCGATCGAGTCGGGACCGCGGACCTCGATGACAGTTGCATTGCTGCTGGCGTCATCGACAAAGACAACCGAAGGTGGGAGCACCGATGCTGCGGCCGGGCGGCGTCGACGACGGTAGGTTCGGGCCCGTTCGGCGAGCCGCGCGGACAACGCCAGCTCACCCGACAGTGCCCGTCGCACGTCGACGGTCACGACCGGCCAGTTGACCGTTTGCGAGGTCTCTGCCGTCCTGAACTGCGAGGCCGCCATACCCTGCTCATCGCTGTGGGCGCGAGCGCCGATCACGTCGATGCCGTGAAGCGCGAGCACTCCGGCGACACGACCGAACGTGCCCGGCCTGTCGGCGGTGACAACCACCATCCGAGGTCCGCTGACATCGACCGTCGTCTCGCCCGCACCCATCGCAGCGAGGATCTCGGCGGTCGGAAATGGCGCTCTGCGTTCGGCGCCTGTCTCTGGGCCGTCGCCCTCCCCGAGACGCAAACGCACCCGGTCGACCAACTCCTCGACGAGCTCGGCCTTCCACGCACTCCATGCGGATGAACCGGTTGCCAGCGAGTCGGCTTCGGTGAGGGCATGCAACAAGTCGAGAAAGACGACACTGCCGACAGCGTCGGCAACCATGTCGATCGTCGCCGGATCATCGAGATCGCGGCGCGTGGCGATGTCGGGCAACAGCAGATGATGGCGGACCAAGCCGACCAGATGACCGGTGTCTCGCTCGTCGAAGCCCATTCGCGGGCCGATCATCGCGACCAGCTCCTCGCCACGCTCGGTGTGATCACCGGGGTAGCCCTTTCCGATGTCGTGCAGCAGCGCGGCGATCACCAAGAGGTCGGGCCGGGCGACCCGGTCGGCCAGAAGTGCCGCGTTGGCGGCGGCCTCCCACAGGTGACGATCGACGGTGAAGCGGTGATACGCGTTGCGTTGCGGCCGCGAACGCACTGGCGCCCACTCCGGCAACATCCGTGTGAACAGATCCGCCTGGTCGAGCGATTCGAGCACCGGGATTGCTCGTGGGCCCTCCAGCAGCAGAGCGACCAACTCGTCGGCGGCGCCGGTCGGCCATGGTTGCGGCCAATCGGGTATCCGTTCGTTGAGCGTCTCCAAAGCGCGGCTCGCGATCGGCGATTCGCTGCGCGCAGCACCAAGGGCGAGCTGCAGCATCAGTGTCGGGTCGCGTTCCGGCCAGACGTCCACACCGAGCTCGACCTCGCCGTTTCGCAGGGTGACACCGGAGGCCAGCGGTCGCGGCTTCAGCGGCTCCTTCGCGGCGCGGGCGACAGCGTGCCAGGCGCGGTCGAACTGCCACGACAGCGTTCGAGCCGCGGATGAAACGGCTGCCATCAGATCGTCGGCGGTCCCGAACTTTCCGGCGAGCGCGATCGCATCTTGATCTTCGAGTCGCAGCACCTCGCCGGCAATCGGCGCTGCGCGGTGGAGGGTGACCCGCGCATGCAGCAATGTTTCGTAGGCCGCCGCCAGAGCCGCAGGGGCCTCGGGCGCTATGCCGCGCCCGGCAGCGTCGATCCAACGCAACTCGTGCATGTCGCGGAGGCCGCCGCGGCCTTCTTTGATGTTTGGCTCGAGCAAGAAGGCGACCTCGCCATCGGCGTGATGGCGGGCAAGTCCGCGTTCGCGCAGCAATGAAAGCCAAGCGGCGGCATCGGATTGCCACACACGCTTCGCCGCCTGCAGCACCTCGTCAGCCAACGATCGGTCGCCGGCGATCCACCTTCCGGCAAGCATCGTCGTCGCTGTGTCGAGCTGGTCGGCGGTGACCGACAACTTCTGATTGGCGGCACGCACCGAATGGCCCAGACGCAGGCCGGTGTCCCAGATCGGATACCACAGGTCCGCCAGTCCGGCCTCGATCTTCTTAGCGCTCCCGCGGTGCACGACCATCACGTCGATGTCGCTTCGTGGGGCCATCTCCCGGCGGCCTGTTCCGCCGACGACGAGCAGACACACACCTGATTGGTCGCCGAACACGTTCGTGTACAGCTCGACCAGCCATTGATCGATCGCCGCGGTCCACGCCTCGCACCATGCTCGCCCGGACAGGGTCGTGTCGGCGAGCAGGCGATCGCGTTCGGCGAGTATCACTCAGTCATTGTGCCGTGCGTGGCCATGCCGGGTCGAGAAGGCTCGCCGGTGCTGGCCCTACAATCCGACCATGCGTCGCCCTCCATCGCTCTGCACCGCGCTCTTCGCGGCAGCCAGCTTGATAGTGGCGATGGCCGCCTGTTCGTCTGATAGTGCGAGCCGGGCGCCGACGACGACAGCCGCGACGACGCCGGCGGTGACTCGCGTTGACGACGGAGTTTTGACGATCGGCGTGCTGACTCCTCAGGGCAGCGCCAATGCCGACATCGGCCATTCGATCGCCACCGCTGTGGCCCTGGCGACGAAGAAGATCAACGAGGCCGGTGGCTACCGAGGACAACCAGTTGTGTTGGTTGCCGAGGACGAAGGCGTCGCCGGCGTCGGTATCGATCCAGCCATCGCCGCCCTGCTCGACGCTCACGTCGATGCGATCATCGGCCCCGCATCGTCGACCAACGCTCTCGCCGGATTGGGTGAGATCGTCGATGCCGGCGTCGTCGCCTGCTCGCCAACTGCGTCGGCCAGCCTGCTCGACGACTTCCCCGATCGGAACCTGTTCTTCCGCACGATCCCTTCGGACTCGTTGCAGGCATTGGCTATCGGTGAAGCAGTGGATCGCACCGGTGCCAGCCGGGCAACCGTTGCCTACATCGACGACCCCTATGGCCAGGCGTTTGCCGATTCGATCGCCGCCTCACTGCAAGCGAAGGGCATCCAACAGACCGAATCTGTGCCGTATTCAACCAACAACCAGTCGATCAGAGCAGGAGCGGCGAAGGTCGCCGCGTTGGCTGCCGGCGTCGTCGTGGTGATCGGCGACTCCACCTCCGGACCGGTGATGCTCGGGGCGATCGATTCAGACGAGCACGTGACCTCGCCGGTGTATGTGGTCAATGACGCGATGCGTCGCCCAACGGCCAGTGCCGAGCCGATGAGCGTTTCGCTGACGAAGCGAGTCACCGGCGTGTCACCCGTCGCGTACAGCGCGGATCCGCAATTTCTGTCGGACCTCGGCGCGACACCCGACGATCCCAGTCCGTACGCCGCCAACGCATTCGACTGCGTCAATCTGATCGCGCTGGCCGCGTTGGCCAGTCAATCGACGCAGCCCACAGCGATTGCGGCGATGATCCCAGCGGTCAGCGACAGCGGTACTCCCTGCACGACCTTTGCCGATTGCCGGGCCGACATCGAAGCCGGCAGCAACATCAATTACGACGGCCCCGGAGGACCGGTGAGCATCAACAGCAAGGGCGAGCTGAGCGCTGCGAACTTCCAATTCTTCGGCTTCGACGAAGCCGGGCGTGACTACAACAAGGTCACCGTGCCGGTGCACCCCTAGAAGCTGCTCATCAACTCTTCCACCGGTGTGACCATCCCGGTGTAGAACGGCCCGAACTCGGCATACACAGCGGACGCTTCGTCGAAGCGCATCGTGTACACCACTTCTTTGAGGTCATCGGGTCGGACCGCGAAAAGGGTGACACCCCACTCGTAGTCGTCGAGACCTGCCGAGCCAGTGATGTACTGGGCGACGCGGCCAGCGAACTTGCGACCGCTGGCACCGTGTTCGTGCATCAGTTCGCTTCTGCGCTCGTATGGCAAGGTGAACCAGTTGGCGTCGACGCCGCGCTTCTTGCTCATCGGATAGAAGCACCAAGCGGACATTGCGTACTCGACGTGGTTCGGCGGAATCGTGGGATAAAGACGTGGCTTCTTCATCTCGTCGGGCATCTGCGCCGCGTATTCGCTGACCTCGCTGAGGCTGACGTAGCTGTCGACTACGTCGAGACCGGCGCGTTGGACAGCCGTCTGCAGCACTCGCAGTTCGCGAAGATCCGCGTGAATGGCCATCACCGCCACATCGCATTTGTGTCCGAGCATCGCGACCGTGACGACCTGGCATCCAGCAGCCTCGGCAGCTTTCACTGCGGCAACGACGGCCTCCCCATCGAACATCGGGGTCGGCTTGCAGAACAAGTGCAGCACGCCGACGCCTGTCGACGGTGAAACAGCTTCGCTTTTCATGCTCCCAGGCTAGGGCTGCATTCGCTCCGGCGCATAGACATTGACCCGGTTACCTCGCACGAAACCCGCCAGCGTCAGACCGGCGCGACGGGCCGTCTGCACGGCCAGGGCCGTGGGCGCGCTGACCGCCACGAGCGTGCCGAAGCCTGCCGCCCATGCCTTCTGCACCAATTCGAAGCTGGCCCGTCCGCTGACGAAGAGCCCGAGCCCCTTCGCCGGAAGTTGGCCGTCGAGCAACATTCGGCCGACGATCTTGTCGACGGCGTTGTGCCGACCGACGTCTTCGCGCGTCGCCAGCACATTGCCGTCCGGAGTGAACGCAGCCGCGGCGTGCACCGCCCCAGTTGTCGAAAAGAGACCTTGCCCGCTGAGCACCCTTGCCGGCATCGCGGCCAAGACATCGATCGCGATCGGCGGAGTCGCCGGCAACACTCTCAACCGATCGCACAGAGCCTCGATCGAGTCATTGCCGCACAACCCACAGCTGCTCGTGGTGGTGCCAAGACGCGGTGTCGGCACGGGAGCCTTGCCACCTGTCTCGACCGTGACGACGTTGAACTGGCTCTCGCTGGCAGCGCCGTCGGCGCAATAACGCACACCTTTGACCAGCGCTCCACCGAGCAAGCCGTCGCTGAAACAGAACCCGGCCGCGAGCTCGTAGTCGTTGCCCGGGGTGCGCATCGTCGTGCTGACGATGTTGCCGTCGAGCTGGATGGTCATCGGCTCCTCGACGACCAGTTCGTCGGGCCGGCGGCGACGCGAACCACCTTCGTACACGGTGACGAGCAGCGACTCACTGCGACGACGAGCCATGCCACAGCAAGGTATCCGACGATCAGCGGTTCTGGGATGTCCCACGGAATATGGTTCGCTACATGGAACCGCAAAACAACGGACGCATACTCGCCGCCGAGCTGGTCGGCACCCTTGTCCTGATGCTCGGCGGCCCTGGCGTTGCGATCCTGCTCCCAACACTCAGGCTGCTTCCAGAAGGTGACGCATCGACCGCTGCGGGCTTGTTGACGATCCTGATCGTCGCTTTCGGTTTCGGCTTCTCGCTGCTGGTCATGTGGTACGTGATCGG
>JANMQX010000435.1:0-11554 GCA_031370745.1 Ilumatobacteraceae bacterium
TTGCTGACTTCGTAGTTCGACAGTCCGGCACCGCTCAGCAGGTCGTCGGCCAACTCGTACTTGTCGGCTAGGTCGTCGTCGTCGGGATGGCGCGACGGATCCTCGGCCAGCGGTGTGCCTGCCTCGATCGTCAACGCGTACGCCGACACATGCGACGGCTCCAGCGCGAGGACTCCCTCAAGCGTGGCCCGCCAATCGTCGAGGCTCTCCCCGGCGCCGCCGTAGATGATGTCGAGGTTGAACGTCGGAATCGCCGCTGAGCGGACTGCGGCGACCGCATGCGCAACGTTGGCCGGTACATGCGTGCGGCCCAGCGACGCCAGCACTGACGGCACCATCGACTGCACACCGATGCTCACTCGATTCACACCGGCCGCGGCGTACGTCTGCATCATTTCGACTCCGACGTCATCGGGATTGCATTCAACTGTTACCTCGGCGCCCGGTGCCAGCGGTATCACCGACAACACCGACGCCAGATCCGCAGCAGGTACGCGCGTCGGGGTACCGCCACCGATGAACACGCTCGTCACCGGGGCCAGCGAGGCCCGCGCTATGTCGCGCCGCAAGGCATCGAGATAGTCGTCGATCACATGGTCGCGATCGGTCCAGGTGGCGAACGCGCAGTAGTCACAGCGGTGCCGGCAGAACGGTATGTGGATGTAGACGCCGAACGACTCAGGCGGTCTGGGAGTCACTACATCGGACGGTACAGCAGGTCGAGCGCATCGAGGCGCTGACCGACCTGGTCGACCGGCACATCGAGCATCGCCGAAATCGCCCGAGTGTCGTCGCCACGAACCGTGATGACCTTGCCGTTGAAGTCCTGGCGCTGCACCTGAATCATCTTCAAGAAGCGCACCAGCATCTCGAACGGCTGCCCGCGCAACTGGCTGAGCTTCAACAGATCGACAGCGAGTTTCTTACCGGCCGTGTCACCCTCGATCGGCGCAGTGATGTCCTCGCGCGGCAACAGCTGGTCGACCGGCACGTTGTAGAACTTGGCCAGCCGCTCGAGCCGAGGCACCGAAATGGCCCGCTCTCCGCGTTCGTAGGCACCCAGCACCGACGCCTTGAACTCCTCAGTCGAGGTCGCCTCGACCTCTTGGAGCGACAAGCGCTTCTGCCGACGGATGACCCGCAGACGTTCGCCTACCTTCCGACTATATGGAGATGCCGAAACATCATCTTCATCAAACTCGCGCATTGGCCCCGCTCTCCTCCGCTAATTCCCGCCTAGCCACAATTGCATCGGCAACAATGCCAGACTTATTGAGAAAATACAACTCTCCGTGGCAAATTAGGTCTGACCGTGACGCAGCGTCAGCAAGAAAGCTGCAGCGAGTGCCGCAGTTTCCACTCGCAGCACATTTACCGAAAGTTCAACCCGTCGACCGACGGAGTTGAGTTCACCCTCAGTGAACCCACCCTCTGGACCGATGAGCAACGTGTCGGTGTCGGCGGCGAGATCGCCACCATCCGGATCGGCGACCGCGCAATTGCCAGACAGGATCGCTTCATCGAATGGCACGACGTCGAGGACGTGTGGCAGGTACACCCGGCGCGACTGCATCGCTGCTTCACGAGAAATGCGACGCAGACGTTCGATCTGCTTGGCGGCACGAGCGGCATCCCATCGCACCACACTGCGCGCGCAATCCATGAATCCGATTCGGGTCGCACCGATCTCGGTCAGCTTTTGGACGATCAACTCCGGGCGATCGCCCTTCGGAATCGCGCTGATGACGATGGCCGGCCTGGGCGCGACTTCGAGCGTTGGTTCCGATTCAACCGACAGGCCACCGGCCGTCAACCGTGCGGCAACCCATCCGCCGGTGCCGTCGCAGACGGTCACGACATCACTGTCGCGGATGCGCAGAACCCTGCGCAGATGATGATCGTCTTCATCTGTCAACTCAGGCGCCGCGAGTGACGCTACGAAAACGTGCGCTGCCGAACCGCGCAGCACCGGGTTCACGAGAAGGCGGATTTGATGCGCGAAAACAGACCGTGCTCGGTGTTGCCCACAGACTCGCCGCGCGATTGGGCGTACTTCGTCAACAACTCCGTCTCGAAATCATTGAGCTTGGTGGGAACCTGCACGCTGACCCGCACCCGTAGGTCGCCCCGGCCGCGGCCGTGCAGGCGATGAACGCCGCGCTGTCGGAAGACGAACTCTTTGCCGGGCTGCGTCCCCACCGGCACCGAGATCTCCTCCTCACCATCGAGAGTTGGCAGCAGGACCTTCGTTCCGAGAGCGGCCTGGGCAATCGAGATCGGCAGAATCGCGATGAGATCGTCGCCGTCGCGGGTGAACGTCTCGTGAGCCCCGACACGGATGTGCACATACAGATCGCCTGCGCCGCCTCCACGCGGACCAACCGCACCACGTCCGGTCAGCCGCAAGGTGGAGCCCGTGTCGACACCCGCCGGCACGTCGACCTGGTACGTCTTTTCCGTGATCACACGGCCCTCGCCATTGCAGGTCGGGCACGGGGTGACGATGACCTGACCGAGGCCGCCACACTTCGGGCAAGCAGTTGCCGTGACCATCTGGCCGAGCATGCTCTGGCGCACGCGCTGCACCTGGCCGCGACCGTTGCATTCCGAGCAGGTAACCGGTTGCGTTCCGGCACCGGCGCCGGTGCCATCGCAGTCGTCGCATCGCAACGCGGTGCGCACGTCGACGGCGACCGTCGCGCCGAAGACCGCCTGGGCGAACTCGATGTCGGCGACCACCTCGAGGTCTTGGCCGCGCGGTGGCCCAGCGGGTCCACCGCGACCGCCGCCACCAAAGGGGTTGCCGCCACTCCCGCCGAAAAACGCGTCGAACAGACCCCCGAACCCGCCTTCGCCGAACATGTCGCCGAGGTTCGGGCCACCCGCGGCAGATCCGACGCCGGCTTCTCCAAAGCGGTCGTAACGCGCCCGGGTGTCGGGATCACTGAGCACCTCGTATGCCTGAGCAACCTGTTTGAAGCGCTCCTCGGTGACGGGGTCGCCAGGATTGGCATCGGGATGCAACTCCCTGGCCCTCTGCCGGTAGGCCTTCTTGATCTGGTCGGCACTGGCGGAACGCGAGACGCCGAGCAATTCGTAGTAGTCCGCCACTATGTCGCACCTTCTCCGAGACGTCTGGCGAGCCGGTCACTGACGACCTCGACCGTGGCCAACGCCTGCGGGTAGTCCATTCGTGTCGGCCCGAGGATGCCGATCGTGCCGACTTGATCGCCGTCGACCATCACCGGCGCACCGACCACCGAGCAGACCGCCAACGGCTCGACACCATGCTCAGCCCCGATGGCGACAGTGAGCCCACGATCGAGGATGTCGCGGACCAGCGATACCACGACGTACTGCTGCTCGAGCGTGCGCAACACGTTGCGAACTGTGTCGACGGCGTCGAAGGCACGGGCCATCGACGCCGCGCCTCCGACAAACACCGACTCGTCACTGCCGCCCTGTCGCAATGCGGCAAGCGCAATGGAACACAGCGCGTCGACGGCGGGATCGCCAGACAGACGGTGTGTCTCCGCCGTCTCCAGCGAATGGCTCAACATCCAGGACTGCAGCTGTGCTGAAGCTGCCGAGATTCGAAGGTCGGACGTTTCGGCATCGAGCTCGATCGTCTGGCTGTCGATGGTGCCGTTGCTGAACACGGCGACCACCAGGGCGTGACGCGCGGACAGACCGACGATCTGAACTGAGCGCACCGTGGCCTGTTCGGCACGAGGCCCGACGACGACGGCGGCGTGCTGGGTCACCTGAGCCAGCAGATTCGTGGTCTGATGAAGCAGCTCCTCGAGACGACCGTGTGCGTGATCGAAGAACGTCCCGACGCGTTGCGTTGCCGCCGAGTCGAGCCGGCCGGGGGTGGTGATGTGGTCGACGAAGAACCGGTATCCCTTGTCGGTCGGAACTCGACCGGCCGAGGTGTGCGGCTGCGCCAAGTATCCCTCCTGCTCGAGCACTGCCATCTCGTTGCGGACGGTGGCAGAACTCACCCGCACGCCTGGGAGGTCGGCGATGTGCGTCGACCCGACAGGCTGCGCCGTCGTGATGTACTCCTGCACGACGGCTCGGAGAATGGAGGTCTTGCGTTCGTCGAGCATCTGGCACTTCAGGTTAGCGAGTGCTGGCCGCGACGAGTCTGTATCGTCGCAAGGCCTCGAGGCGTTCCGTGGCGTGATCGACCATCGGCGCGGCGTATGCGGCGGTTCCAAGTTCGGGAATCCACCGCCGGGCATAATCGCCGGCGTGGTCATATCGTTCGGCCTGGGCAGACGGGTTGAACACACGGAAGTACGGCGCGGCGTCGGTCCCCGTGCCAGCAGCCCACTGCCATCCATGGTTGTTCGACGCCAGGTCACCATCGACCAAGTGATCCATGAAGTGACGCGCCCCCCACTGCCATGGAAGGTGCAGGTCCTTGACCAGGAAGCTGGCGGCGACCATCCGGACCCGGTTGTGCATCCATCCGGTGGCGAGCAGTTGCCTCATCCCCGCGTCGATGAGCGCAAAGCCGCTGTGACCGGTCGACCATCTCGCGAACCGCTGGCGCGCCTGTTCGTCGTTGTCGATCGGCATGGCGTCCATCGCCGTGTTGAGGTTCGCCCAGGCCGAGTCCGGCCGTCGATAGAGGACGTCGGCGTAAAAATCGCGCCACGCCAGTTCAGAGGCAAAGGTGTCGTGAGCTGCGCCGGGCGACAGGTCCGCCAGCAACTGCCTGGGATGGACAACACCCCAGCGAATGTCGGGCGAGAGCTGACTGGTCCCGGCGATCGCTGGTTCGTTGCGGAGGTCGTCGTACCGGTCGAGCGCGCCCCTGGCGAATCGTGACCAGCGGTCCTGCGCGGCTTGCTCGCCGACGTCGGGCAGCGCGCAACGAGTCTCGAACGGCGGGGGCGGTTCGGCGCCAGCGGTTGCTGCGGCCTGGAGCCAGTCAACATCGGGGGCGTCGAGCGGGGCGCCGACGTCGAACGTGCGCCACCTCCGCAGAAACGGTGTGAAGACGGCGTATGGCGTTCCATCGGCTTTGACCACCGAACCGGGCTCGACAACATAGGGCGAGCCTCGGCCGATCAACTGACGTTCGTCGGCTCGCAGTCGCTCGGCGATCGTCGCATCGCGGCGACGACCATAAGGACCGAAGTCACGGCTCACGAAAACCGATGTGGCGCCGACCTCGGCGGCGAACTTCGGTACAACGATCGCCGGATCTCCGTATCGATACACCAGCCCGCCATCGATCGATTGGTCGAGGCTGGCCAATGCCGATCGCATGTACGCCAGCCGTGGCATGCCGACCATGCTGAACGCTGGATCGAAGACGAACAGGGCAACGACCGGGAGGCCGGTGGCCGCCGCGGCCGCGAGGGCAGGGTGATCAGACAGACGAAGATCACGACGGAACCACATCACCACACAGCGCATCACCGCAGTCTCGCCTACGGTGTGACCTCGTGTCCGATCTCGCAGTTGCCGGTCCATCGCTGATCCTGCTCGTGCGCCATGGCGCGACGGAATGGTCGGAGAACGGCCGCCACACGGGACGCACCGACTTGCCGCTGACAGACAAGGGTCGTCGCCAAGCCGACCGCTTGCCTCCCCTTCTGGCGACACTTTCGGATGGGGCGCTGCCGTTGGTCTTCACCAGTCCGCTGCAGCGCGCCAGGGAGACAGCGCGTCGTGCTGTGCCGGGCGTGGAGGCCACCGTCGTCGACGCTCTCGCCGAGTACGACTATGGCGACTACGAGGGGATGACCTCTGCTGAGATCGACGAGATCCGTCCCGGCTGGGAACTGTTCAAGGACGGCTGCCCGGGAGGTGACAGCCTGCACCAGGTCATCGCTCGTTGCGATTCGTTCATCGCCAAACTCGAACGAACTGGGACGGGTCGCGCCGCGATCGTGTTCACCCATGGGCACCTCAGCCGCCTGCTCACGACCCGACTAGTCGGCCTGAACCCCGAGGCTGGGGCCGTCCTGCAGAACGATGCCGCCTCCGTAGGGGTCATCTCCGACAAGCGCAGTCACTATGTGATCACCGGCTGGAACATCCGCGCTCAGTGAGCGCCTGCGCACCTCGGCACCCACGGCGACGCAAACGAGCGCGATGACACTGCCGTATGCCAGGCTCCATTCGGCGCTGACGTGATCGGCGATCCACCCGGTGATCGGCGCGCCGATCGGTGTGGTTCCCAAGAAGGCGACTGCGCCAAGGGCCAGCAACCTGCCACGCATGTCGGAGGGGCTCTCCTGCTGCGAGATCGCGTTCAACGAAGCGATGAACGCTGCGCCTCCGGCGCCAAGCGGCAGGCTGATGAGATAGGCCACCCAGATCGATGGCGCCCAGGCGACGCCGAAGCCGCTGAGCCCCATCACGATGGCCGCGCCGAAGAACCACGCCGAGCCGATGCGTGGGCGCGCCGCTGTCATCAAGGATCCGATGAGGCTTCCGACGCTCGTGACAGCCAACAGCCAGCCGAACAGGTCCTTGTCGTCGAATCGCAGGTCGGCAAGCTTCAGCAATGACACGCCGTAGTTGAACGAGAACGTGCCGATGACCGTGAAGACCAGGAAGATGACCAGCAGCCGATGATTGTGGCGCACGAATCTCAATGCCTCGCGCACTGGTTGGCCACCGCGCGCTGCGGGCGGCGCGACATACAACTGCGTGGTGTCGATACGCCAGATCGGCCACAGGATTGCCGCGAACGAGACACCGTTGATGATGAACAGCCATCCCGGATCCACCCACCGCAACAGCAACGCGGCCAGGGCCGGACCGAAGATGCGCGAACCGGTCATGACCGCGGTGTTCAGCGAGACGACGTTGGAGATGTGGCGCGGTTCGACCAACTCGATCACGAATCCACGCCGCGCCGGGTTGTCGACGGCCTGCACGACGCCGTTGGCCAACGACACCAGGTAGATCACCGCAAGCGGCGCCGATCCCGAGAGTGCCAGGACGCCGAGAAGCACCGCCAGTGCAGCCTGACCGCTCTGGGTCATCATCGTCATCTTGCGCTTGTCGACGCGGTCTGCGATCGCCCCGGCCCAGACGCCGAGTACCAGCATCGGCAGGAACTGGCAGAACAACGTGATGCCCACATCGGTTGCCTTGCCCGTCTGGCGATACACGAGCAACGACACCGCAGTCATCTGGATCCACGACCCGATGTTGCTGAAGCTGAGCCCGAGGAAAAACAGTCGTGCGTTCCGATGCTCCAGCGAGCGGAACATCTGCGACTGAGCCATCGGTGTCATTTCTACCGGGAAGCGCCGCGTCCGAGACACGTCATGGGCCACCACCCCACCCCCTTTGCAGAGAGGCGGGTGGTACTGTTCGTGGCGTGCCCGTTGCCGTGCGCGGCCGAAGAGTAGTGCTCGCCGCAATCGTTTTGATCCTGGTCGCCTGCTCGTCGGCCTCACCAGAGAATCCGGAGGCGCGCGCTGGAGCGGTCTACGACACGATCGTGCGCTGGTTCGCCCGCTCGTCGTCCACCGACCCCGATCCCCTGCCGGTCTTCATCGAACCACGCGGAGAGGGAGCGTCGATCCAACTCAACGTGCAGGCTGCACTGATCAAGTCGACCCAAGACGTCGCCACCGTGCGCTTCATCGATTCGCGCGACGAGGCGTTGATCACCAACGACGACGGAACGGTCGTGGTCACCGACGGCGGCATGTTGCTGCGCCTTGCCCCTGTGGTCGAACAAGGCAAGACGGTGAGCATCGACGTCGACATCCACGATCACGGTGAACAGTTCAAAACGCTGCACTTCGTGCTCGACCTCGTCAACGGCACGTGGCAGATCGAACTACCGCCCGCCGTCGTGCCTGCGGTCTAACCAGACGACACGTCAAGTGACCCGCCACCGCGTGTCATCGCCCGCTCGGCGATCACCGCCCCCGCCGCCTTGATCACGGCCATCGAGTTGTCGAACGTCGGCTCCATCGTGCCGGCAACGACAGCGGCGATGTCGTTCGCCAGAGAATTCCACATGTTCTGGGTCTCCGACTCGGGCGCCATTGCGCTGCGGGCGTCGACGACCCGCACGGCGCTCTCGGCAACGACGATCGCGACGTAGTGGTCGCCTTGCTCGGCGAACCGCATCGCTTCCGCCAACAAGGCAAGCGGCAAACCTTCGGTCGTCGCACGTGGTTGTTGACCAAGCAGCCAGAATCCCGCTTCGCGCCGCAGCGACAGCCGCAGTTCCGAGGCATACGTGACACCGCCGAGAATGAGCACGACGGCGACTGCGGCAAAGCCGACGCGCGGTCCCGGATACACAAGCACTGCAACCGCAGCCCCGGTGACGTTGGCAAGTTGAAAGAGCAGTTCGTTGCGCGAGATCACCCGACCGCGCATCAGATGTGGAACACCGCCGTACAGAGCGTCCATCGCTCGGGCGGCCACGCTGCCACCCAGCCCGATTGCCAACGCGATCGCCACGATGCTCAAGCTGCCAATAGCCAGCACACCGAAGGCCGACATCGCGCCGGGGATCAGCAACGTCAGAACCACGATGCCATCCGACGAGAAAGCGCGGTGCAACCGCGGCGAAATCATGGTGCCGAGGAACGTACCGACGCCGGCGGCAACCAGTGCTGCGACGAAGATCCATTCGTCACCACCCCCACGCTTGATCGACAACGCCAGCAGGAAGGTCAGCGCGCCCTCTGCTGCTCGGATGATGGCCACTGCGGGAGCGGCGCGCCGAATGTCGATGGGGGTCTCGACGCGAATCACGACGCTCTCGACCAGAGGCTCGACTGCGACGGCCGGAATCCGACTGGCCAGGACCGCGCCAACGATGAACACCACGGCGGCGGCGACCGGCAACCACACGACGCCGACCAACGCGATCAGACCGCCGCCCGCTGCGGCCCCAACACCGCCCGCAATCGTCCCGGTGCGGGCCAGGTGGCCGCTGGCGGTCACCAGCTCCGTTCGCTGCGGAGCCAGCTGGGCGACCATTGCCGTCTTGGCCAGCGCGTATGCCTTGCGCGACAGCAGGATGCCGAACACCAGCGGATAGAAGGCGAGCGACAGCAGCGAACTGGCCAGCACCAGACCGAACACGGCACGGGCGAGGTGTGAGCAGATCATGACGACCCGTGAGCCGGCCCTGATCCGATCGAGGGCGGGACCGACGACTTGGGCAACGACAGCGAGTGGCAGCGCGGTCAGCACGAGGTACAGCAGGATTCGGCTGCGCGATGCCTCCAGGGAGACGCTGAAGAACAGCGATCCGATCAGCGAGAGCGTGATCAGGGCGTCAGCGAAATCGTCGACGGCGTGGGTGATCGTGAGGCGACGGATCGCCGCTGGACCGGCCATGAGGGCCAGGAAACGCGACAGCGACGCCGTGCTTACCGTGTGCCCGTCAGCCGATGCTCGTGCCACTGCAACGAGTATCGCAGAGCGGCGCAGGACCCGAGCCGCGATCGCGTCGTTGACGATCAGTCGTCAAGTTTGAGAGCAGAGATGAAGACGTCGCCGGGCACCTCGACGCGCCCAATCGACTTCATCTTCTTCTTGCCCTCCTTCTGCTTCTCGAGCAGCTTGCGCTTACGCGTGATGTCGCCGCCGTAGCACTTGGCGAGCACGTCCTTGCGCTTGGCCTTCACCGTCTCGCGGGCGATGACCTTGCCGCCGATCGCCGCCTGGATCGGCACGTCGAACATCTGCCGAGGAATCAGTTCCTTCAACTTCTCGCACATCCGGTTGCCATAGGCGAATGCCTTGTCGCGATGCACGATCGTGGAGAACGCGTCGGCAGGTACCCCGTTCAACAACAGATCGACGCGCACGAGTTGACTTCGTTGATAGCCGCTGAGCTCGTAGTCGAGGCTGGCGTAGCCCTGCGTTCGGCTCTTCATCTGATCGAAGAAGTCGACAACCACTTCCGCGAGTGGGATGAGGTAGTGCAGTTCGACGCGCTCCGGCGAGAGGTACTCGAGCTTCGACAACTCGCCGCGACGCGTCTGGCACAGCTCCATCAAGGTCCCTGTGTAGTCCTTCGGCGTGATGATGCTGACGCGAAAGAACGGCTCTTCGATGAAGTCGATGTTCTGTGTCGGCGGCAGGTCCGCCGGATTGTCGATGAGCTGGACCTCGCCGTTGGTCTTGCGGACTCGGTACTCGACGCTGGGGGCAGTGGCGATGAGCGCCAGGTTGAACTCGCGCTCCAGCCGCTCCTTGACGATCTCCATGTGCAGCAGACCGAGGAAGCCGCAGCGGAACCCGAACCCGAGCGCACCCGATGACTCGGGCGTGTAGCTGATCGAGGCGTCGTTGAGCTTCAGCTTCTCCAGACTCTCACGAAGTGTCTCGAAGTCGTCACCGTCGATCGGGAACAGACCGCAGAACACCATCGGCTTCGGGTCGTGATAGCCGTCGAGTGCCTCGGTCGCGCCGTGGGCGAATGTCGTGACCGTTTCGCCGCTCCGCGCCTGGGCAACGGTCTTGATGCCGGCGATCAGATACCCGACCTCACCGGGTCCCAGTTCAGGCACCGGCGTCGGCACCGGTCGACGGACGCCGATCTCGATCGCCTCTTGCTGCGTGCCGGCCTGCATGAACAGCAGCTTCGAGCCATCGGTCAAGCGGCCGTTCATCACGCGGATCGAACTGACCACACCGCGGTACTGGTCGTACTGGCTGTCGAAGATCAGTGCCTGCAGCGGCGCGTCGGGATCTCCCTTGGGAGCCGGGATGCGTTCGCAGACGGCATCGAGCAACTTGTCGATCCCCTCACCGGTCTTTGCCGAGATTCGCAGGATGTCTTCGGCGGGGATACCCAGAACTGTCTCGATCTCCATCGCATATCGGTCCGGATCGGCCGCCGGAAGATCGATCTTGTTGAGCGCGGCGACGATCTCGAGGTCGTGTTCCATCGCCAGATAGCAATTGGCCAGCGTTTGGGCCTCGATCCCTTGTGCGGCGTCGACAACCAGCACCACGCCCTCACATGCCGCCAGACTTCGGCTGACCTCGTAACCGAAGTCGACGTGGCCTGGCGTGTCGATGAGGTGCAGTGTGTGGCCCTTCCAATCGACACGTACGTTCTGGGCCTTGATGGTGATTCCCCGCTCGCGCTCCAGGTCCATCGAGTCGAGATATTGCGACCGCATGTCACGGGCGTCGACAGCGTTGGTGATCTCCAAAATGCGGTCGCTGAGCGTGCTTTTGCCGTGATCGATGTGGGCAATGATCGAGAAGTTGCGAATGCGTGAGAGGTCCATGTCCGGTCGCTAGATGCTATCGGCGTCTCTGATCACGTGGTGGGAGCGCCAGGGCGTCGCTGTTAGCCTTGCCGGGCTAATCCAACCTGCGAGAGAAGTCGGCAACGTGGCAAACATCAAGAGTCAGAAGAAGCGAATCCTCACCAACGCCAAGGCTGCCGAGCGCAACAAGGCCGTCAAGAGCGAGCTGAAGACGCGCAGCAAGAACGCTGTCGCGGCGATCGGCAGTGAGACCGGCGAAGAGTCCCTGCGTCTCGCCGTGAAGCGCCTCGACATGGCTGCCGCCAAGGGTGTCATTCACA
>JANMQX010000019.1:0-11773 GCA_031370745.1 Ilumatobacteraceae bacterium
GTACTTCTTGGCGTGCACTTCGATGGCCTTGCCGATGTCGCTGATCGGCCGGCCCGGTCGCACCGCTTCGATGCCGTGCCACATGCATTCCTCGGTGACTCGCACCAACTGCTGGCTGGACGGGTCGACGTTGCCGACGAAGAACGTGGCGTTGGTGTCGCCGTGCACCCCGCCGATGTAAGCCGTGACGTCGATGTTGATGATGTCGCCGTCCTGCAATGCCCGGGAATCGGGGATGCCGTGACAGATGACTTCGTTCACGCTCGTGCACACGCTCTTCGGGTAGTGGTTGTAGTTGAGCGGGCTTGGATACGAATTGCGCTCGATGCAGAGATCGTGGACGTACACATCGATCTCGTCGGTGGTGACCCCGGGAGCGACCATCCCGCCGGCCAGGCGCAACACCTCCGCGGCAACGGTGCCGGCATGACGCATCCGCTCGATGATCTCGGGCGTCTTCACCCTTGACTCGGCCCACCTGATGGGCACACCACTCTCGGCATACGGCGGGCGACCGATGTGGTCGGGAACCGGCCGGCGCGGGCTGACCATGCCCTGTATCACTCGACCCTCGAGCGGCTTGTGGCAGCGCTTGTACTTACGACCGCTGCCGCACCAGCACGCGTCGTTGGCCTGCGGCAGGGTGGACGGCGGTTGGGCTTTCTGCAACATCGGGTTCAGTGTAACTCGTCGGCAATGTGGCGAGGCCTTGGCATAGCGTGGGCGACCTCTATGGGATCGATCCAGGTCAGCCACGTCGGATGGCGACGTCCGGGCGGCGCTGAGCTGCTGCGCGACGTCAACTTCGGTGTCGGTAACGGTGACCGCGTTGCGTTGGTCGGGGCCAACGGGGTTGGAAAGAGCACCCTGCTGCGGCTGATCGCCGGCGAGGCCGCTGCCACCAGCGGGACGATCTCCATCGATGGCCGGCTCGGTGTGATGCGCCAACTGGTCGGCGATACCGATCAGACCGTGCGTCACCTGATGGTGTCGCTCGCCCCGCAGCGTCTGCAGGACGCCGCGGCCCGACTTGCTCTCGCCGAGGCAGCGGCCGCCCACGACCCCATGCGGTATGCGACAGCCTTGGCGGAGTGGGGTGACGCCGGCGGATACGACGCTGAGGTCTTCTGGGACGCGTGCTGCACCAAGGCGATCGGCGAACCGTTTGCCGAGCTCGAGCGTCGTCCACTCAGCACGTTCAGCGGCGGCGAGCAGAAGCGGTTGGCGCTCGAGGCGTTGCTGCGCAGCGACTTCGACGTGTTGTTGCTCGACGAGCCCGACAACTTCCTCGACGTGCCCGGCAAGCGATGGCTGGAGGCAGAGCTGTGCGCCAGCCGCAAAACGATGCTCTTCGTCAGTCACGACCGGGAGCTGCTCGCCGCGACTGCTACGAAGATCGTCACCGTTGAAGCCAGCGGTGCGTGGACTCACGGGAGCGGATTCGCCGGATACCACCAGGCCCGTCAGGCCCGGTTGGCGAATCGCGAGCACGCCTTGGCGCTGTACGAGGACGAACGCAAGAAGCTCGAGGAACTCGTCGCCGAAATGCGCCGGCGAGCGAAGATCAGCGACACCTTCGCGCCCCGGCTGAAGGCCGCCGAGAGCCGGCTTCGCCAGTTCCTCGAGCGAAGCGACGCGCCCGAACTGGTCCGCGAACAGCGAATCGACATGCGCCTGGGTGGCGCCCGCACCGGCAAGCGCGCCCTGGCCGTTCGCCAACTCGAGCTGCACGGCCTGACCGATCCATTCGACCTGGAGCTGTGGTACGGCGAGCGAGTAGCGGTCCTGGGTGGCAACGGCGCCGGCAAGAGCCATTTCTTGCGGGTGCTCGGTGGCGACACATCGGTATCTCGGAGCGGCGACGTTCGTCTCGGTGCCGGTGTCGTACCCGGGCTGTTCAACCAGACCCACGAGCACCCGGAGTGGAACGGCCGGACGCTGTTGCAGATCCTCCACGACAACGACGTGGTCCGCGGACCGGCGATGGGCATGTTGCGTCGCTACGAGATGCAGGGTTGCGCTGAGCAGATCTTCAACACGTTGAGCGGCGGCCAACAGGCTCGCTTTCAGATCCTGTTGCTGGAGCTCAGCGGCGCGACACTGCTCCTCCTCGACGAGCCGACCGACAACCTCGACCTCGTCTCCGCCGAAGCACTGGAAGCGGGCCTCGCCGAGTTCCAAGGGACGGTCATTGCCGTCACCCACGACCGTTGGTTCCTGCGCGGCTTCGATCGCTTCGTGGTGTTCAACGACGACTGCGCCGTCAGCGATCACCTCGATCGTCCCGCCGACTGGCGCTAGCGCGCCGCGGCACTCCCCGAATTCTTAGGCGTCGCCCAAACCCAGGTCGCCGGCCCACGGCGGTGCGCAGGCATAGGGCGGCGTCCATGGGCCGCGGCCGCAGTAGACCCACAGGTCGCTGGCTGCGTCGGCACAGTTCTTCATCGACTCCTTGACGTTGTCGGTAGTCCACCCTCGACGGCCGAGTTCGCCGTGGGGCTCGAACATACCGGCAAGCGCGTTGAGTTGGAATGTGCAGTGGGAGTCGTCGCGCGTCTCCAGGTTGAAATTGACCGTTGCGGCGTTGCAGCCGCCCTCGCGCGACGCGATGTACGCCGCCCATTGCTGCGTGGCATCGTCGGCGCCGTCCTTGGCGAACTCGTTGGCAATGGTGTTGGCGTCGGCGAGTGTGCACGAGACGTGGTTGCCGTAGAACGGAATACCGTCGCGGGTCAGGTTCCAATTGGGGAAGGGCTCGCGACCGGCCGGCCATGGACCTCCCGGAGCCTTCGCAGCGATAGGTATGCCACCGCCTTGCTCGGTTGTCTTGCCGCTCCAAATGCCCAAAGCCGCCAGCGTCGAGGGACCAGCGACGCCGTCGGGACCGAGCGCTTTGACCAGTTGAAAACCGCGCACGGCGTCGGCCGTCAGCTTGTCGTACGTGCCGCTGGCCTTCGTCAACAGGAAGCCATCCTTGACCAGCTTGTCTTGCAGGCATTTCACCGACGCACTCTTCGAGCCGATGCCCAGGCGAGCGTCGGCCAGGCACAGCGGCGGCGGCTCGCTGTCGACGCCGGAATAGATGCCCATCTGCGTCAACGCCAGCGGACTGGCGATGCCGTCGACGCGCAGCGGAGGATTGCTTGATTGGAAGATCGCCATCGCCTCGGCCGTGGGCTTGTCGTACTTCTGTGTGAGGGTCGAGTGGTAGAGCCCGAGGGCGGCGAGCGTGAATTGCAGACAGGCCACGCTGGAACCGGTCGAGCCGATGGCAAGGCCGGCATCGCTGGTGCACCACGCCAGCTCGGGAACATCGGCGCGAGCTGTCGACGGCTCCGGCGACGCAGCGGTTGCCACGTTGAACACCAGTGCCGTTGTGACCATCAGCGCCAGGGCCCGTCGCCGCAACTTCACACACGTATTCTGCCGTGGATGGGCCGAGACCAACCTGCACGTCCAAACATCTTGCTGATCACCCTCGATCAGTTCCGTTCCGACTGCCTCTCGTGCGCGGGCCATCCCGTGGTGCAGACCCCCGCCCTCGATCACCTGGCCGGCCAAGGCATCCGCCTGACCAGGCACTACTCGCAAGCGGCACCGTGTTCGCCGGGCCGGGCCGCTCTGTACACGGGTACCTACCAGATGAACAACCGGGTTGTTGCCAACGGCACGCCGCTCGACAGCCGGCTCGACAACATCGCTCACGCTGCCCGGCGCGCCGGCTACGCGCCGGCCTTGTTCGGATACACCGATCAAGGAGTCGACCCCCGCCTCGTCGACGACCCCGACGATCCGCGGCTGTCGACATACGAAGGAGTCCTGCCCGGTTTCGATCCGGTGCTCGACATGAGCGGCTGGCAATTGCCGTGGTTGGAGTGGCTGAACGACCACGGATACGACTTCGCTGATCCGATCACCGCACTCGCCTGCGAACACGAGCGCCCGGCTGAACTGTCGACGTCGACATTTCTCACCAATGGCTTCATCGATTGGTTGGACGAGCAGCACGAGCCGTGGTTCGCTCACGTCTCGTACCTGCGGCCCCACCCTCCATACAGTGCGGCGGGCAATTTCGGCACGATGTACGACCCGGCGTCGTGCCCAGCACCGTTACCCGTCCCGAGCGCGACAAATCGGCATCGTCTGTTCGACGCCCTGCTGACCAGCCCGGCGGCGGCACCCACTGATCCCGGCGACGTAGCCGAGATGCAGGCCCAGTACTTCGGCATGATCAGCGAGGTCGATGCTCAGCTGGCTCGCGTCTGGGCAGTGCTGGAGCAGCGAGAGGAGTGGCGAAACACCGTCATCGTGGTCACCGCCGATCACGCCGAACAGTTGGGCGACCAGGGTCTGATCCAAAAGGCCGGCTTCTACGAATCCAGCTATGCGATCGTGGGAATCGTTCGCGACCCACGCAGCGATCACGTCGGTGTCGTCCACGACTTCACCGAGAATGTCGACATCATGCCGACCCTGTGCGATGCGATGGGTGTCGACGTGCCAACACAGTGCGACGGGTTCCCGCTGACGCCCTTCGTGCACGGCGAGCGACCGAGTTCGTGGCGCGACGCGGCCTACTACGAATGGGACTGGCGCGATGTCTTCATCGCTCGTGGGAAGCACGAATGGCCATGGGACCGCCGCCTCGAGCGACAGAACCTTGCCGTGCGTCGCAGTCGCGACCGCGCGTTCGTTCACTTCGGCGACGGTTCATGGCGATGCTTCGACCTTGCCGCAGACCCGACATGGCAAACCGAGGTGACCGATCCAGAAGTCGTACTGGCCGAAGCCGCAGCAATGCTGAGCTGGCGGTCGCGCAACCTCGATCGAACGATGACGGGGATGCTGCTGCAGGACGGTGGCATCGGGCGTCTGCCCGCACGCGATCGTTGAACGCCGGTCGGTTGAGGATCGGGCCTCCGTGTGGCCGCAACGACAGACCCAGCGCCGCCAGTTGCCCGGCGATCGGTTGATCGACCGCCGGGCGTCGCGCGTCAGAGTGAGCTGACGTAGGCCGCGAAGCGGTCGAGGCTGCTCTGCATCCCCGCCTGCGCCTCGGCACTCAGGTACATCTCTGGCACGTTGGTCTGGTGAATGGTGACCTCCGTACGTCCGTCACCGAGATCGACGAACGTCAGTGATGTCAGCATTCCGCCTTCGACGTCGGGTTCGGTCCAGGAGAGCTTGCTGGGTTTGTCGACCTCGACATACACACCGCTGTTCGGGTATTGGGCGCCGTCGGAATCGTTGACCATGACGGTCTCGAATACTCCGCCCGGCTTTGGATCGATCTTGATCGTTTCGAGCGGGGTGCTGACGCCGACCGGGCCCCAAAAGTGAGTCAGGTGTTCTGGGGTGATCATGCACTCGAACACCAACTCGCGTGGCGCGTTGTATGTGCGAGTGATGGTCAGTTCGCCGATGTTTGCTGAGGTGTCGTTCACGGTGCGTTCTCTTTCTGTGGTTGCTGGATGCTACGGAGATGTTCTTCGAGTCGGTCGAGCCGTTGCTGCCAGACGTGTCGGTGTTCTTCGACCCAGCCGATTGCCGAATCCAGGGGTGCTGATTCGAGTCGACATGGTCGATACTGGGCATCGCGTCCGCGACTGATCAGGCCGGCGCGCTCAAGCACTTTGAGGTGCTTCGAGACCCCTTGAAGGGTGATCTCGAACGGCTCGGCGAGTTCGTTGACCGTTGCGTCCCCGGTTGCCAGGCGAGCGAGAATCGCTCGACGAGTCGGGTCGGCAAGGGCGGCGAATGTGACGCTGAGCGTGTCGGTTTCCATAGTCGGTGCGGACGTATTCAACTCATCAGTTGTTTAACTGATTGGTTGATTATGCTGCCAGCGAGCATTGGAAGTCAAGCGAAAAAAAAGTTGAACGGACCAGAGCGCGGTCCTTGAACGTTGCCGTTTCGTCGGCGACGATGCGCGGACCAGCCGCGGTGATCAGCCCTACCGGCCGCGACGAGGAATCAGCGCTAGCCGAGCGGCGGACGCTTTTCCTTCTTCTCGCGCTTCGCTTCGCGCTTTTCCTTGAGCGATTTGCCGGCCTTCTTTGCCGACGGTTTCTGTGGCGACTTGCTGGGCATGGAGCCCTCCTCAGTGCTGGCTCAGACTCATCGCTGGCCTGTGAATTTGACCCTATCAGCGCCTGCAGCACAGGCACGTCGCATCGAGGAGGCCAAGCCGCTCCAATGACCGCTACCTGTGCAACGTGGTTTCGTAGGCCTGGGCGAGGCAGAGCAGGTCGACGTCGCCTCGTGGTCGGCCGATCAACTGCATGCCCATCGGCAGGCCGCGTTCGTCGAAGCCCACCGGAACGCTGATTGCCGGCAACCCGGCGAACGTGGCGTACACGACGACCTCCATCCACCGGTGGTAGGTGTCCATCTCGCGATCTCCGATGCGGCGCGGCCATCGCTCGGTGGCATCGAACGGCCAGACCTGGGCGGTGGGAAGCGCGAGCACATCGAATCGATCGAACAGCGCGGTGATGCTCATGTAGAAGAGCGTGCGCTCCGCTGAGGCCTGAGTGATCTGCGGGCCGGTCACCACGGCGCCTTGATCTGCTTCCCACAGCGCTTCCGGTTTGATCAGGTCGCGGTTGGCGGGATTGGCGAGCAGCGGTCGCAGGCTGGCCGACACCAGCAGGTGACGCCACACCAACCAGGCCTCCCACACCTGCTCGGGTGACATCTTGAACACGGCCGGTTCGACGACCCACCCAATGTGTTCCGTGGTGCCAAGGGCCTCGACGCAGCACTCGATGATGCCGGGCTCCGTGGCAAGGTAGCCGTCGAGATTGCCGAGCCACCCGACGCGCGTTCTCGTGGTGTCACGATCGAGGGCTGCCCGCGCCCGAGCGACGGTGGCGAACTCGTCGAGCCGACCAGCGAGCGACAACGGCGAACCGACGTGATAGCCGGCTTGTGTGCCCAGCAGCATTGCGATGTCGACCACCGTGCGCGCCATCGGACCTTCAGTTGACAGTTGTGCCAAGTAGCTGTCGCGTTCCGGTCCCCCGGGCACGCGCCCTTGACTCGGTCGCATACCGAAGATGTTGTTCCAGGCCGCCGGGTTGCGCAATGAACCCATGTAGTCGCTGCCATCGGCCACCGGCAGCATGTTCGTGGCGAGGGCCACGGCTGCGCCACCGCTGCTGCCACCGGCACTTCGGGTGAGATCGAACGGATTGCGCGTCAGGCCGAACACGTCGTTGAACGTGTGCGAACCGAGACCGAATTCGGGGGCGTTGGTCTTACCGATCACGATGCAGCCGGCCGCCTTCATGCGCGCCACCATCACCGAATCAAAGTCGGGTACGAAGTGTTCGAGCAGTCGCGAGCCCATCGTCATGGGCAAACCCTTGGCGGCGGCGAGATCCTTGATCGCCTGGGGCATCCCGTGCATCCAGCCGCGCGACAGGTCGTTGGCGATCTCATCGTCGCACTCATTCGCCTCGGCGACGAGCTCGTCGCGTTCACGCCGGCTGACGATGGCGTTGACAGCAGGATTGCGATCGTCGATGTGGTCGAGGTGGGCATTCATCACCTCACGACACGACACCTCGCGACCATGGATCGCCTCCGACAACTGTGCTGCGGAGAGTTCAGTGATGCTCACCAGCGAAGCTTCTCATGTCCGTGTCAATTGCGACGCAAGACGTGTGTACCGCCGACGCAGGTCTCGTCGACGCTGACTCGAGCAATCCAACATGAGTCAGAGTGACGGGCGGATGAGGAACTTCTGGCCGGTGGCCTGGCGGGCGTAGGACGTGATGGCATCGAGGCTCAGCGCGCCCGCGAGCGACACCTCGTCGGTGTAGTGACTGGCAAACGTCGTGGTCAGCTCGGCCACGACCCTGTTGCGCAGCCGCACCAGACCTTCGAGACCGATCTTGGCGAGGAACGGTGTCAACAGCCAGCCGCCGATTCCCCAGGCCATGCCGAAGTTGCGGTTGAACTCGGTCGGACCGCGATCGAGGCCGCCGTAGATGTAGAGCTGCTTGTGAACAGTGGATCCATACCGGCTGAACTCCGTGGCACTCGCGTTGGCAGCAGCCTCCATGCCGGCCAAGATCTGGCCGGCTTGCCGACCGCCACCGATCGCGTCAAACGCAATGGTGGCTCCCGTGGCGACAAGCGCAGCAGTGAGATCTTCCATGAAGGTTGGCGACGACGAATTGCACACGTACGTGGCACCGATGTCGCGAAGTATGCGCTCCTGCTCGTCACGACGCACGATGTTGACGAGCGGCACGTGGTCGGCCAGGCAGATGCGTTGCAACATCTGGCCCAGGTTCGAAGCAGCAGCAGTGTGCACGAGCGCGTGGTGACCTTCCATCTTCATCGTCTCCACCATGCCGAGTGCTGTGAGCGGGTTGACGAAGCACGATGCACCGTCCGCCGGGTCCGTACCATCGGGAAGGACCAGCGCGAGTGCCGCGGGCACGCAGCGATATTCGGCGTAGGTCGCTCCGCCGATGATCGCAACTGTCTTGCCGAGCAGCGCCTGTGCCTCAGCCGACGAACCAGCAGCGACGACGAGGCCAGCACCTTCGTTGCCCACCGGCATCGACTGACCGCTGCGCGACGCCAGGCCGCGCAGCGTCTGCGGCGGGATGGGCGCGGTGACGACCGGGTTGTCGTCTGTGCCGGTCGATATGGCTGTGCGTGCTTCGGCTGTCGCCAGAAGCAGCCCCAAGTCGGACGGGTTGATCGGCGCAGCGTCGATGCGCACCAGAACTTCGTTCGGCTGCGGATGGGGGGTTTCGATTGTTGCGATGGACAACTCGAGCTGCCCGTCGGCGGTCACCAGTGATCTCAGCTGTCGCATCGTGTCGGGGACTTCGGTGGTCATCGTTTCAGCTCCGGGCTTGGTCGGCGTCATCGGTACCCTACCGATCGTGAGCGACCCGGGTTCTGCGACGTTCGGTCTCGCCCGGCTGCACGACCGAATGGCTTGGCACGTGGAGCGCTTGGCCTACGAGGCCCTCAGCGACTGACGGTGGTACGTTGCCGATGTGTTCGCCGACCAGTTGATGGCGGCGCGGTACCAGATGGCGCTGTCGCTGGGATTTCACATCGTCCTGTCATGTCTGGGGGTCGCCTTCCCCGCCCTGATCTTCGTGGCACACCGCCGTGGACTGCGTTCGGGTGACGCAATCGCGCTCTCGCTGGCGCGGCGCTGGTCGAAGGTCGCCGCCGTGCTGTTCGCCGTCGGCGCAGTGTCGGGCACCATCCTCAGCTTCGAGATGGGGTTGCTATGGCCAGGACTGATGTCTCAATACGGCGACGTGATCGGCCTGCCGTTCGCGCTCGAAGGAATCGCGTTCTTCGTCGAAGCGATCTTCATCGGCATCTATCTGTTCGGCTGGGATCGATTGCCTCCGCGCATACATCTCTACACCCTCGTTCCGATGATGGTGTCGGGAGTTTTCGGCGCGTTCTGCGTTCTCGCGGTGAACTCGTGGATGAACGCTCCGAGCGGATTTCGACTCCAGGGTGGCAAGGTCGTCGACGTCGACCCGCTTGCCGCGATCTTCAACAAGGCGCTACCAATGCAGTTCCTGCACATGTTGGTGGCCGCATACATGGTCACGGGGTTCCTTGCCGTATCTGTGTACGCGTCGGGGATGCTGCGCGGGCGTCGCGACCACCGGCATCGCGTCGGCTTCCTGATCGCATTCGCGTTCGCCTCGATCGCCTCGGTGTTACAGCCGGTGATCGGACACGTGGCGGGTATGCGCCTCGCCACCCAGCAGCCCGAGAAGCTGGCGGCGATTGATCTAGCAGTCAACACGAAGCAGAACGCACCACTCACCATCGGTGGCGCACTGATCGATGGCCGAGCCAGGGGGGGAATCGAGATTCCCGGCGTCGGTTCGCTGCTAGCACGCGCCGGACTCAACCGGCCAGTGCGCGGCATCAACGACTTCCCGGCCGACGATCGACCTCCCGTCAACGTCGTGCACTGGTCGTTCCAGGCGATGGTTGCACTCGGCACAGCGATGGCTCTCGGGTCGTCGCTGTTCTGGATTCGCCGACGAGGTGGCCACGACCCGTTCTCGTCCAATTGGGCGATGCGCCTGGCGGTGCTCGCCGGACCTGCGTCAGTGCTCACATTGGAGCTCGGCTGGATCACCACCGAGGTCGGCCGGCAGCCGTGGATCGTCTATCGGGTGTTGCGCGTTCGTGATGCGGTGACCGAGAACAACGGTGTGTGGATCTCGCTGGGAACTCTGGCGGTGGTCTATACGGTGATGGGCGTTGTCGCTGTGCGCGTCCTGCGCAGCATGTCGGCGCGTTGGCGCGCCGGCGAGGGTGACGACCTGCCGACTCCCTACGGGCCCGGTGCACGATGAACCTCAACGACGTCGTCGCCGCAATTCTCTTTCTTGGCGTGGTCGCCTACGCGATCTTCGCCGGAGCCGATTTTGGCACCGGGGTGTGGGACCTCACCGCAGGCGATGCCGAGCGCGGAGGCCCGATGCGCGCCCAGATCGACCGATCGATCGGCCCGGTGTGGGAGGCCAACCACGTGTGGTTGATCTTCGTGTTGGTGTTCCTGTGGTCGGCGTTTCCCACGGCATTTGCAGCGATCATGACCACGCTGTTCGTGCCGTGGATGCTGGTAGGACTCGGGATCGTGCTGCGGGGCGCAGCGTTTGCCTTCCGCAAGTTTGCTGCCGATGTCAACGAGGCCCGCCTGGAGGGCGCCGTCTTCGCCGCCTCGTCGGTGATCACGCCGTTCTTCCTCGGCATGATCGCCGGTGGTATCGCCGACGGGCGTGTGCCACTGACGGGCGGCGACCTCTGGACCAGTTGGACCGGTCCGACGTCATTGGTGGGCGGAGCGCTGGCAGTGCTGACGTGCGCGTTTCTGGCGGCGACGTTTCTCGCCGCAGACGCTGAACGAAGTGGACAGCCGGAACTGGCGGCCAGGTGCGGACGCAATGCACTGTGGAGTGGAGTCGTGGCCGGTGCTGTAGCAGTGTTGGCCGTTTTCCCGTTGCGGGCCGATGCCGACACGTTGGTGCGCCGCCTCGAGGGGCGAGGGTCCGTGCCCGTTGTTGCCTCTGCTGTCGCCGGGCTGGCCGCGCTGGTGTTGCTGCGGCAGAAACGTTGGGCCGTCGCTCGTATCGCGGCGGTCGCCGCTGTGGCCTCGATCGTGATCGGCTGGGGAGTGGGCCAATACCCCGACGTCCTGGTCGACCATGCCACGATCAACGAGGTCGCCGGGGCGCGCCCTACGATGGTCGGTCTGGTCGTGGTGTTCGGCATCGCCGCGGTCACAGTCATCCCATCACTACTGTGGCTTTTCGCCCTGGTACAACGATCGCCCGCTGAAACCTCGGACCCCTCTCTGGTTGAGGCCCGCCGTCGTTCCAGCACCTGACGAACAACAAAAGGAGATCATCATGGGAAACAAAGCAGTCATCAGTCTGTCGACCGGCTTGGAAGACGCCGAGAAGGTAACGGTTGCACTCCTCGTCGCAGTCGGTGCCGCTGAGTCCGGTCGCCCAACGATGATGTTCCTGACCAAGGAGTCCGTACGGCTCGTCACGCAGGGCGTGGCATCCGGAACCGCGTGCGACGGGTGCCCTTCGATCCCCGACCTGATGTCCAGATACACCGCTGCAGGCGGCACCTATCTCGTCTGCCCGATCTGCTTCAACTCCAAGCATCTCGACGAGGCGACGCTGATCGATGGTGCCAAGCTCGGCGGCACTGTGCCGATGTGGGACTGGATCGGCGACGAGGGAGCCACAAC
>JANMQX010000021.1:0-6465 GCA_031370745.1 Ilumatobacteraceae bacterium
TGTCTTCAGGTAGGTGGGGTACGACGTGATCGTCGTCGGTGGAGGTTCCGCCGGTCGTACCCTCGCTACCGGAGCGAGCGAGGATGCCATCGCACGTCGATGCTCGTCACGAAGGGCCTGATACCCGCAGTGACCTGATCAGCGACACCGCCACCGTTCGGGGCGATAGGTTCTCGAACGGTGGATGCTCGGGTCGACGTCGCCGGCACTGATGGAGCGGCCGCGGCGATCTCTGAGCGGCATCGATGAGTCAGCAGAAACGACTTGGGCTGGTGCTCGGTCTGAATGTCGCGATGATCGTTGGGCTTTTGTTCGTCGGTTTGGCGTCTCGTTCGCTCGGGGTGCTGGCAGCTGGCGGTGACTACGCCGCCGACTCGGCCGCGATTGTGTTGGGCATCATCGCCATCCGAATTGCCAAGCATCCGCATGGGAATCCGAAGGCGACGACGTACGTAGCGCTGATCAATTCACTCGTCCTGCTCGTCGTCACCGGCTTTGTCGTGGTGGGTGGCCTGCGCCGCCTCATGACGCATACCCCCGAGATCCATGGATTGTCAGTACTGATCGTCAGCCTGATCGCCATGGCGAGCATGATCCTCGCTGCGCTCATTCTCGGTCGTGGTGCCGGTAACGAAGACCTGCACATGCGATCTGTGCTGCTGGATACGATTGCCGATGCGACCGCCGCTGCCGGGGTTGCCATCTCCGGGGCAGTCATCTACTTCAGCGGTCGGCTGCACTGGCTCGATTCCGCCGTAGCTGTTTTGATCGGCCTGGTGATCGGATTCGGCGCACTCAAACTTCTCCGCGATGTCATCGTCTCCCTGCGCACCCACACCAACCTGAAGGACTGATCGGTCACAGGTCGTGCAACGAACCCCGGCGCATCCGGGCTCGCCCGCGATTCCCAGCCTCGTCGATCACGGTCCAAGGTTCACCCGACGGTCCCGCCGTCACAGTTCTCCGCTGTCAATCAGCGCCAGGATCTCGATGGCGCGTCGGCGTACGGCGGGCAGGTCGCTCAACATGCGCATGGACGCGAGCGGGCGGGCCATGCGGTGATTGAACGCAAGCGTGTCGGCGTTGCGGGCGAGGAAGTCCCAGTAGAGCGTCGTGTACGGGCAGGCGTGCGGGCCGACTCGCAGCTTTGGGTCGAAGCGGCACGATCTGCACGAGTCGCTCATCTTGTTGATGTACGCCCCGCCGGAGGCATACGGCTTGGTGGCCATCATGCCTCCGTCGGCGAACAAGGCCATCCCGATCACGTTGGGCAACATCACCCACTCGGCACCGTCGACGAAACTCGCCCGCATCCACGCTGTCATTGCTCCCGGGTCGACACCGGCCGTGAGCGCCAGGTTGCCGAGCACCATCAGCCGCTCGATGTGATGCGCATACCCATGATCGTGGACATGTCTGATCACGCTGGCGACGCAGGCCATCTCGGTGTGGGCCTGGCCGGTGAACGCTGGAGGGACTGGGCGCGTGGCGCCGAGCGCGTTGCTCACCCGGTAGTCGGGCATCCACATCCAATAGACTCCCCACACGTACTCTCGCCAGCCGATCACCTGCCGGATGAAGCCCTCGACCGAGTTGAGTGGCGCCGCTCCCCGTCGATAGGCCGACTCAGCGGCCTCCACGATCTCGGGTGGGCGCAAGAGTCCGATGTTCATCGACGACGCCAGGACGGAGTGGGCGAGCTTCCACTCAGTGATCAGCATCGCGTCCTCATGCGGTCCGAACAACGCGAGACCGTGGTCAACGAACTCGCGCAGACGAATCAGTGCCTGCGTTCGTGTCACGGGCCACGTCCCATCGGGGTCAGCGCCGACCGTTGTGGTCGGCAGCCGATCGAGCACCGCATGATCGATGTCGTCGAGCTCGAACCGCTCGATCGGGGGCCAGGCCCGGCCATCTTTCGGCGGTCGTTCACGGTTCTCATGGTCGAAGTTCCACTGCCCGCCCACGGGCTGGGGACCCCCGACCCCGTCGTCGATCAGCACGCCGAGTCGTTGCCGCTGCCAACGGTAGAAGTCCTCCATCGTGAGTCGCTTCCGACCGGCTCCCCAGCTCGCGAAGTCGTCGTAGTGGCACAGGAACAGATCGTTGCGCACCAACTCGACTCCCCGCCTCTCGAGCATGACGCGCCCATCCCAACTCGTCGGCTCCATCGCGATGACGCGGCACGGGCCACACTCGTCGACGTGCTCTTGAAGGCCTCGTCCGAGCGTGCGGGCGCGGCGGTAGTCGACCTCGAATCCCTCGGCTCGCAGTTCGGCTGCGAAGTGCATCATCGCCGACAGCACGAGGTGCAAGCGCTGACGATGCCATCGCCGCGACGAGATCAGCGCCTCACTCTCGACGAGCAGCACACGGCACTCCCCCGGCCTCCGACCCGCGAGGGCTCCCCGGCCGCGATCCAATTGGTCGCCGAGCACCCACACGGTGGGAATCGACGCACTGGCCACCACGGCATTGTGACCATGTCTGCTGCCCACGGCAGCACCAGGACTCGAACGCCGCGCTGGGGGCTGGTCGCTGTCGGCGGATTCGAGGGCGTCACAGATCACGTGGGCCGCATCTGGCGGAGGGAGGCTCTGCGGCATGCGCGGGCGTCGAGCCCAATCAAACCCTCGACGCTTCGAGATACCAGTACGAGAGCAGCAATCCCTGCGTGTCGCGGCCTTCGCACTGAGTGGACTGCTGCCGGGCTCAACTCGGACGGGGGAATGTGCGACCTGGTTCAGGGGTTATTGACATCAATGCCAAGGGTAACGGATGCTTCATGAACGCGCCTGCGGCAATCCTGTTCACCTCCCATCTCCTCGCCACGACAGCCATGATCGGACTGATCGGGTTCGTGCAAGTGATGCACTACCCGCTGTCTGCAGCGGTCGGTTCCGATGGCTTCGTGAGATACGAACGGTTGCACCAGCGCCGCACGTCGCTCGCCGTAGGTCCGTTGATGGCCGTGCAGGTGGTGTCCTCATGACGAGCGGCAACCCGAATGAGGTTGAGTCGCTGAGCGTGCTGCCGGGAGCCCTGGTGCTGGTGACTGGCGCCAGCGGCTACGTCGGTGGTCGTTTGGTGGCGGTGCTGATCGAACGTGGGTACCGGGTGCGGTGCTTGGTGCGCACGCCGGGAAAGGTCGACTCCGCGCCATGGCGCACATCCGTCGAAATCGTTCAGGCCGACGTCGGTGGTGACCTCAGCGAGGCCATGGCGGGAGTGGATGCCGCGTTCTATCTGGTGCACTCGATCGGCTCCTCCGCCGAGTGGGCCGAGCACGACCGTGCCGTCGCTGAGAACTTCCGGCGCTCCGCCGAGGTTGCAGGGATACGACGCATCATCTACCTGGGCGGGCTCGGCGACCATTCCTCGGGGAAACTCAGCGAGCATCTGGCGAGCCGCCAGGAGGTCGGTGCCGAGCTCGCCAAGGGGTCGGTGCCGGTGGTCGAGCTGCGAGCCGCGGTAGTCATCGGGTCAGGGTCGGCGAGCTTCGAGATGCTGCGTTGTCTCGTGGAGGTGCTCCCCGCGATGGTCACGCCGCGTTGGGTCGACACGAAATGCCAGCCGGTCGCTGTCAGCGACGTGTTGCACTTCCTCGCCGAGTCGCTGACGGCCGACGTCACCGGTCGGGTGCTCGATGTGGGCGGGCCCGAAGTGCTGACCTACCGCGAGATGATGGCGCAGTACGCGCAAGTCGCTGGTCTGCGACGCCGCATCGTCGTGCCGGTGCCGTTCCTCACCCCCGGGCTGTCGTCGCGGTGGATCGGCCTCGTCACACCGATCCCACCGATGCTCGCCCGGCCGCTCATCCAGAGCCTCGTGAACGATGTGATCGTCACAGGCGACGCCGCCGCCGACGCGATGCCCATCGAGCAGCTCAGCTATCGCGAGGCAGTGGAACTGGCCCTCGGTCAGTCGAGAAGCGGCGATGTGCCGACCAGCTGGGCGCGGGCCGAGTTGGGCGGACGGCTGCCGGCCGAGCCGCAGCCCACCGATCCAGTCTGGTCCGGTGGCACGGTCAACCTCGATCGACGAGAGCGCCACGTTGCAGCATCCCCCGCGGAGCTGTTCACGGTGGTCTGTTCGATCGGTGGTCGGCAGGGCTGGTACGCGGGCGACTGGCTGTGGAACCTGCGTGGGGTGCTCGACTCGTTGATCGGTGGAGTGGGCATGCGTCGCGGACGCCTCCACACCCACCAGTTGTCCGCCGGTGACCCGCTCGACTTCTGGCGCGTCGAATCCCTCGTCCCGGACAATTTGCTGCGTCTGCGCGCCGAGATGCGCCTCCCCGGCGACGCCTGGCTGCAGTGGCAGATCGAACCCAACGGCGCTGGTGCGAACATCACGCAAACGGCACGATTCCACCCGCGCGGTCTGCTCGGCCGCCTCTACTGGATCGCTGTTGCGCCCTTCCACCGATTCATCTTCCCGGGGCTGCTCGCCGGCATCTGTGCCGATGCCGAGCGGCTGCACTCGTTCGTTCACACGACATCCCAGAACAGGCCCGAACCACTCACCGGTACCCACTCATCCGACCCGGCCGTCGAACACCGGAGCGTCGTATGACCGAACCCGCGACACAGCGATCGAACACCGAGAGCAGCGAATCGATCCTTGCCTCGGGTGTCGCACCGGAGCACTTCGCCGGTCTGCGCAGGTGGAACGTCGGCCTCGCAGTGCTGCATGCAGCGCAGGCCACGCTGATCCTCGTGATGGCGAACAACTTCGCGATCACTGTCACATCCACCTTTCCCCAAGGCCCTCCCGGCACACGGTTGACGACCCCGGAGGGACTGTTCGACGTGGCGATCGGCCCGGCCATCGCCGTGTTCCTGGTCTTGGCCGCGCTCGATCACCTCGCCACACTCGCCTGGCAGATCTACGGCGGATCGCTGGCCAAGTGATCGCTGTTCCGGCCCGTCTGAACCTCCAGTGGAGTCTCACCGGTCGGTGGACGGAGCGTTGTCATCCGTCTCAGTGGCCCGAGCCGGCAACGGTTGACGGAAGATACCCGAAGGAACCGGCGCACCAGCTCGAAGGAGCGCCAGATGCCACGACGGTGACGAGCCGAGTGCCCACCGCAAGCCGTTCACGGCGGCCCTACCGATGTGGGCACTGACGGGCGTCGGAGCAAGCCCGAGGACCGCGCTGATGGAGCGGGGCAGTGTGGCGACGGCAGCGTGGAAGAGCGGCCGATAGCCAAGCTGTACCGTGATCGGCAAGGGTGGATGACGGAGAAACTCGACAGCGTTCCTTTGCGCGTTGCTGCTCGCGAGGTCAGGATGCTCGGACACCCACAGTGAAAGCTCCGCTGCGGACGACGGCAGGGGCGACGCGTCGAGCAGCGCGCCAATGCGTGTCTGCTCCTCGACAAATCGGTCGGCCTCCTCGCTGGTGAGCGGCTGTGGCCCAAAGGTCTGGAACGCCACGAGAAACGAATCGGTCAACACGTTGTGGACCCACGCCGCCAGCTGCGGGTTGCCCGCGCTGTAGGCCTTATCGCGCTCGGAACGCCCTTTCACAGGCTGATGAGCCGTGCGGACTGCCAGTACAGCAGCTTCGACCTCGGGGATCGCTCCATAGGTGGTCTCGGTGACGTACACCGACGTGCGATTGAGTCGTCCGAGTGGATCGTCCCGATAACGCGAGTGCTCCTCGACTCCAGCCACTACCTCCGGATGAGCAGTCTGCACGAGCAGCGCGCGGATCCCGCCGACGAACGCCGCCGCGTCGCCGATCACCCGCCACGAAACCGAGTTCGGCCCGAGCAAACCCGGATCGCCCAGGTAGTCGAGAGTGTGTTCGAGCGCTTTCGGGCCGTGGGAAAACAGCGATGTCGTGGACCCACGGCACCGATCACCTTGCATTGCTACCCGTCGCCCCTTGCGACCGTCAAGTCACAATGACCGCGAGCTACGGAATGCCAAACGAACTCGGCTGGTTCAACTTGCCATGACTACAACCGTGACCTTCGAGCTGAGCCGGATCGTGCCGATGACGACGGAGCTCGCATGGCAACGCCTCACCGACTGGGGTAGCCACGGAGATTGGATTCCCCTCACCCGAGTCGACGTCGACCCGGTCGACCCCGACCACTTCACGGCCTGGTCCGGCATCAGGCGACTAGCACTCGAGGACCGTATGCAGCTCATCGACCAATCAATCGATGATTGCGGCCGTCGCGCCCGCATCGCCAAGCTCGGCCCGGTTCTCGTTGGCGAAGCAGAGTTCTCGATTTCGGCCGGCATCGCCACCGACTCGGCCGTCGTGCAGTGGCGCGAAGTCGTCAGCGTTCCGTATCTCCCTCAGATGCTCGCGCCGCTGGCCGCGTGGATCGGCAAGTGTCTGTTCACCATCGCACTCGGCCGGATGGCTCGGACCTCACGCCACTAGACGGCGGGTGGCCAAGTTGAACGCCGTGCCCAGGTTCAGCCGCGTGGTCGCGTGACGCCGGGG